>CAZGIZ010000186.1:0-8318 GCA_964526655.1 uncultured Desulfobacteraceae bacterium | reverse complement strand
CCTCCTTCAGGGGGAGGGGAGCGGGGGGCTCAGGCTCGCCCTGGCCAGCTTCCACCGCTCCTTCGATCGCCTCATCTTTCAATGCGGAGATTGAACCGGTATCCTCATCCTCCCTGACCGGCTCTTCCACCGGGCTATCTTCGGTCTTTGAAGTGTCAACAGGTGCAATAGGGGTATGTGTCACCTTCTGGGGGGGAGTTATCTCCTTTTTTGGCTGTCTTATAATCTTTTTCCTGTGCCTTTTCGGGGGGGGTGTAACAGGCCTGACCTTCGGCTTCTCAGGGCTCTTCGGGACGGGCTCGGGTTTGATCTCTGGATGCCTGTAGCTCAGGGCGACGGATATGGGCTCGGGCCTTGGCAATTGAACAGTCTTTCTCATTATCCAGTCTCCCTTGAGGGACAACAGGAGGCCGTGCAAGGCCAATGCCAGTCCGGCGGCTAACAGGAGACGTCTCAAGGCCTCTGATCCACCTCCGCCTGAAGGGAAATTCGCGTTATTCCGGAAATCCTTATCCGGTCCATGACCCGGAACAGATCCTGGTAAGATACCTTCCTGTCGGCAAAAAGCTGGACGCCCGCCTCTTTTCTAACCGCGTCCGCCCGCCTCAGCAACAGGCCAAGCTCTTCAAGGGAAGTCTTTTCCCTGTCCAGGTATAGGGTCCCGTCCGCCCTCAGGGTCACTGCCAGGGCAGACCCCTTATCCAGCCTGCTGGTGGATGAATCTGGAAGCCTGACAGGCAGTCCCCTGTGCACGGCCATTGATAGCATGGCATAGATAAAAAAGACTAAAAGGAGGAAGACGATATCGATGAGGGGAAGCATTTCAATGCGGGGCCTCTTCCATGACTTGACGTTTACTCTCATGGAGTCTTCCCTCCTTCCCCCGGCGTCCCCTGCATGAGCTTCTCATAGACTATCTCCAGGCTGGTCGCATACTTCTCAATGGCTAAGCCCGCATTCTCGGCCCTTGCATTGAAGTAGTTATATGGAAACACGGACAGGATGGCGATGCCCAGACCTGCGGCCGTGGTGATCAGGGCCTGCGCGATGCCCGCTGTTACTGCCTGGGGGTGTTCAATACCGCTCGAGCCAAGCAGCTCAAAGGATGAAATAATGCCAAGGACGGTCCCGAAGATCCCCAGGAGCGGCGCCACGGTGATCATGGTATCCAGGACGCCCAGATAGCTCCGCATCCTCTTGATCTCGTCCCCAGCGGCCGTCTCCATGGCCTTGGTCATGGAGAACTCCCTGTGGAGTATGCCGCTTACAAGTATCCTGATGATGTAATCCTTTGATCCGGCCACCCTGATCCTTACATCCTCCCAGGCACCCTTCCTGCATAACTCAAGCACATCATCCACAAGGGCCTGATCCCTGCGCATATCCTCCCTTATCCAGAAAAGGGCCCTTTCCAGAATGACTGTCAGGGCTATTATGGAACAGGCCAGTAGGGGGTACATGACAGGGCCGCCCCTGATAAAGAATTCGATCATGGATTCTCCTTATTTCTAATTTACGATGAATAAAAAGTTTATAAACAGCATCCTGTTATTGGAAATAGCTAACCGGCCCAAGGCACAGGGCGCAAGGCGCAGGGGAAAACCCGGGAATAGGCCTTGAGCCTTGTGCCCTGCGCCTTGCGCCTTGTTTTTATTTCATGCTCACCCTCGGCTTCCCTGACAGGGGGTTCTTATCCACGAGGACCGGGCATTCATAAACCGCCTCTATGTTGGAGGCCGTGATGACATTTTCCGGTTCCCCCGTGTCATAAAGGCTGCCCTTTTTCAGGATCACAAGCCTGTGACAATACTGGGCGACCAGGTCGATGTCATGGGATACCAGGGCCACGCTCAGGCCGCTGTCCCGGCTGAGGGATGATATCAGCCTGAAGATCTCCCTCTTATATTTGAGATCAAGAAAAGAGGTCGGCTCGTCAAGGAGGACTATTTTTGGTTCCTGGGCCAGGGCCCTCGCGATGAGGACCCTCTGCCTTTCCCCTCCTGACAGCTCGTGGATGGAGCGGCCAGCGAGCTCCAGGGCGTGGGTGACCCTCAGGGCCTTAAATGCCGCCTCCATATCTCTCGACCCTTCGAACTGGAGCCTCCTGAGATGCGGGAACCTGCCCATGAGCACCACTTCAAGGGCTGAAAAGGAGAACCTGAAGTGATTCTCCTGGGTGACCATCGCCACCTCCCTCGCCAACTCGGTCCGCCTCAGGTTATTGAGAGGCCGGTCCCTGATGAGTATCTCACCTTCCTCGGGGGTGAGGACCCCGTCCATTATCTTCAGGAGCGTGCTTTTGCCTGAGCCGTTGGGACCAAGTATGCCCAGGATTTCGCCTTCGTTGAGATGGAGGTCAATTCCCCTGAGGGCCCATTCCTCCTCATACCTGAATCCGATTTTTTTGAGTTTCAGGATCGGCTCCACCGGCTGCCTCTTTTCCTGAGAAGGATAATAAAGAAGGGCGCGCCCATAAAGGCGGTGATCACACCCACAGGGAGTTCGCTGGGTGATATGATGGTCCTTGCTACTGTGTCCGCGGCGATAAGAAAGACCGCCCCACCGATGGAGGCGACGGGGATCAACAACCTGTGATCGGAGCCGAAGGCCATCCTGCCCAGATGGGGCACAATAAGGCCCACAAAGCCTATGAGACCTGAGAAGGCAACGACAAGACCCATGATCAGGGAGATTATCACAAGGCCGATTTTTTTAGTCCTCTCGACCTCCACACCCAGTTGAAGGGCGTTTTCTTCTCCTGCCGTGATCAGGTTCAGGTCCCTTGAAAACCCATAGATGACAAGGGCCGCTATCACCACGGCGGGTGCTATTATGGCTAACTGGCCGTACTGGCTCTGCGACAGGTCGCCGTAGAGCCAGAAGAGCATGGTATGGAGCCTGGAATCTGAAGAGGTGGATATGAAGAACATGATAATCGCGGTAAAAAAGGCGTTTATGATCACACCCGTCAGGAGTATGGTGGAAGACTCCACTCCCATCTTCCTCGCGCCCAGGGACATTACCAGATATATCGTAAAGAGGGCCCCGGCAAAGGACATGAGGGGGATCCCCAGGCTGAAGCCGAACCCGAAAAAGATACCCAGCACCGCGCCGAAGGCGGAGCCGCTGGAGACTCCCAGGATAAATGGGTCTGCGAGGGGGTTCCGCAAAATGGCCTGAAACACGACCCCGCCCAGGGAAAGGGCAAAGCCCACAAGCCCCGCAAGGATGATCCTCGGGAGCCGGATCTTAAAGATTATCAGCCCGGCCGGATCCTTCATGGACAGGGCTCCAGTGAAGAGGTCCATGACCTTCCCCGGGGATACCTCGGCCGTACCCAGCATCAAAGACAGGAGCATGACGGCAATAAGGATTAGGCACATTAAGAGGGACAGCCCGATCACCCTTTTAAGGGTCAGCGGCGCCCTCAGGGGGTATATATTATGTTTCTCATTTGACATCGGTTTTCAATCTGTTTTGGATCTAACTCTCCGCGGCTTGCCGCAAGTCGCCATTTCCCGATTTATAGGGAAAGCCAGAGGTCAAACTGGATGCCGGATCAAGTCCCCGCGGACAGCATCGGGACAGGCCAGCATGACTAATAATACCCCGATGCTTACAGCGACGTGGTTCATAAAAAAGCGGCGGAGCCGCGTTATATAAAATGGCGAAGCCATTTTATTTCAAGGTCACTTCAGGATGTATTATTCTCACCATGGCCTCGAGACCATCCACTATCCTCGGTGAAGGGCGGTCTATGAGGTCCGAATTAATCAGGTACACCCTGTTATTCCTCACGGCAGGTATGGAACTCCATTCCATCCATTCCTCCCTCGCCTTTTCAAACCTTCCGCCCCTTTCCATGGAGGATATTATAATCACGTCGGGCCTCTCCCTGATTACCTCCTCCCTGCTGATCCTGGGATAGGTGATAGGCTCATCCTGCGTCATGTTCCTGCCGCCGGCAAGGTTGATAAGGTCATGATGAAAGGTGTTCCTGTTGACCGCCATGATAGGCCGGAGGTTGATCTGCAAAAAAACCAGGGGCCTTTCTCTCCCTGCGACGGCCGCCCTAACCCTCTCAACACGGTCCCTTAACTCTCGCGACAGCGATTCAGCCCTATCGGGAATCCCGCATACCCTGCCGATCTCGGTGATGGTGTCAATGACCTGTCTCACGTTCCTGGGATTCACTATGAAAACCCGGATCCCGGCCTGCTCAAGGAGATCAACAATCCAGGGTTCGTTGCCGTCCTTGGTCCCTATCACAATATCCGGTGAAAGGCTTATTATCCTCTCCACGTTGAGGTTTATATAGCTTCCGATCTTGGGTTTAAGAGTGGCCTCGGGCGGATAATAGCTGTACTCTGTAGCACCCACGACCCGGTCCCCGAGACCCAGAAAATAGAGTATCTCCGTGATGCTCGGGGCCAGGGGTACTATCCTTGAGGGCTCCCTGTCCAGGATTACCTCCCTTCCCATGGCGTCCCTGAAGGTCCCCGCATGGGCACAGGGATACAATCCCATCATGAGGAAAGAGGTTGCTATTAAAATGATATGTACTAATTTCATTACATGAAACCTTTTATATTCATCACTGGTAACCATTCATGTTGTTTAGGATATAGGCTGAAGACTGTTAGCTCTTGCGCATTGATCGAAACTACATACAGCCTAAATGCCTACAGCCTATCTACCTGAGTAGCTACCATCACTGAGACCAGCACAGCCAACGAAATAATCACTGTAACCCACCCTGAGGCCTTTATGAGTCTCCAGGTCATTCCTATATGCGCAGTTACGGGGTCCTTATTCTCCTCTCCCAGCCATGGCTTGTTCTTCACCCTCCCGCGATACCTTGTGGGACCGCCAAGCCGTATATTCAACGCCCCGGCCACAAAGCTCTCCGCGTGGGCCGCGTTTGGCGAATCGTGCTTGAGCCTGTCCCTTAAGGCGACCTTAAAACCCTTTATGGGGCTACGGCCGCTAATCCACGCCCCTAAAAAAAGCACAATGAAGGACAGCCTTGCAGGCAGGAAATTGACCAGGTCATCGAGTCTTGCACCGGCCCAGCCGAACCTGAAATACTCATCGTTTTTATATCCCACCATTGAATCCAGGGTGCTCGCGGTCTTTGCCATGAGCATCAGGCCAAGCCCGGACACGACCGGATCGAACCCAAGGAGGCCTCCTGAGACGGCCCCCGCCAGCAACCAGAATACCGGGGTGAAAAAACCGTCAACGAAATTCTCTGACAGGGTTTCGATTGCGGCCCTGATCACACCCTCCCTGTCCAGGGAATCCACATCCCTGCCCACTACCCCGGCTACCGCGGCCCTGGCCCCCTGCAGGTTGCCGGAATCCAGTGAGGTGATCACGGGCCTTACATGCACTATAAGGTCCTTCAGGGCAATGCATGAATAGAATATATAGAGATCAAAGCACCACCCGGCCAGAAAATGGATAAGACCGAGGGCCTTGCTAAGGACAATATAGATCATGACGGTCATAATCTCAATCACAAGCACAAGGACGGTTCCACCGCCCTTCCCCTTCAGGCCGTGTCTCCTCAAAAATCCTTCTACCAGGGCAATAGACCTGCCCATGACCCTTACGGGATGGCAACCGTATCTGGGATCACCGATTAAAAGGTCGAGAATGAAACCGATAAAAAGGATTAATGATAGTGTGAGCATGTGCTTATTATAGCGAATTTCTCAATTATTTTCAGACACGGCAAGTCCCTTATAGTTTCGAAGATCAAAATAATGGCGCAGGGCGTAGGGCACAGGGCGCAAGGTAAAATCGTAATAATATGAATCTTTCATTACGCCCTGTGCCCTGCGCCACTATCATATCTATTCGACTTGAAATTCAACTGTAGTAAAAAATCCGAGTCTATAAAGCACATCTTTGTTTCTCCCCCGAAAGCTGTACCAAGCAAGGTAGGCGATGTTTTCTCTTCAAGGCGATATCTTTTTCAAATTCCACAGGATATCGCAATGAACAAATATTTGGGATTTACGCCTATGATGTCCTGGGAATCTTCTCTGAGCTATGCGAATCCCAAAATATTTGTTCATGGGCAACCAACCAGGTAGATATCGACTTGAAGAGAGAATATCGCCGGATAATCTATTTTCAAACATTGCCTCTCTCCGGAAAAGAAGAGAGCAGGAATATCAGCAGGTCATTATTCTCCCGGGATTTCAGGCCGAATCGGAAAAATCCCTCTTCAAGACCGGCAAAGTTTCTGCAATCCCTGACATAGACGCCATTTTTAAGCAGGTGAACAATTAATTCATCAAGATTCCCGCCCCTCTCCCATTGACACAGAAAAAAATTCGCGCTCGGCGGAAAGACCCTGATTCCATTCGATTCCCTGAGTTTTTTATAGATCCTCTCGCGCTCCTTTGAGACAAGGGAGCGGGTCCTGCTTTCATAATCCTTGCAGCCAAGGAGCATGGGGGCGACCCTGTCCGCAAGGCCGTTCACCGTCCAGGGCTCTTTCGCCATCTTGATGCGGGAGATCGCCTCCCTTCCTCCGGCGATCCCGCCCAGCCTCAGGCCCGCGATCGCGTAAAATTTCGTAAGCGAATGGAGGACCAGGATGTTGGGCCGGATGAGATCCTTTAAAAGGCTCTTTTCTTCCCATCCCTCCACAAACTGGATAAACGCCTCATCAACAATAAACCATTTTTCAGGGAATTCCTCAGCCAATTCAAAGATGTACTCCTTGGATACCATCGTCCCCGTGGGGTTGTTGGGCCGTCCCAGCCAGAGGCCGTCCGCATCCCTTACGGCCTCTATTATGCGGCCCTTTTCGGGAAAGGCGAATTCGTCCCCTGCCGAAAGCGGCAGCCTGGTGACCTTTGCTCCCGCGAGCATAGAGGCCCTTTCATAGTCATGGTAGGACGGCGTGATTATTACCACGCTCTTGAGGCCTAACGCCCTCGGCGTCAGATAGATCATCTCGGTCGAGCCGTTGGCGGCAATAAGGTTTTCAGGGGAAAGACCGAACATATCGCAATAATAATGGGCGATACCCTCCCCTTCCACGCTGGGATAGCCCTCTATACTGTTAAGGAGGTCCGGCCAAATATCTCGGATAATATCGGGCGGTCCCAGGGAATTGAGATTGACGCTGAAATCAAGCAACGTTCTTTCATCGATTCCAAACCGGTTCAGATCTGATCGCGGATCACCGCCGTGTCTGTATTCTATCATCTATTCCCGCTCTTCCCTGTGCCACTTGGCCCGCCATAGCCTTTGGCGACGGCGGCTGCGCCTTACGCCCTGTGCCTATTTGCATTTTTACCCGTCCCGATCTGAAAATGACCATTTTTGAATTATTAAACCCGCTTCTCCCTAAGACAATACCCACCCCCATCCTGTGTAACAGAGAATATCCTTCCCGGGCAACGCGCATAAGAGAAGGAGGATAACCTCCAGGACCTCATTCCATGTCCCTAAGAGGTCTCCAGTGATCCCCCTGAATATTTTTTGACATCTCCTCCCGTATGCCCGCGTCAATAATATGGACAGGAGAAAAAGTGCCGGGCCGATCGGTCCGAAGGGTATGCTGAATATCAGGCCCAGGCCGTGGGAGATAAACCTGCGCCCCGGGGAGGCGCCGGCGACAAAGTCCCTCCCCATCCCCCGACCGCTCCTGGCATAGGGCAGCGTGGCAATCAGTTCCACCATCATATCCCTTGAGAAAATCAGGATAAGGATAATCCACAACATGGAACCGGAAGCAACGATCCTTTCAAAGGCGATCCATTTGGCCGTCAGTGCGAGAATCAGGGCCAGGACGCCGAAGGCCCCAACGCCGGGGTCCCTCATGATTTCAAGCCTCCTTTCCCTGCTCAGGAGGCCGCCAAGGGAATCCGCCCAGTCGGCCAATCCATCCAGATGGAGGCCCCGGGTAAGCCATATCTCGGTTGCCAGTATTATCAGGGCAGCGGCAGCGGGCCATGGTTCGAATGGCATCAGAATCCACACTCGTGTTATGGCGTATAGGATTATGCCAAGGACAAGACCTACTACGGGGAACCAGGGAAGGGCTGATGCGAGGTCCTTATCTTCCTTTCCGGGCCATGAAATTATCGTCAATGTCCTGAAGGCGCTCAAAAGTCCTTTTAAAGGTCCAGCCATGGATAGCTCCGTCTCATTAGTGTTCAAAGTAAATATCTTCGCCCATAGGGCCAGGCTTTGGAGCCACAGCGGAGGTCGGGTGATTTTTTTCAAGCCCTATCTCAAAAGGAGTTCCACCAGACTCTGCCGTTCCCGCAGATGGGAGGGTTCACGCCACAAAA
>CAZGIZ010000185.1:0-8366 GCA_964526655.1 uncultured Desulfobacteraceae bacterium | reverse complement strand
TATTCTCCTCCTCATACTGCTCATCAAACCGACCGGACTCCTGAGTGGAAAATGAATAAAAAGACCGGCAAATATTACCCCCTGATCCCGGTATTTATCTCATATCTTGCCATGCTGATCATCGGAAGATACGCCTCAGGGACATGGCAGCTAATTGCCACCCTCCTCTTCTACTGCGCCCTGGGCCAGGCCTTTAACATCTTTTTAGGCCTGACCGGGTATGTGGACTTTGGCTATGTCGCCTTTATGGGCGTCGGGACCTATGGAATGGCCCTCGGGATTACGGAACTGGCCCTTTACAAAGATTTAGGGGTCTCTATAATAGTCATCGGTTTTATCATGGCGCTTGTCTTCTCAACCCTTTTATCCCTGGCAGTGGGCGCCGTGGCCCTGAGACTCAGGGGGGCCTATTTTGCCATCGCCACAATAGGGGTCAATGAGGGATTCAGGTTTCTTATTGAGGGGGCCAAGATATGGAACGGTTCCGAGGGCATCATATTCACGGCCCAACTCAACCGTATCCTGGGCAGGGAGGCCGCAAGCAGCCTTTCCACCTTCTGGGCCGACATCATGGTCCTTGTCATCGCACTGGCAGCGGCGTTTGTGACATTTCATTACATGAGGAGCAAGATCGGCTATGGCCTCATGGCCCTGCGGGAGGATGAAGACGCGGCCAGGGTCATGGGAGTCAATGTAACCAGGTACAAGATCACGGCGTTCATCACCAGCGCCTGCTTTGCAGGTCTCCTGGGCGCAGCCTCATGGGCCCTAAAGACCCCCTATGTATTTCCACCTGAGGTCTTTGAGATCCATTATACCATAGAGGC
This sequence comes from uncultured Desulfobacteraceae bacterium, assembly GCA_964526655.1. Classification (GTDB taxonomy): domain Bacteria; phylum Desulfobacterota; class DSM-4660; order Desulfatiglandales; family HGW-15; genus CAZGIZ01. The sequence goes on along the minus strand of CAZGIZ010000185.1, from coordinate 7,539 downwards.
CATTATTATCGTACTCATCGGGGGGGCCGGTACCCTGCTGGGCCCAGTTCTTGGGGGGCTTATCTACGGGATCTCCAAATATTATCTCTCCATTACCCTGCCCGGGTTTCAACTCCTCATATTCGCGCCCATTATCATCACTATTATATTAGTATTCCCCCAAGGATTGGTAGGGATGCTCAAAAAAAGGTTGAAGTCATCCAATCTCTCCCGGCTAATAATATAGGTGAATTGTATGCCCCTGTTGATCATGGAAAACATAACAAAGAGATTCGGCGGCCTGACCGCCGTTGATCGGGTGAGCCTGGAGATTGATCACGGCGAATTCATAGGCATAGTCGGGCCCAATGGGAGCGGTAAGACCACCCTCTTCAATGTAATCAGCGGGATCTTTTTCCCCGATGAAGGGAGGGTCATTTATGACGGCAGGGATATCACCCGCCTCCCCACGCATAAGAGGGCGCCCCTGGGCATCGGGCGGACATTTCAGATCCCCAGGCCCTTCGGCTCCGCCACGGTAAGGGAGAATGTGGCTGTCGGCGCCATGTTCGGGAGCATGGGCAACAGCGTCGATGTTGAGGGGGCCCTGAAGATAGCGGACCGTATGATTGAAAGGGTCCGCCTCCGGGAGCACAGGGACAAACCGGCAGGCACCCTTACTCCCGTGGAAAAAAAGCTGATGGAGATCGCCAGGGCCCTGGCCATGAAACCCAGGCTGCTCCTCATGGATGAGGCCATGGCCGGAATGCACCCCAATGACATCGACCGGATGGTTAATCTTATAAAGGATGTTGCGAAGGAAGAAGAGATCGCGATAGTGTCGCTGGTAGAGCATATAATGAGGGCCGTAATTGGCCTGGCGGAAAAGGTGATTGTGCTGCACCAGGGCGCCAAGATAGTGGATGCCCCCACAAGGGAGGCCCTGGAAGACCCGAGGGTCATCGAGGTCTATCTGGGAAGCCCTCCTGAGGAGCAATAATGCTGGAAGTGATCGAACTGGAATCAGGCTATGGGCCCATGCAGGTCCTGTGGCGGGCAAGTCTCAGGGCCAATAGGGGTTTCATCACATCGCTTTTGGGTCCCAACGGGGCTGGAAAGAGCACCTTTCTATCGACGATCTTGGGATCTATCGAGCCCTGGGGAGGAAGGATAGTCTATGAAGGAGAAGATATTACTTCTCTCCCCCCCCATAAAAAGGTGGAGAAGGGGCTCGCCCTGGTTCCAGAAGGCAAACACCTCTTCCCGAACATGACCGTTTATGAGAACCTCTCCATGGGTGCCTATTTGAGAATGGCGCACAGGTTCAAAGGGGAATCCATGGATCTTGTCTATTCCCTCTTTCCCCGTCTGAAGGAGAGGAGCCGGCAGGTTGCGGGCTCCTTGAGCGGCGGGGAACAGCAGATGCTGACCATCGGCAGGGCCCTCATGACCAGACCCAGAATGATGATGCTCGACGAGCCGAGTCAGGGCCTTGCGCCCAAGCTCGCGAACGAAGTATTCATGACCATTATGCAAATGAAGGAGGATATGGATCTTACCATACTGCTCGTAGAGCAAAACGCGAAGGCCTCCCTGGAGGCGGCAGACTATGTCTATATCATGCACGAGGGCCTGATCAAGGCACAGGGAAGCCCGGAGGAGATAAAGACGTCTCCCGACATAAGGGAGGCCTATCTGGGGATATAGTCCGGGAGCTTTTGTATTTGACAAAAAACTATCATTCTTATATCTATCCCTAAAAATCATTTAAGATCATATTATCTCTGGTCGATTTGCAGACTATAATTAATAACAATGGAGAACCATGAAAAAACTGTTTACTCCCTTTGATATAAGGGGATGTCACTTAAAAAACCGGATTGTCATGCCCGCCCTGGCGTCTTTTCTGATTGAAAACGACGGCTCCTACACGGACAAGACTGTCGAGCATTACAGGCTCAGGGCCGCGGGGGGACCCGCCATGGTGATCGTGGAGGCCCATGGGGTCTCGCCTGAAGGCATTGTCTCCAATCACCAGGCCAGGCTCTATGATGACAGATTCATCGAGGGGATCTCAAGGATCGCAAAGGTAATGAAGGCCGAGGGAGCGGTCCCGGCCATACAGATCCACCACGCCGGGAGACAGGTCCCGGCCCGGGTTATCAAGAGGAAACCCTTTGCCCCTTCCCCCCTCCCCTGCCCGGCCATCAAGGGTGATGTAGAACCCCTGACCGTTGAGGGTATCCAGAGGATCATAGGACATTTCGGGGATGCGGCGGAGAGGGCGGTCCAGGCGGGCTTCGAATTGATCGAGATCCACGGGGCCCACGGATACATCATCAATCAATTTATCTCGAGATTTTCAAACATAAGAGAAGACCAGTACGGCCTGGGCATAGAGGGGAGGGCGAGATTCGCCAAGGAGGTCGTAAGGGAGGTAAGGAAAAGGGTTGGAAGGGATTTTCCATTATCCTTCAAGATCAGCGCCCAGGAGTTTGTGCCTGACGGCCTCACAACAGAGGAAAGCATTGAAATACTGAAGCAGTTGGTGGGCGAGGGCATAGATCTCGTCCAGGTCTCCGCGGGCAACGACGCCACTCCGGAGTGGATATGCCAGCCCATGTTCATGGAGCAGGCCTGCCTTGCGGATTCGGCTGAAAAGATAAGGGCGGCGCTGGATATTCCGGTCATGGTAGTGGGAAGGATCAACGACCCCCTGGTGGCTGACAATCTGATCTCCGAAGGAAAAGCCGACCTTGTCTGCATGGGGCGGGGCCTGCTTGCAGACCCTGAATTGCCCAAGAAGGCCAAAGAAGGCCGTCTCGAAGACATAAGGATCTGTATCGCCTGCAATACCTGCATGCAGTCGATCTTCCGCAGGGGCAGGATCGAATGCCTGGTCAACCCCGCCCTCGGCCGTGAAAAGGAGATGGAGATCCATCCCACGGATAATCCCAAAAAAGTGGTGGTCATAGGCGGAGGCCCCGGAGGATTGAACGCGGCAAGGGTGGCGGCAAAGAGGGGACATAGTGTCTTTCTCTATGAGAGACAGATGGCCCTGGGCGGACAGCTCATCTTGGGCAGCCAGTCCTTTTATAAAAAAGAGATGCTGAGTCTTATCAATTTTCTGCGCAAGCAGATAGAAAAATACAATGTGACGTGCTATCTTGGGTCAGACGCGACAATAGAGACAATCAGGGAGCAAAATCCCGATGTGGTTATCATCGCCACGGGATCGGTCCCCTTTATACCGCCTGTCAAGGGTATAGAACTTCCCCTGGTCAAGACCGTGCCCGAACTCTTCAACGGGACGGGATCACCTGTCAGAAAGGCCATTGTGGTAGGAGGAGGCGCCACGGGTTGCGAAGTGGCCCTTGAACTCTCGGAAAAGGGCTGCAGCGTGACCATGGTGGAACAGCTCCCCAAGATCGGCACCCAGATTGAAGCCATGACCAAGAAGATCATCCTGAAGCGGCTCAAGGAGAACGGGGTGAATATCCTGACGGAACACAGGCTTTCAATGATTACGGAAAAGGGGGCCTTCGTGACCGATAAGGAGGAAAAGGAGCTTTTTGTCGAAGGCGACAGCGTGATAATCGCCGTGGGCAACAGGCCGGACACCAGACTCTTTGACCAGGTCAAGGGGCTGGGTATAGAAGTATACCAGATAGGAGACTGCCTTGATGTCCGAAGCGCAAAGGAGGCGATCTATGAAGGGGCCTCCATTGGGAGGCAAATTTAAGAACGGGTATTAGGCCTTGGCCTGTTTTACCAGATCGCTGCCGAATCGATCAAGATAGGTGTTGATATCGGTCTTCCAATCAAGCATCGCGTTAAGACCCAGATTCTTCAGGAGCCTGTTTTCCAGTATGCAATTGGCCGGTCTCTTTGCGGCCTGGGGAAAATCATCCATGCTGCAGCGTTCGATCGCCTTTTTTATCTTAAGCCTCTTGAGGATATGCCTGGCACACTCAAAACGGCTGCAATACCCCTCAGATGTGGCATGAAAAGTCCCTTTTACATCGGAATTAAGGAGTTCCTTGATCTGAAGAGCAAGGCGATAGGTCCAGGTGGGCGAGCCGATCTGATCGTCTACAACCTTTAGGGATTTTACTTTTTTCTTGCCAGCGGCCTTTTCGATAATGGATTTGACAAAGTTATTCCCGTTTATCCCGTAAAGCCAGCCGGTCCGAACAATGATATAGTTAGGCGCGTTCTCCCTTACCGCGACCTCGCTCTCCACCTTGCTCTTGCCGTATTCTGAGATAGGATCCACAGGGTCATCCTCAAAGTAAGGCTGGGGGACATCCTTCTGCCCGCTGAAGACATAATCGCTTGAGATGTGAATAATCCTGCAGTTGAATCTTGCGGAACCCTGGGCCAGGTTGCGAGGACCCTCGACATTCACCTTTCTCACCAGATACTCTTCTGTCTCGCAGGCATCGACATCCGTGAATCCGGCGCAATTGAGAATAACTTTCGGTTTGATTTTCTGAAGGTTTTCAATGACGACATCCCATCGAACAATATCCAGTTCCTTTTTGGTGGGAGAAAGAACCTCGTGCCCGGCGCTGAGAACTTCTCTGCAGTCACTTCCAAGCATCCCGCTTCCGCCCAAGAGAAGAATCTTCATCCTGAATGGTCCTCCTGACATGTTGTCGGGCTTTAAAATCTCTTGTAAGTATAATACAAAATACTGAAAAATCCAGCTAAATCTTTTACTTAACCTCAAAGATTTTATTCGGAATCCATAAGTTTATTATGCTTGCTAAGATGTCATATTTAGTGTTAATTTAATACATTATTCCTGAAGTTAATGTGTCCAGAAAGGGAGATGCCCCTAATGAACTTAATACGCAGGGCAGGTATGCCTCTCATTCTGTCCATCATGATTTTAATTCTTTCTTGCCGGCTTTCCATCGCAATGGAAAGCCGGGACGGAACTTCCCCCACCCGCGACTTGCCTGACAGGACGGTCATCCGGGGAATTGAACTCCTCTATGACGGGAAATTCGATGAGGCGGAGGTTCTGTTTGAGAAAGTCGTTTCAGAAAATCCCGAAGATCCGATCGGTTATTTTTATATGGCCATGGTGACCTGGTCCCGGATGGTCGATGGTTTCTGGTCCGTGTATACCATTGAAGAGTATCAGAAACGCATTGAAGAGACCGTGTCCGTGGCCCAAAAAAGGATTGAAAACGGCCGGGCGGACAGTTTTACCTATTTTTACCTGGGTGGCGCCCTGGGCTTCAGCGGCCGTTTCCAGCTGATGCAGCACAAATGGTTCGCATCCTACACAACCGCCCTTAAGGCCATAGACGCCCTCAAGACCTGTCTTGAAATGGATCCGGATAACAGGGACGTGCTCCTGGGCCTCGGCATTTATGACTACTACACGGCACGATTTTCAGGGGTCCTCAAGTTCCTGACCTATATCTTTTTCCACAGAGGGGACACGGAGGAAGGCCTGAGAAAACTGCACATCGCGGCCGATGAGGCAATATATTCATCCATTGAGGCAAAAAGCACGCTTCTCCACATCTACCTTTTCATGGAGTGTGATTTCAAGAAGGCCCTTCCCATTGCCGAGGAACTGGCAAGGAGGTTTCAAAACTTGCCAAAGCACGCCTATCTTTTAGGTATTACTTATATCCAGCTGGGCATGGATTCCGAGTACGGAAAGACAGCGGATTGTTTTCGCAATAAGGGCCGGGACAGGGCTTTATCAGACAGGGCTGAGCTCTGGGCCAACCGTGGACTATATCTTGAGGCCGGTTACTATCTCTTCCATGATCAATATGATCTTGCGCGCTCAAGACTGGAGGCAGTCACTTCCACGGTTGACAGTGAGAGGGACCCGCTGATGGCGGCCTGGCCCATTTTGAAGATGGGCATGAGCCATGACCTTGAGGGAAAGAGACGGAAGGCCCTTGAATATTATGACCAGGTCATGAATATGCAAAACGGGGCCGGGGCACAATTTTTAGCTGAAAAATACAGTAAAGAGCCCATAACCAAAGGAGACCCCTTTATTCTTTTTTAATTCTATCATGAGAAAACATCTGCTTGCCATATCCTTTCTCCTGCTTCTGTGCCTGATACCGTTAGGGGGGTGCATGAAACTGGCACTTAAAATGACCCCTTCCCTCTTTCCGGACCTTACAGCCGCATTTTTTGAAGAGTGCGATCCGGATCTGGCCAGGAGTTCGATCCCCGCAAACCTGAAGATCCTTGAAGGACTCCTGAAGAGTGACCCGGGAAATCGGGAAATTTTAAAATCCCTTTGCATAGGATACTGCGGATACAGCATGCTCTTTGTGGAGGAAGAAAGTCCTGTGAGGGCCTCCCTGCTGTATCTCAGGGCCAGAAATTACGGGATGCGTTCCCTTGGCCCTGGGTGGGACCCTGTGCCGGACAGGGACCCTGAGAGAGTGAAAGGCCTGTTAAGAGATATTCATGAAAATGACCTTGAGGCATTGCTATGGACCACGCTGTCCTGGAACGCCTGGATAAATCTGAACCTTGATAAACCGGCAGCCCTTGCCCAGTTCAGCATTTCCCGGGCCTGCCTCGACAGGCTGATGGAGATCAATGCCAATTATCAGCATGGCCTCCCCCTCATCCTCATGGGCGTGACTCTTTCCGCCCTGCCAAGGATGCTGGGAGGCGACCCCGAGGGGGCGAAAGTCTATTTTGAGAGGGCCCTGGATCTGAGCAGGAGGAGATATTTCCTGGCCCAGTACTATTTCGCCAGGTATTACGCGGTGATGACCCAGGACAGGGAACTTTTCTCAAGTTTGCTTGAGGAGGTTATCTCGGGTGACCCGGGTAAATTGAGAGATGCCTGCCTTATTAATTCGGTCATCCAGGCCAGGGCCCTGAAGCTCATGGGGGATATTGATAATCTTTTCTTATAAAAGATATGGGCGGGTCACACACTCCATTGCTCCAGAATGATATGATCTCAATCACGTTTGTAATTGGAAGGAGGCATTTTTGTCTGTAAAGAGTATTTTCATATCGCTTTTTCTTGTCTTCTTAGGGGCAGCCGCCTTTCTCTCTAACCCTGTCAAATGTCACGCTGAAAAGCGATTTTCAATCAAGTTTGCGACCGTGGCGCCTGAGGGCTCCACCTGGCTCAAGTATATGAGGCTCCTTGACGAGAGGCTGGACAAAAAGAGCAATGGACTGATACGGTTCAGGATATACGCGGGCGGGATAGCCGGTGATGAGCTGGACGTGCTGAAGAAGATCAGAATCGGTCAGATCCATTGTGCGTCATTCTCCGGCGCCGGGATTTCCCAGATACTCCCCATGGTCAGGGTCCTGGACCTCCCCTTTCTTTTCCGGAGCAGGAAAGAGATAGACACGGTCCAGGAGGAGCTCCGCGATTTTTTTGCGGAAGGATTCCGTAAAGAGGGATTTGAATTCCTGTCATGGGCCGAGGTGGGTGACGTGCATCTGTTTTCACAAAAACCCATAAGACGCGTGGCCGATCTGGCAGGACTCAGGATATGGACATGGTCGGGTGATCCCATCTCAAAGAAGACCTTTTCCGCC
>CAZGIZ010000184.1:0-8428 GCA_964526655.1 uncultured Desulfobacteraceae bacterium | reverse complement strand
CTCTCCCGAACATCTCCTCGGAAACGCCGACGAAACTCCATATGGTCCCCTTATACCCGGCCTCCCAGGCTGCTTTATAACAAAGGGCGTCCCCCTGGATTCCACCGCCCGTAGCACAAAAGCCGTCCGGATTCAGGGTCTTTACCTTGGTCCCCACGACACTCATATCAGTTGCCTCAGGCGGGTAGAAGATCAGGAAATCGTCAGGAAGGGCCGGACCGAAGATCTTGGCGTGTTTCTTTGCGAGTCCGGAACGGATCTGGCCTATTTTGTTATCCGGGAATACCTGAATACTGTTCTTTACCTGAGGATAATTCTTGGCAAACCATCCCCAGGCCGTGGGCATGCCGGTCTGTAAAGAGGTTCCCTGAAAGAGATAATTATTTTTCGGATTAAATATTGTCGGGCTTGACAGGATGGCAACCACCAATACCTTGTTTTGTTCGGTGACAGACAGCCAGGCATCTATGGTTTCATCGCCGATGATGTAATTTACCTTATCCTGATATACCAGTCTCTCGGCTGCCGAGCGCGCCGTCTCGGGATTGAACTTGGAGTCGTATTTGATGAGTTCTATTTTGTATTTTTCCCCGCCTACATCCAGGCCGCCTTTTTTATTGACGTTTTCGGCCATTATCTCGATCCCCCGGACCATGTCAACGCCCAGCGACCATCCCATGAAGACAATGACGCCGATTTTCAGTGTCTTGGGTTTCGGCGCCGCCATGGACCCAGGGGACGCCAGAAATACAGCCAGCACAACCACAAACAGCAGAACCATAAACTTAGGTAATCTCCGTGACATTTTGCCCTCCTTTTTGGTTAAATGGTGAAATTAAATACCCCTGCCACAAAAATATGACTTAAAATGTTTCGGTCTCGGAAAGGGACATGATCTGGCCTCGAATGTCATGACCTTGTGTATGGATAGATGATGACAAGCAGCTTTGCCTTTTCTTTCCCAATGCTTTTTGCCTGGAAAGGGATATGGCCGTCAAAATAGGCGCTATCCCCTGTGGAAAAACTGTATTTGTGGGTGCCGTAAAAAAAATCAATTGACCCTTTAAGGACATACATAAAATATTCGCCGTGGGTTTGGATAACCCCTCCCGGTTCAAAGTCCGGAAAGAGGGTATAGGGTTCCATATTCTTTCCCTTTTTATTGAGAGCGAGCGGTCTATACTCATAGCCATAATCGTTCTCCTCCAGGGGCCTCGCTGAGAACCTCTCGTCAGTGCCGTTGCTTACTCTATCAATTTCAATATTCGGATTATTATTCCGTTCATCAGAATCCGGCAGAAAAAAATAGGAAACGTCAAACCCAAGGGCTGTGGAAATGCGTCTCAGGGTGGAAATGGGAGGTGCGTTTTTGGAGTTTTCAATCTTGGATAAATAACCCTCGGTCAAACCCGTCTTTTCGGCCAGGGATTTTAGGGTTATGTTCTGGTTCTGCCTGATCACTTTTATTTTATTTGTAATGGTCCTATCCAATGCCCTTGTCTCCGTGAATAATTTATACTATCATGAATTTTTTTGTCAACTAATATAACTTTTTTCGAAGGTTGTTTTACAGGATAATTGAATGTGTCATTCTAATTTTATAATTTTTTCAAGCAATTAGCTTTGCATGATGATCATATTAATCATCTAATTAGCAATATTTATCTTTCCAATTAGGAAATATGGACTATGCAGCGGACCGCTGAAATCACGATTCTTAAGAGGTTATCAAGAAAGGAGGAAAAGCTATTATGAAAAAGAGACCTGGAGTTTTACTGATCGCCACAATGGATACAAAGGCGGATGAGGCCCTATATATTGAAAAATGTCTGCAAAAAGAAGGGGTCTCCGCGATTATCATGGACCCTGGAATAAGGGGAAATCCCCCCTATAAAGTAGGCATCAGCAGGGGAAAAGTGGCCAGGGCCGCGGGCAGGACGTTGAAGGAGGTCAGGGCTGCGGGCAATGAGGCAAAGGCCTTGAATATGATGATCCCAGGCGCCATAAAATGCGCCCACAAACTCCATGAGGGAGGTAAAATAGACGGCATTATCAGTCTTGGGGGCACCATGGGGACATCCATTGGAACGGCAATCATGCGCTCCTTTCCTTTTGGGGTGCCGAAGGTGATGATTTCAACCATGGCCTCCAGCAATACCCGTAACTTTGTGGGGACCAGGGATATTGTGATGCTACATTCCGTCTGTGACATCGCAGGGCTCAATAGAGTTACAAGATCCGTGTTACGCAACGGGGCCCTGGCCGTGGCAGGCATGGTCAAGGGGAGGGAGATGCCAGGGGTAAAGGAGAGACCGGCGATCGCGCTATCCAGCCTCGGGACCACTGACGGCTGCGCCTCGGAGGTCAGGAAGGCCCTGGAAAAGGATGGATATGAAGTGATAACATTTCATACCAACGGGACTGGCGGCCGGGCCATGGAGGAGATGATCAGGGAGATGGACATCAAGGGACTGGTGGATCTGTCCCTCAATGAGATCGCAACGCACCACTTCGGGGGCGATTTTGACGCGGGCCCGGAGAGGGGGACTGCAGCCCTTGAAAAGGGCATACCAACGGTAATTGTCCCCGGTAACATTGATTTTCTGGTGACCGGTCCCATGGAGGAGGCAAAGAAACGCTTCCCAGGCAAGGAACTCCATTCTCACAATGAGGCGATTTCAGCGGCCTGCGTGGGGCGGCAGGAGCAGGAGATCCTCGCCCGCCGTCTCGCGGATACATGGAACAGGTACGGGGGACCCCTTATGGTCTTTGTCCCTTTAAAGGGCTTCTCCTCCTACAACAGCAAGACAGGCCCCTTTTATCACCCTGAAACACCCCAATATTTTGCAACGAGCTTGAGTAAGGCCCTTAAAAAGGAGATACCTTTGAATATCCTTCCCTTTCACATCAATGATATTGAATTTGCCAGGGCAATCATAGAGGGATTTAAAAACATGGAAGTCGGCCGCTTTGATACTCAGTAGAATTTTCAAAAAGATAAAGACTCAGAGAGGAAGATGTCATCTCAACGAGATGTGCCAAAAATCATGAGCGGTCCAGAACAATAACCAGGCTTGTCAATTTACTGAAATTCCGGGACGCAAATACACAAATAACCCCATTTTCTTTTCCTCCCGTTTGTCCTTTCATATATGGGGCTTGAGATGTCTCTTAAAAACAGGGGCTTTTTCAGGCAAAGAAGAGACAAGGCTTCCGAAGGGAGGATAGGAGATGGAGGAAATCATGAGAAAGAGCGTCAGAGGTATCTTGTGGGCCGTTGTTATCCTGCTTATACTTTGGGCGGGCCCTGCAGGATCAGCCCGGGCAGAGGATGCAGTCCGGGCCACCCTGAAAAACGGTCTCAGGGTTGTTGTCGTTCCCAACAGCCTTGCCCCGGTTGTGACCACTATGGTCAACTACCTTGTGGGTTCGAACGAGGCCATGCCCGGCTTTCCAGGGATGGCCCATGCCCAGGAGCATATGATGTTCCGGGGCAGTTCCGGGCTCTCGGGGGCCCAGCTTGCCAACCTCATCGCTGCCATGGGCGGGAGGTTCAACGCGGACACCCAGCAGACCGTGACACAGTATTTCTTCACGGTCCCGGCCGAGGACCTGGAAGTGGCCCTGAGGATCGAAGCCATTCGCATGCGGGACGTCCTGGATTCGGAAGAACTGTGGCTTGAGGAGCGGATGGCAATCGAGCAGGAAGTGGCCCAGGACCTCTCGAATCCCATGTATGTATTCTATATGAAGCTCCTTGAGAAGATGTTCGAGGGCACACCCTACAGCCACGACGCGCTTGGCACACGTCCCTCCTTCCAGGAGACGACAGGAAACATGCTCAAGGCCTTCCACGAGAAATGGTATCTGCCCAACAACGCCGTAATGGTCATTGTCGGGGATGTGGACCCCGAAAAGACCCTGTCGATGGTGAAAACCCTCTTTGAAGACATTCCATCGAGGCCTTTGCCCCCAAGGCAATCCATCCAATTGCAGCCCCTCAAGGGCGGAACAATTGAACAGGAGACCGACTTGCCCTACGGACTGGCCGTTGTCGCCTATCGACTGCCGGGGTACCACAGTCCGGACTTCGCGGCGGCTCAGGTCCTGGCGGACGTCCTGGACAGCGAGCGAGGGGATCTTTACGGCCTCGTCCCGCAGGGGAAGGCACTGGAGACAGGATTCACGACGAATTTCCTGCCTGAGGCGGGTCTCGGTTATGCCTTTGGGGCCTTTCCCCGCGGGGAGGAGGGCGGCGGCCTTGTGGATGTTTTAAAAAGCGTCATAAAGGAATATCTCAAGGAAGGATTTCCACCCGACCTTGTGGAGGCGTCAAAACGTCATGAAGTGGCGGACGCCGCTTTTCGCAGAAACTCCGTGATGGAACTGGCCGACGAGTGGTCACAGGCCCTTGCCGTGGAAGGGAGAAGCACGCCGGACGAGGACATTGAGGCAATAAAAAAGGTCACTGTGGAAGATGTAAACCGGGTTGCCCGTAAATATCTCCTCGATGAGACGGCTGTCGAGGGTATCCTGCTGCCCCGTGCCGCGGGCAAGGCCCAGGCATCCCACACCTTCCGGGGCAAAGAGTCTTTCGCGCCAAAAGAGGTCAAACCGGTCTCTTTGCCCGAATGGGCCGCAAAGACACTGGTCCCGGACCGCGTACCGGCGACCAATGTGAACCCCTTCGTGAAAGTCCTGCCGAACGGCCTGAAAATCATTGTTCAGAGGGAGACTATCAGCCCGACCATCTGCATCTACGGGATGGTCAAACACGATGCCGACCTCCAGACGCCGAAGGGCAAGGAAGGCGTTGCCGAGGTCCTGAGCGATCTCTTTTCCTATGGAACCACGACCCTGGACCGCCTGGCCTTTCAGAAGGCAGTGGATGATATTGCGGCCCGTGTTTCCGCGGGGACGGACTTCTCCCTTGAGGTCCTGACCGATCATTTTGACCGGGGCGTGGAACTCCTGGCCGACAACCTGCTGCGCCCGGCCTTCCCTGAGGCCGCATTCAAAATAGTTCAGGAGGAGACCAAGGGCATCGTGGCCGGCCGGCTGGAAAGCCCCCATTACCTGTTCCGGAGGGCGCTCCTGAAGGCCCTCTTTCCTAAGGGTGATCCGGCAACCCGCCAGCCCACGGCTGAAAGCGTGGCCTCCCTTAGCCTGGATGATGTCAGGGCCTATCATCAAAACATATTTCGACCAGATTTGACCGTCATGGTGGTCGTCGGCGACGTGACCCCTGATCAGGCCCAGGCGGCCATAGAGAAATATTTCGGCAAGTGGAAGGCCGTCGGGCCGAAGCCGGAGACGGACCTTCCCCCGGTCCCTTTGAACAGTCCCTCCGAAGCGGCTGTGACCGATGCCAGCCGGGTCCAGGACGCGGTGGTGCTGGCCGAGAACCTGGGACTGACCCGTTCCCACCCGGATTATTATGCCTTGGAGATGGGAAATCATGTCCTGTCGGGCGCCTTCTATGCCACCAGGCTCTACCACGATCTCCGTGAAAAGGCCGGCCTGGTTTACACCGTCGAATCATCACTCAAAGTGGGTAAGACACGTTCCACCTTTCAGGTCTTCTATGCCTGCGATCCCCCTAACGTTTCACGTGCAAGGGAAATGGTCAAAAGGGATCTAAGGCTCATGCAGACATTTCCCGTTACGGCGGCGGAGCTCCGGCAGGCCAGGATACTGCTTTTGAAAGAGATTCCCCTTTCAGAATCGAGCTTTGACGGGATTGGCGAAAACCTCCTCCACCTGGCCCTCATGGACCTGCCCCTTAACGAGCAGCTTCGCGCAGCAAAGAGGTATGGGGAGATCAGCGCCGGGGATGTGCAGGCCGCTTTTGCCAAATGGATCAGGCCGGAAGACCTTGTCCAGGTGAGTCTGGGACCGAAGCCGGACTAACAGGACCAGGGGAAATGAAGAGAAGCGAATCTATGGGATACTGGGCTGTGGTTGCCGTGGGCGTCGGAGGCATGGTGGGAGGGGGTATCTTCGCCGTCCTGGGGCTGGCTGTGCAATTGGCCCGGGGCGGGACACCCATAGCCTTCGGGCTGGCCGGCCTGGTGGCCTTGATCACCTGCTACTCCTACGCCCGGCTCTCAGTAACCTTTCCGAGCCAGGGAGGGACGGTTGAATTCCTGAACCAGGCCTTCGGGCCAGGTCTGATAACCGGCGGGCTCAATGTCCTCCTCTGGCTGAGCTATATCGTCATGCTGTCTCTTTATGCCTATGCCTTTGGAAGCTACGGGGCGAGCTTTATTACTTCGGCTGCCCAGCCTCTCTGGAAGCACGTCTTCATCAGCGCCATAGTCGTCCTTCTCTCGGGCCTGAACGTCCTGGGGGCCGGGGTCGTGGGCAGGTTTGAAGAATGGATAGTCGCACTTAAAATTGCCATTCTCTCCCTTTTCGTACTGACGGGTGTCTGGAGCCTCGATTTTCAGCGGCTGGAGCCTGCCGCATGGGCCAGTCCCCTTTACCTGACAACGGGGGGAATGATCATTTTCCTCGCCTATGAGGGATTTGAGCTCATCGCCAACACTGCGGCAGATGTCCGGAATCCCGGAAAGACCCTTCCCCGGGCCTATTTCTCTTCGGTCGGATTTGTCATAGTCCTCTACATCCTCGTCTCCCTGGTGACGGTGGGAAATCTTCAGGTCGATCAGATCGTGGCGTCAAAAGATTATGCACTGGCGGTCAGCGCCAGGCCTTTTTTAGGAAATGCGGGTTTCACGCTGATCGCCATTGCCGCCCTGCTCTCGACCGGGTCGGCCATCAACGCCACCCTTTATGGATCTTCCCGGATCAGCTACATCATTGCAAAAGAGGGGGAATTGCCGGAGAGCATGGAAAAAAAGATATGGAACCGTCCAGTCGAAGGGCTATTCATCACCTCGGGGCTCACCCTGCTGGTCGCGAACCTTTTTGATCTTTCCAGCATCTCCACCATGGGGAGTGCCGGCTTCCTGCTCATCTTCGCCGCTGTGAACGCGTCAAACGCAAGGCTCTCCGCAAAAACTGCAAGCCGCAGGTGGATTGCGGTGCTGGGTGTCATCATCTGTCTGATCGCCCTGGGTGCCCTAATCGTTCAGAGGGCGCTCACCTCCGCCGGGGAGCTCTGGGTCCTGGGGATCATGGTGGGTCTCGCCTTCCTCATTGAAGCCGTCTATCGACAAAAGACGGGCAGGGTAATCAAACCGCAGATCATCACTCCACCCACATCACTTCCCTGACCTCTTGTGAAATCTGCATCGTAATCGGGAGGTCGGAATTTAAAAATAATCGCTATTTCAAAGGCTTAGTCAAATTTTTGAATATTTTGTTTAACTGTTGAATAAATTTATTCAACAGCAGCATCTCTGCATTGTCCTCCTATTATTACGTGATATCTCAAGTTTTACAGACCGGATACTTTTCAGATAAGTCAGACATATCACAGGTTTTTGAGGTGTGCGATATTTTCATCTGAAGGGATGATATCACAGATTAAGCACCATCAAATTTCAGCAGTCGATCGAATTTTCACAAATTATTTTGGAACCCAAGTCCCCTTAAATAGAATCTATTTATCTATTTCTATGGCAATGTAAACTTTCCTCTTAACGTATGGCGATTTGACGCGGGATCAAACTCCCTTTGGACGTCGTCCCTGTCTTTTCGGCCCAAGCGTGTCCAAGTCGTGAGGGAGTTTGGTGCTCTTGTCGTATCAAAGCCATTGGGCGCACTGATGCCGATTAGGTTGCTAATCAGGTAACGATCGTGAAAATCATCCCATATGAACACACTGACATTAAGGTCGATGGATTGAAGTTGATCTGAAAGCTCCTGCCGGAATGTAGACTCGATTTCACTTAGGTCAAGTATCTGACGAGATCGCCCGGAGCCATAATAGCAGACTCTATGCACTTCAATAAGCGGTGCCGGGGTACGGTTTCCTATGGCTTTTAAAATCGAGGGAAAATCTCGATATTGTGGCCGGCTTGGATCTATGTGCGGATCGATGAACATAATCGAATTTGCGTGCCTGAAAACATGGGAGAGCTCCTCTTTATAAGCATCCAAGGTCCTATTGATCCGGATGGAAGGACTTCGGCCTGCCCACCAGGGCGTTGTTGATAGTCTATGGATAGGTGCGACTAAGGGTTGACCGGCGTAATCAGGGGCGATTGATTCCGTGACTATAATTCCATTAAGTGGGATATTGCCATGGGTTGCGAGTGCTTCGTTGCACCAATCAGCATCTGATGCAGGTGTTTCCGATCCCATTGCCTTCGGCACCAAAGACCGGCAGGACCGCGTGGTGGAACTGGCCTTGGCCGAGCTGGAAAAAATCGACGGCCAACCCCGCCGATACCTGTCCAAAGCCGTGGTTGAAGAAATATTCGAAACGGTCAATATGACGCTCCGGCAGAATTTCGATATC
>CAZGIZ010000183.1:0-8566 GCA_964526655.1 uncultured Desulfobacteraceae bacterium | reverse complement strand
CTCTATGTCAAAGGTGACCTGATCACCTTCATGAAGACTCTTAAAGCCGCTCGCGTCTATGCCTGAATGATGAACAAATACATCAGGACCATTCTGCTGCTCAATAAAACCGAAACCCTTGCGGTCGTTAAACCACTTTACTGTTCCATTAGTCATGGTGACACCCTCCTTTCAGAATAATTTTGTGTTTCAATACTTCAGGATGCCACTATGAATAAGTTATTTCCTTCAGAACGAAACATGCCTACTATTAAGTGTAGACTATCTTTATAGATAATATTTTATAAAACTAAAGTTAAAAGTCAAGATATATTATTAAAAAAAATAAAAATAATATAATTTAATAAATAACAAGTAGATATTATTGGCAAATTTAAATTTTCGTTATTTTCAATTTAATCTTTTTACATAAAACTCTTTAACGGCGGACCTTTCTGTCACCGGGCATCCCGATTCCATCAATAACAAATCTCATGATCCAAAACCGGATATATTTGAAATAACTTGCCCTATTTTATATACTGCCTTTCAAGGGGATTTAAGCCGGGTAAACATGAAACCAGTTCCTGACGAGAAACGCTTTGCGCGATATCTGCAGGTGGTCAATGCCCTGCTGGCCGGAGAATCCTTTCAAAAGCCTGATATCTACAAGGCCTTGAAAAAGGGAAAAAGGCCATTTATAGGCAGGGTCATAGGCGAGCTGGTCCGGGACGGTTATTTAACCATGGACGGCCTGAAATCAAGGCCCCGATATTCATGGTCTGAGAAAAAGAAGGAATTCAATCCAGGTCGCTGGATTGACACCCGGGTCTTTGCACCCACGGTCAAGAGGGCGCCTTCGGGTGACCGTCCCAGGGAACGCCTTCTCCGGTTTGGGCCCGCGGAGCTGAAGACCTCGGAACTCCTGGCCATACTTATCCGCTCGGGCATCCATGGGGAATCGGCCCTTCACGCCGCGGAAAAAATCGCGGCCCGTTTCGGGCATGACCTCCAGGACCTGTCACTAAGGGCCAGGGGAGAATTGAGGCAGATCAGCCGTGCCGTCGGTGAGACGGCCTATTGCCAGATCATGGCCGCCCTGGAGCTGGGCAAGAGGCTGGCCCTCCAGCAAAAAGGGGAGGTTGAGAAGCCTTTCAAGATCAAGAGCACCGCGTCCGCCCTGGCCTTTTGCCGCCGCCACTTTGAACGCCTTGCCAGGGAAGGGGCAAAGGAAGAATTCCACGTGGTCCTCTTGGACGAGGCCCATCAGGTCATCAGGACTGTTCAGGTTACAGTGGGGCTTTCAAACAAGAGCCTTGTCCACCCGCGCGAGGTGTTCGGCCCGGCCATTCAGGAATCCGCTTCCGCCCTGATCCTGGTGCACAACCATCCAACGGGGGACCCGACCCCGAGCCACGAGGATATGACCATAACAAGGGACTTGAAAGACGCCGCGGACATCCTTGGCCTCCGGCTCCTCGATCACATAATCATTGCCAGGGCAGGGGCGGCGAGCATGAAAGAAGGCCGGTTGCTGTAATTAATGCACGTCCCGCGCTGTACTTCCCCACAATATCTGAATTTCTGGTTAATCTGTCTCCCCTGGCACGATGAAGCCCCTGGCAATGGCGGGTTGGCTATGGCGCAATTGCGCTATACCCCACCGCTTGCCGGAGCGGTGGGAAGTTTTATTCTTTCTTAAATGCAAATTGCAGCCATTAAACTTGATATATTATCAGACTTTTCCAAATTCGATACGG
This sequence comes from uncultured Desulfobacteraceae bacterium, assembly GCA_964526655.1. Classification (GTDB taxonomy): domain Bacteria; phylum Desulfobacterota; class DSM-4660; order Desulfatiglandales; family HGW-15; genus CAZGIZ01. The sequence continues at coordinate 6,827 of CAZGIZ010000183.1, read as the reverse complement.
TGTAAACAGCTTCGTCAATTTGTTTTCGAGTCAGTATTCTTTCAGCATTGTGTCGAAACTTTTTTTCCAGGTCGTCATTTGACATTTCGCCAGAGGTTCCCACAGTACCGTTTGGCATCAAGGTCTCCTCGTGGAACTTTTTTCCACGAGCGACCACATCAACGGTATATATCTGTTCATCCATGTTTTTTTGGGCTCTCTGCACGAATTCAGGGTGCCCCCTGAAGGTTACTTTTTTCATCAATTCCCTGATCCCAACGTCCTGCATAGTGGCAGGGTCCTGCCACTCCGGACCTATCCTTACCCCGCTTGCAACCACAGAAAACACATAAGCGGCATTAAACTGGGCATCAACCACGTTTTCGACTTCCTTATGGGTAAAACAGGGCAATTCAATCGTCGGATGACCCAGTACTTCTATGCTTTCGATCTCATCCGGACGAATATGGTTTTCCTTTATAATTTTATACAAGCAATCAATGCCTCCGTGCAGCATGCGACAACAGGGATATGGCTTGTAAGAAATTCTGGTAAAATTCCATTTGTCTCCTAACGCCTCCATGATGGCTCCAAGATCCACTTCGCCATCATAACCACAGAATTGGAAGAAACCATATTCTCCGTCAAAAACAGTCGTATCTCCCGAATAGCCCATCTCAGCCAGCAGCGCCGCCATGATACCCCCGGTATTTTGCCATCCCGGCATTCCATATTTGGTTAAGTGTCTATAGTCACTGAATGAGAATCTTACGTGTGTCAGGACCTGGCAAAGATGACCGCTTATGCCCAAGGCATGGCTCATTTTTTCGTGATCGAGAGATAAAAGTTTTGCTGCTCCCGCAGCCGCGCCGAAGTTTGAATAGGCCTGCCCGCCTCTTCTCCCCCAACTGAACTTCGCATCCCTGCCCTGTCCGATGAACCTTTTCTGCCTAATGCCCCCACTAACACGGGATGAAATCTCAAAACCCAGTGCTGTTGCCAGAAGCAATTCCTTCCCGCTGCAATTTTTACTTTCCCCTATGGCCAGGGACGGCGGAATGACATAGGGGGGAACATGACCTCCGGGCATCAATGTGTCATTATCAGTTGAATTGATCAGCTCGCCGTTTACAAAGGAAGCGGCAATAATCGAAACCTTGTCCCCAATACCGATAATCGAGGACTCCGGCGGACCTCCCATTCTTCTCGCCAGAGAAATGCTCATTTTACCCCTATCGGTGGTAACCGAGGCCAATCCGCATCCTATTGAATCCAACAGCAACCATTTCGAGGCATGCACAACTTCTTCCGGCAAATCTTCATAGGTTGTGTCCACAATAAATTTTGATAATTCTTGTATCGTTTCAGTCATTCCTCAACCTCCTAAACCGGCCGTGGTGCCCCGAAACTCGGAGCGCGATAGGTGTAAGCCCCGGCCTGGCCTTTTTTATCGTTTTTGCCGAGATGCCCCGGCAGCGGCACGTTTTGGGCCAGCAGCCGCTTACGCAAAGATTGGAAATCCACGGAGCGGAGATCCACCCCTTGGTCTAATGACAATGCCGCGGCCGTACCCGCCGCTTCGCCGATGGCGATACAGTGGGGGATCAGGTTAAAAAAGTTATTGGCCGCCTGATCCGATGAAAACGCACGGCAGGCAACCAGCATATTGTCCACTCCCTTGGGCAGCAAGGACCTGTAGGGGATATAGGTCAACGGATGCTTCAAGGACAATTCCCCGCGGTCCAGGTCTGGGAACACAGCGATGGTGTCCTCGAAGGGCTCGTCCTTGTCCAGATCCAAAGCGGTGACCTGATAGTCGCCATGGACTCTTCTGGCGCCCCGGGTGCCTAACTGGGGGGCGGATAGCACAATAAAGCTTGTTTCAAATCCGGGAACGTTCTTTTTGAAGAAATCATGGGTTAGAAGCATCTTTTCACGTCCAAGAAACTCCACCCGGGTCAGCTCTTCCACATCGATCTGGCTGCTGCAGCTGTACCTCGGGTGAAACCACACGATGCTTTCCTGGTGTTTCAGGTTGCTCCTGAAAAAACCGGGCAATCCGCCCGATTTCATCAGTTCGGCCATCAGTTCGCGCCAGCGCATCGGATCGCCCCGCCGGAAATCCTCTAATTTTTGAATGTTAACGCCGTCAATCCAGAAGCAAAGGGACAAATTTGCGATCCGGATGTTGGGATCGATATCAGTGTCAAAACCCGAGCCGGCAAAGGGCAAAAGATCCCCGTCTCCGGTGGAGTCGATGACCACCTTGGCCAGAACTGCCTGACGGCCGGATTTGCTTTCAAAGATCAAGCCGGCGGCCTTGTTGCCTTCCATTACCGGTATAGTGCCCCAGCCATGCAGATAGGTCTTGACCTTGGCCTCGTTGACCATCTCGTTGAGGATGCATTTTGATATCTCTGCATCTATGATGGCCGAATACACGATCCTGCCCTCCCGGACCGTGAAAAACGAGCGGTCGTTCCAGTAGTCGGCCAGATATTTATCATCGGCGCCCCATATCTCCGGCCGCGGATACATACACGCCTCGCGCCTGTCCAGACGATCAATCCATTCCTGGTTGATGCCGGCTATCTGCATATTACCATCAAAATCCGACAGGCAGGGAATGATGGTCACCAGACCTCCTGTGCCCATGCCGCCCAAATGCCCGAATCTCTCGATAAGCACCGTATCGGCGCCGTTGCGTGCTGCTGCAACGGCTGCGCCTATGCCTCCGGGCCCACCGCCCAGCACCACTACATCACATTCTCTTGCAACCTTAACGCCCTTGTTTGGTTCCGGAATTGTCTTCATTGTCATATTTCACCTCTTTCTCTTTTATTTGAGTTTAATCTAAGAATTTCTCTGCCCGGTGGCAGGACACAAGATGTCCTTTATCCGATTCAATCAATGTTGGTGCTACTTCATTGCAAATATCGACGGCATATTCGCAGCGTGGATGGAACTTGCATCCCGAGGGGGGCGTTATTGGGTTGCCGATTTCTCCCTTCAGGGCCGGTGTCTTTTTTACTCTTCCCGGCATATAATGTGGAACGGCATCGAAAAGCGCCCTGGTATAGGGATGAATCGGATTTGAAAAGACATGGTCGGTATTGCCCATCTCCACAATATTGCCCAAATACATTACACCGATTTGAGTACTCACATGCTTGAGCATGGCCAGATCATGGGCGATGATTAAGTAGGTTAGCCCCTGTTTCTGCTGTATATCTGTAAGCAGGTTCAATATTTGGGCGCGAATGGATACGTCCAGCGCAGACACCGGCTCATCCAAAACGACTAATGAAGGGTGCAGAATGATGGATCTGGCAATAGCGACACGCTGCTTTTGACCGCCGCTGAGTTCATGTGGATAGTTCTTCAGCTTATCCAACGGCAGGCCGACCAGGCGGCTCATTTCAAACATCCTTCCGAAAATTTCTTTCTTGGATAACGACTTTCCAAGCTGTACTTCAAGGGGTTCGCTGATAATGTCGCAAATGCGCATGCGAGGATTCAAGGAACTGGCTGCATCCTGGAGTATCGTTTGAACGCGGGTGCGATACCACATGATATCTTTGTTATTGAATTTCGATAAGTCTCTTCCCTCAAACAGAAGCTTACCCCTGGTGGCCTTTTCCAGCAGAAGTATCAGTTTGGAAATTGTTGTCTTTCCGCTACCGGATTCACCGGCAAGCCCGAAGCAGGCCCCTTTTTCCACTGAAAAGGAGACACCATCAACGGCCTTCAGCATGGCGATTTTTCTCTTAATGACACCGCTTAAAACGATGGGGAAGAACTTGTATACATCACGCAATTCAAGAAGGGCCGCCATTATTCACGCTCACCTTCTTTGACCAGCCAGCAAGCTACTTCACCCCCCCCCTTAAGTGGCATCACCGGCGGATATTCACGTCGACATTTTTCAATGGCGTAGTGGCAGCGGGGCCAAAAACTGCATCCGGCGGGTAAATTTAAAAGATTGGGCGGCTCTCCCTCGATCTGAAACAATTTGGTCCTTTTTTCGTCCATCTTGGGCAGCGCTTTCATAAGCGCTTCAGTATAGGGATGCGCCGGGGATTGAAATACCCTGTCCACCTTCCCCGTTTCGACAATTTTGCCGGCATACATGATGGCCACGCGATCGCAGGTTTCCGCGACAATACCCAGATCATGGGTAATCATCACCAATCCCATCTTCAAACGGACCTGCATCTCTTTTAGGAGCTTGAGGAATTGATCCTGAATCGTAACATCCAGAGAGGTGGTCGGTTCATCGGCGATCAGGATTTTCGGATTTCGGGCAATAGCCATTGCAGCAAGCACCCTCTGACGCATGCCGCCGCTGTACTGAAAAGGATAATCTCCCAGGCGCCGCTCCGGCAGCGGAATATTCACGCTCTTCAGCACGTTTATTACTCTCTGCTTTAAACTGTTTTTTATGTTGCTACTGGCATCGAGCTTGAAGGGCTCCGACACCTGATTGCCGATGGTATAGCATGGATTAAGAGAAGTTAAGGGATCCTGAAGGATCATGGAAATGACTTTTCCCCGCAACTTGCGCATCTCTTCTTCATCCAGATCCAGGATGTTTCTGTCTTGTACAATTATTTTCCCGGATACGATTCTGCCGGACGGCTGGGGCACGAGCCGAATAAGGGAAAGGCAGGTAATACTTTTCCCGCACCCCGATTCACCCGCGATACCCAGGGATTCGCCTTCCTGCAGTGAAAAGCTCACCCCGTCAACCGCTTTCACCACACCTGCGCGCGTATAAAAATAGGTTCTGAGGTCTTCAACAGACAGAACACGTTTTGCATTCATGACAAGGAAATATCTCCTTTTCACAATTGGCGCAGTTTTGGGTCAAACTTGTCCCTCAGCCAGTCGCCCATCAAATTGGCGCCCAGGACAGTCACCGCGATGGCAAATCCTGAAAAGGTCGGTATCCACCAGCCTGTTGCCATATACATTCTCCCCTCGCTTATCATCAAGCCCCAGGCTGCCGCCGGAGGCTGGAGCCCCACACCTAAAAAGGTCATGCTCGCCTCTATCAATATCGCACGGCCGAGCTGGAGCGAGGCCAGCACCGTGATGGTGCTGACAAGATTAGGGAGGATATGCCTTTTTAGTATCCTGAAATTACTGCAGCCGGTGATTTTGGCCAAAGTGACATAATCGCGCTGGGTGAGGCTGAGGGTTTCCCCTCTGATGACCCTTGCATAGCCGGTCCAAAAGATCAAAGCAATGGATATGATAATGGTTGCAGCGCCGGCGCCGATGCCGGCCGCCAATAAAATCGCCAGCAAGATGGCCGGTATCGACATTACGGCATCGGCGACTCTCATAATCACTTCATCGACCGTGCCTCCTAAAAAACCGGCTATCATGCCCAAGCAGACACCGATAAAACCCGAAAAAAATACCCCGCAGACCGAAATAATCAATGAAATACGGGCGCCTTCGATAAGTCTGCTCAGCAGATCCCTGCCCATGTGATCCGTGCCGAGGAAATAAGAAACACTGCCTTTCATTGAAAAAAAGGGCGGTTTTAAAGTGTTAGCCAGATCCATTTTCATCGGATCATGCGGGAAGAACAATGGGCCGAATATACCGCAGATAACAACGGGCAACAGGCACAAAACAGGCAAAACAGGATATCTTTTAAAAAAGATCATGGAACGATGAATTTCCTTAATCGTAGCGAATCCTCGGATCAATGAACCCGTAAACCAAATCAACTGCCAGATTTATGGTGACAAAGGTAACCGAAATCACAAGTACACCGGCCTGGACCAGGGCATAATCACGGCTGTTAACTCCCTCGAGGATCAGACTGCCCAATCCGGGCCAATTAAAAATCGTTTCCGCAATGACCACCCCGCCCAAAAGGTGCGCCAGCTGAATCCCGGCCATGGCGACAATAGGAATAAAGGCATTCCGTAACGCGTGCTTCCAGATGATCAAATAGTTCGGATTCCCCTTGATCCTGGCCATTTTTATGTACTCGCTGTCTAATACATCCAGCATGCTTGAACGAGTGAGGCGTAAGATAGACGCAATTGAAAACCATGCCGTGGTGGTGGCAGGCAATATCAGATATTTCAGCCCGCCCTGGCCACTGGTCGGCAACCAGCCTAATTTAACGGCAAAGATCAAAATGGCCATAATGCTGACCCAGAAGCTTGGCATAGACTGACCTATCAGAGCAAACAGCTTTGCTCCGGTATCTGAGAGGCTGTCCCGTCTTGTGGCCGAGAAAACGCCCAAGAGCAATCCGAAAATAATGGAAATGATAAAGGCTGAAAACGCCAGTTGAATGGTGGCAGGCAACCGTTCCATGACGACCTCGATTGCCTGCCGATTGGTATATCTGTAAGACTTTCCGAAGTCTCCATGAACCGCACCTTTTAAAAAATAGAGGTATTGGACTGGCAGCGGTTTATCCAGACCGAGTTTAGTCCTTAGTGAGGCGACTTCTTCCTTTGTAGCATCCTGGGGAAGCAAGAGATAGACCACATCACCCGAAAGCCGGGATGCAACGAAAACAATCACGCTTACCAGCAGGACCGTCAATATCCCCAGCAGAATGCGTTTAAGTGCATATCTTCGCATTTAAATGAATCGGCCTTTAATACAATAGAAACAAATACAACTGTCTCAAGGTTCTTTTGGGCGTGGGATGTCCACTTATTCCGACACGTGAATGTCTCGCACTTTGACTTCAGCGTTCATCACCCTGAATGTCGGCGTAAACTCGATATCCTTCTTCATCGCATAGACGCTCACATTCGCCCAAATAGGAACGGTGGCGACGTCGTCACGGATTATTCTCAGTGCCTTCTTGA
>CAZGIZ010000182.1:0-8574 GCA_964526655.1 uncultured Desulfobacteraceae bacterium | reverse complement strand
TTTCTTGAAGAAGGAGGGGGTAGAACGCTTGCTGAATATTGGCGGGACACAGGCTGTGCCCTTGAATTCGTGAGGAAGAGCCCAGATGATGGGAAACCTCAATACTGGAGAGCCCCTGCCGAAAGCAGAATAGCTGATACTTTATGGGCGGGTATCCCCATATATAGTAATATAACAAAATACCCGACAGAAAAAAGCGAATCACTGCTCTTCCAGATCATAGATTTTATTACATCGCCAAATGATCTTATCATAGATGTATTTGCTGGTTCTGGTACAACAGCAGCAGTAGCAGAGAAGCTTGGGAGACGGTGGATTGTCTGTGATTTTGGGAAACATGCCATTTATACCATGCAAAAGCGGATTCTCAGGATTGCAGAGTCAAAGGCGTTGGGCAAGGACGTGAAGAAAAACCAGAAATACGGGCAGCCTCCCAAACCCTTTTGTGTTGTTTCGACCGGTGCCTATGATTTTTCCCGGATTATGAAGCTTAGGGAATACAAGGATGCATACATTGATTTTGTCCTTGGTCTTTTCCAGCTCAGCCGGTCCGAACAGGATTTGACGGCAAAATACAAGCTCACCAATATCTATGCGGAAAAGGATGGGGACCCGGTCGAGGTCTATCCGGTCTGGGACGATGAGTATTTGAAAAACATCCGTGTCGATGAGCAATACCTTGAGGGGATCATCAGGCAGTCACGGCGAACGCTGAAAAAGGACTATTACATTATCACACCCGAGACGTGCACGCTGGTCGGGGACCGGACCATGCCTAACGGCAAAGGCGAAAAAGTGGATTTCAGGCTGCTCAAGTTCCCCTATAAGATCCTTGAGGACGTGTCCCGCAATTTCCAGATCCATGAACAGCCCAGCTCCCCTGAGAATGTCAATGAGCTGATCAATTCAACGGGTTTTTACTTCCATGATCAGGTGGAAATTGAGGTCAAAAAGATAAAGGACGGCTTGAAAATTACCCGGTTCGAATCGAAAATCCTAAATAAACAGGGAGAGCGGTTTAAGGCACTGGAAGGCCTGGCCATGCTACTTGTGGATGTGGATTATGACGGCGAAATCTTTGAGGTGGACAGGACCTTCTTTATGAATGACATCGATGAAAATGGTCAGGTGAAGATGGATGTATCAAAAGGTGATACGGCCGTGATTGCCATTGATAAGCACGGCAATGAGAGCAAGCCCCTGATTATAAAAAAGTAAAGGAACTAAGAAGATGAGGGTTCGTTCATGCTTCGATACCTCAGCATGAACGGGTATAAAATTCACGTTCACCCTGAGGTATCGAAGGGTGGACAATGCCTCAACAAGATATCTTATGACATTTTGGGTCTATATTCTTCGTTGTTCTGATGGTTCCTATTATACAGGGCATACTGATAATCTTGAGAAACGCATTGCTGAGCACCAGGCTGGAAAATTCCAGTGTTATACATTGAAGAGAAGACCCGTTGAATTAATTTTTGAAGAAGCTTTTCCTACTCGTGAAGAAGCACTTTCATCAGAACGTCAGATTAAGGGATGGAGCCGCAAAAAGAAAGAAGCCATGATTCGTGGAGACTGGAAGGAAGTTAAACGCCTGGCCTGGGGAAAACGTAATCCTTTGCCTGATCATTTAAAATGAAGACAATTGCCGTTCATGGTTCGATACCTCACCATGAACGGCATAACCATAAACAGAATATTGCTGTCTTCCCAAGAATATTATTGATAACGCCTATGACTCAAAAACCCAAAAGACAAAAGGCCGTCAGCCGGATGAACCTGTCCGACCACACCCTGGATATTAATATCCGGAAGTGCAACTACAGCAAATTCGACTTCCGGGAGATCGCGGAATATGCCCGCGAATTGACCGGTTCCCGCGATTACCAGTATGAGGCTATCCGGCAGTTGATGATCTATCTCTGGGGTGGGGGTTACCGGAGTATTACTGAGCTTGCCAGCGAGAATTTCAGGGACCCGGGCAAGCCACAAATTCAGCACCGTTTCGGCACTGAAGAGAACTTCCTATTCCAGATCCCCCTCCCTGACAGGCTCTCCGGGGTTGTCCACATGGCCACGGGAACGGGGAAGTCCTATATCATCTTTGCCATTGCCTATCTCTCCATTGTCATGGGTCTTACCAAAAGGGTGCTCGTGCTTGGTCCTGCTTCAACAATCATCGAGCAGGGGCTGCGCGAGAAGTTCGAGGATCTGAAGTTCAGAAAAGACCTTAACAGCAAACTCCCCCAGAAATACCGGGGAAAGGTGATCCAGCTTCTCACTGACAATGATCCTGTTGAAGATGATTCCATTGTTATTGAAAATATAAATGCTGTCTATACCTTTGGAGGCATCACGGATACTCTCTTCAGGAACACTGAAGAGGTCCTTGTCCTGGGGGATGAAATCCATCATGCCTATTCACACCTGCAATACACCGGCAACAGGCTTGTCCTTGACGCAGAGGAAGGCGAGGAGGGCACGGGAGAAGCAAGGGATGAACGTCTTTGGATGCGTTTCTTGAGGTCAAATAAAAAGATCACTCGGCATATCGGATTTACCGGGACGCCCTACAATCAGAACGAATATTTTTCCGATATTCTCTACAACTATTCCATCAAGGACGCTACCGAAGAAAGATACATCAAAAAGATCAATGCCCACATCCGAACAGAGACCGATGAAGGGGACCAGAAACTCACCGTGGATCAACGCTTTGAGATGGTTCTCAAAAACCATCTGGAAAATGGCAAAAAATACGCCTATCCGGACCAATCAGGTAAAAGAAAGGTAAAGCCTATCACCGTTTTCATCTGTCCCAATCAGAAAAACGCACAGAAAAGAACGGATGAATTCGTTCGTTTTTTGGCGGCCTATGAAAAAAAACAGGGATCAATAAAGGGAACCGATTCCGAGATAGAGGATACCATCCGTAGGAAGGTCATTTGCGTAATAAGCCGTATTTCTCAGTCTGAATACAAGGAGGAGCTTGACAATATTGAGGAAACAGATCCCCGGAAACCCGGAGGCAAAGTGGAGTTTGTCTTTGCCGTGAACAAGCTCTCCGAGGGCTGGGATGTGGAGAACGTGTTTCAGATTGTACCCATGGAAGAGAGGGTTTTTGCTTCCAAGCTCCTTATTTCCCAGGTTCTTGGCAGGGGGATGCGCCTTCCCCGTGAAGTGCCCAATGCTCAGATTCAGCAAACCTATCCCGAACTCATAGTAACCAATCACGACCGGTTCGCGGAGCATATCAAAGAACTTGTCGATTCCGTGACCGAAAGCGACATGTACCTGACTTCCTCACCTCTTCCTTTTAGCAAAGAAGGAAGAGGGGTGCACCATTTTACCCTCTTTAATCTTAACTATATTGCCGGAATGCGCCATGAACCCGTGGAAACCATCCGGGAAACCAGGCCGCCTAATAAGCTAACCCTGACACCTTATGAGGAAAGCCTTGGGGTCAAGGTCATCCGGACAAGGGATGAAAAGCATTATGAGCTGGCCAGGAATTTTTACACCCTGGACCAAGTTGTCTATGATGTATACAGCCGTTTTCAGATTAGAACCTTTGAGTCTTTTCACTTTGACTTCGGGACTGTGGTGGTGGATGAGCGATATCCGGAGGAAGAGGAGATTAGGCAGGTTATTGAGGAGGCCATGAAAGGAGCTGGTATTGAGGGCACAAGACTCTCTCCGGAAAACAGGAGGGAGATTGACCTCTTTTTCAACAGCTTCCTTCCTCCGGGTAAAAAGAAAAGGGTCTTTGAGAATATCGAAGGCGATATCTTGCCTGTGCCCACTTCGGAGATCACCAGATCGGGAATCAGGTTGAGTGAGCTTGAAAGGGACAGGGCCGCATTTCTGAGTGAAGACTATGAAAATGAAGTCAGTGAACAGGATAAACTGGTCCTTGAGTTCCTGAAAGAATCCAGAGGAAGGCCCGAAGAGAGTCATCAAATGTTGCTTTTCCAGCCTGAAGAGTATGTGGAGCGGAGGCATGATATCATCAGGCCTTTTGTGAAAGGCGATACAAGGCCGCCCTATGTTGTGAACACCTCAATGCTGAAAAGCCCTCAAACCGCCATACTCGTCTCCCATTCCGCGGAAAGGGAGTTTGTGTTTCAACTGATTGAACACACGGACCATATCTATTCCTGGATTAAATCACCGGACAAGGGCTTTTACAGTATTGATTATGAATACTGGAAGGGGGGCAAAGATAGAGTGAGGAGCGGTTTCAATCCTGATTTCTTCATCAAAATTAAACTGGATGAATATATCTCCCGCTTGGAAAGCAGTGGCATTGAAGATCATCTCGACGTGCTGAAAGAATTGCAAGATGAAGGCATAGAAATCCTGATCAAAGTAGTGGAAATCAAATCCAATGAAGAACAGGACGAATCAACCCCGGCCAAGGAAGAATATGCAAGAGCCCACTTTGAACGCTTGAATAAAAAACTAAAGGCCTTTAATCTCGTCAATCTGCCACCGCAACACCATCAAGATGCCCGACAGCAGTGCACCTTTGACCTGCTAATACCACAGGACTTTTCCCGATGGTTTTCGAATCTGAAAAAAGGCAAAGTGGTTGATAGATGAAGCATCGATAATAATAATGGGTTTTCAGTGAAGCATACTCCTCTATGCTGAAGCCATATTTTCATAATCCAGTGATATATTTATTACTTATTATGCCCTTTAGGTGATCGATTAAAGATCACAGCTCCACCAAAACCATTGACAAAAGAATACTATACTATAGAAATCACGCCTTTTGATACCTGGCAACACAACTTCCATGACATTTTGATTTTTAAGGGGATTGAATTCCAGAATAAAATGTTCAGAAAGACCTCTTGAAGTGAGGGTTCACTGGAAGGAGATCTTAAATTATCGAGTGATTAACATTTTAATATTATTTGCAATTTTACAAAATGTCCATCGGTGGGAACGGGATATTTTGATTTGATGTTAATAATTTCAGGTAGTTATGGGCATTTTTTAAGGCTTTTTGCTTTCGTCCAATAAATTTATTCGCCTTCGCCAGAATACCCTGCGGCTTGCCGCAGGGATGAATGGCGAGGTGAACCACGGCGAAGCTTGCAAAAGCGAAGCCGGGTTGCTATGGCGGAATTCCGCTTGATACCCCACCGCTTGCGGTGGGGAGCTTCATTGGACGTGCTCAAGACACCGAAAAACAGCATTTATATCCTTTATTATCAGCCATTTATTTGATGGACGAATACCAGGCGTTTACGGCTGATATTATTCGGAAATTGTCGGAAATACTAATTTTGGTAATATCGACAATTTGCCCTCCCAAGGCCAAAATCAGGAGTGAAATAACCTGGCCTCATAATTATGACATGAAATTGCCGTATGGCCTTGATATCCTTCCATTACTTATGCTTAATATGAGGGGGAGGTATATTTGGCTTAAAGCAGGATCGTCATTCTGAAAAATCATCCAGAGGATCCTCTATCATTTCCTTTATGATGAGCCTTTTTGCGACATTTCTGTCATATATGTGCACCTTATGCGTTATGTACCTTGCCAGCAGATATTCAAATGGGAGCCAGGTTACGTGACCAATGGGGATGATATATCTTTCTGCTCCTTCCATCTCTTTATATAGCAGTCGCCGGCTCTGAAAAGGTAATGAACGATCAAACAGGGCATCTATGAAGGCTGTCTTTGACTTATCCAATAGATGGGCATAGGAGAGAGGGTCTATCCTTAATAGAGGATGGATTTCCTCATTGTTCAAGATTTCATGGAGAGACATCTTTTCGACAGAGGGAAGTTGTTCCCTATAGATCCTGTATAGCCCTTTTTTATCATAGACGTAGTATTCGTTTTTGAACCCGTCATGAATAATTTTCCTGACAAAACGGGTAGCCCTGGATTCAAACAGTATCTTGGGGAGATGACCCCCTATTGTCATGAAAATGGTCTGGTAGACCCTCCTGTCCAGCACAGAAATTATCGCGGAAAGCATCCCGCCAAGACAATATCCTAAGAGACAGTTGTTTTTTTTCCAGAGTTTTTGCTGATCAAGCAGGTCTATTATCGAGAGTGTATCAACTACTGCATGCTCCCAGAATTTGTACATGCGGGGAATATAAGGATGCAGATAGCTCACGCCGCTGGCAGAGCCATTTTCCACCCTGGTATAAATTCCCGGGAGTATCGGGACAGAAGTATTTATGCCTGCGGACGCAAGCTGTTTACCCATCCAGAGTAAAAATTTAATATTTGAGCTGCCTAAACCGTGCAATATCATTAATGAAGCCCGGACCTCTGACTTCGGCTGAAAATTGTAGAGTTCAACAGTCTCCGTGCCCGGTTCAGGATTCTCATATGATGTTGGAAAACGTATATAGCTGCACCTGTAATGCTTCCCTTTGAAAATGTACCCTGAATTGGAGATAATATGTTTTTTCCTGTATGAAAAGTCGATTTTCATTCTTGACAACTACCCCAATGTCTATAGTTAGAGCTCATCCAGAAACTAATTAACAAGTCTTTTCATAAACCTGACCGTCTCTTCAAGTATTCTTATTGTCCGGAAATCTTTCAAACGAGTCTCAAACCCATGTCCGCCTTCTTTATGGAGAAGAAATCTGCAAGGTATGTTTTTGGACTTGAGTTTGCTTATTAGGTTAATTGAAGACGTATATGGCACAACCATATCCTTTCTGCCATGCACCACGAGCGTGGGAATCATTCTTTCAGATATCCATTCTATCGGAGAATAGTAGGAATAGAGACCAGGCTTTTTATCGGGAATTCCTTTTAAGGTCGCCATCGTAGCAAACCGGGCAATCAGGGATTTCTGTTCCTTTCCAAACATATCCCTTAAATCCGATGGAGAATAATAAACAGAAACTCCTTTGATCCCTTTCATTCGCGTTTCATGATTCATAAAAGTGTAGAAGGAGGCATAGAGAAGGGCAAGATGACCTCCTGCCGATAAACCCATAAGCACAATATTGTCCTTGTTGATTCTTAACATTTCAGCGTTGTTCTTAACAAAATCAAGCGCATCTGTATAATCAGTCAATATGATCTCCATGTTATTTCGCAGCGCAAGACGATAATCTATAGAGGCTGTTGCAAAGCCCTTTGAAGCAAGGAATTTGCACCATGAAACATTGTTTGGCTGGTTCCGAAAACCGGAAATCCACCCACCCCCATGGGCGAAGAACACAAGGGGGTAAGCACGTTTTATCAGGTTTGGATACCAGATATCCAGTTTCAGGACCGTATTCCCGACCTCTTTATATTTATAGGTCAGATAATGAAAAGTTCCATTAGGCTCAATAGGAACCCTTGCTTTTACAATACCTCGAATATAAAATGCCAGAGGAACGATGAAACCGGTTAAGAATATACCCGATTTTATTGGGGAAAGAAGAAGGAGAATAATGAAGAGATATATTTTGTTAACCCCAAACCATGATTCCTTAAATTTCCTTACTATTCTCTCCAACGATTTCCTCAATAGATTTCCACTCAAGAATCCAAGGGGCTTTCTCATCCGTGTATTATAAGAAAAAACAACCGCAGGTTCAACCTGGATGTCAACGCATGACTGGGGGACTCTCATAAGGTATTATGCGCAAGATATGATAAAACATTTATTGAAAGAATCATATGATTATAAAAAGAATATATTAAATAAAATAAAAACTTGACTTATATATTTTATTAAACTAAAATATATTATAATTATTATTTTTTTTAACCAATCTATCAGGTTTCAGGAGGAAGTTGAGGAGAAGTATTTAAAATCAATAATAAAATTTGAGTGCCGCCCAGCTTCAACACATACCAATAAACCATTAGATGTCTATAAAGGCCTCCAAAGTTGTATTATAGCTCAAGGTTACAAAAAGCGATTTTTTCCCTTTTATCTCTATCCTTCCCTTTAAAATCGCTTACCCTTTGATTACGCTCTCATCTTTCAGCCTCATCTTTAGGCCATTTGGGCATAATATGTCTTAACCGATAGTATCAGTACTACCAACACAAGACCCTTGGAAAAAAATGGCTTTCATTTTCGGAATTGGACTCTTGGTCATACATCAAAGAGATGATTGATGAGTGGATCGTCAGAGGTTAATAAAATGCAGGGCCGGCTTCATTAGTAGAATAAATCTAAAACAGACAAAGGAGCAATGATGAACGAAGGTACACGGAATCAATTAGAGGCAAAACTCAAGGAGATGCTTGATCAGCTTGACCAAGCTAAAACTAACAAAAGGAAACCAGTAACTCGATCAGGAACCGGAAATATAATTCGCCGAAGGGCCGGTGAGAAAGAAAAGCGTTTTTCTACCTGCAGAAAACCCGGATCGTGTACGGCGGTGGGATAAAGAGGAGTAGTTCGAGACGATGAATATGAAGGTGATATTTTTTTACCGACTTTGCCAGCGGCTTCCGTCTTCTTCAAGACTCCGACGCGACAAGCCGCCGCGGCAGCTTTATCTTTTCACTTTACTCAAAGCGAAAGCTGGTCGGGGCGAGAGGATTTGAACCTCCGACACCCTGCTCCCAAAGCAGGTGCG
>CAZGIZ010000181.1:5452-8616 GCA_964526655.1 uncultured Desulfobacteraceae bacterium | reverse complement strand
TCCTTTGAGGGGCTGAAGGAATACACCCAGCAGAAGCTGATAAACGTGGACCTGACCGACCCGGCTAAGAGCTTGGCCTTCACCGGTCCTCCGCGCCGTTCCTAAATTTAAGCTTGACATCTTCCTGAAAGACGTTTAATTAGATCGGCAGACTAATAGATAGGAGCGAATTTCGTGAAAGCAGCATCTTCAGGCAGATACTATTATTACTATTATTATTACCCACAAGTCTGCCTGGAGGCCGTTGAATACTAACGAATAAATAGGAAATAGGAGCCGCGGGCAGACAATGCCCGCGGCTTTTTTATGGAGAAAGGGCTGTCGGGTTTCTATACCGGCAGCCCTTTTTTCATGTGTGAAATTTATTAAAAAATCGACCCATAGGAATCTACAAACAAAGGGAGTCTGTGTCTATCTCTGAGAGATAACAGAAGCGACAGGCTAAAGGCTAAGGGCGCAGGGCGCAATGTAAGAATAAAAAATTCGGGAGGGGAGAAATGAGTCAATTTGTGTATTCCAATACAGCAAGGGAGATGGAGGTCTATGGCTTTGATTCCGTGACTAAAAGTCACTGCCGCATGTGTCACGGGGGATGCGGGGTCCTCGTGTATTTGAAAGACGGCAAGGTCAAAAAGATAGCCGGCGACCCGGATTGCCCCATCAATCACGGCACACTGTGCGCCAAGGCCTTCGCCTCGATCCAATTAGCCTATCACCCCGAGAGACTGACCCACCCGGTGAAGAGGATTGGGCCAAAGGGAAGCGGGAAATGGGAACGCATCTCCTGGGATAAGGCCCTGGATACTATTGCCGAGCGGATTCTGAGTTACAAAAGTGATTTTGGGGCCGAAAGCATCGTGATGGGGTACGGGACTGGCAGGGACAACGAGGCAGTCATCTACAGGTTCGCGAATACCCTTGGCAGCCCCAACGTCCTGACGGCCGGCCATTACTGCTACGGGCCCCGTCTCGCCACCACCATCATCACATGCGGCTCCAATCCCATTGTGGATTATGAGAATCACCCCAGGTGCATCATGGTGTGGGGCAACAATCTCGTCTTCAGTAATCCCGATTCCTACAAGGGCGAGCCCTTCTCAGAGGCACTTGATCAGGGCGCCAAACTCATTGTCATCGATCCCAGACTGACCCGTATCGCGGCCAGGGCGAACCTTTGGCTACGGCTGAGGCCCACGACAGACGCCGCCCTCGCCCTGGGCATGTGTAATGTTATCATCGAGGAGCAGCTTCACGACAGGGAGTTCTGTGAGAATCATATCCATGGGTGGAAGCGGTTCGTCAATCGCGTCAGGGAGTGGCCCCTGGAGAGGGTGGAAGAGGTCACCTGGGTCCCGAAGGAGAAGATCGCGGAAGCGGCCCGGTTATTCGCCACCACCAAGCCTGCCGCCATTCAATGGGGGGTCGGGGTGGAGATCCAGGCCAATCTTACGAACAACGATCGCAGCCTGATAGCCCTGATGGGCATCACGGGCAACCTGGACATCCCGGGGGGACAGGTATTGTTCCAGCCCCCGGACATACGGAACGTGAGCGCCTTCGGCGGCCACGGACTCCTCCCGAGGGAACAGTTTAACAAACGTCTTGGAGGTGATGAGTTTCGTCTGGCGTCACGCTTCTCCATCCTTAATCCCAAAAAGGTCTGGGATGCTGTCATCGAAGAGAAGCCCTATCCCGTGAAGATGCTTTTCCTGATCAGCACCAATCCGGTCATCACCAGGGCCAATTCGGCAGAGGTGGTCCGGGCCCTGGAAAAGGTGGACTTCATGGTGGTTTCGGACTTCTTTATAACGCCAACGGCTGCCTATGCCGACATGGTGCTCCCTTCGGCCACATGGCTCGAGATGGACTATATCGCCGATTTCTGGAAAAGGCACGGCTATATCCTTCCGAGGCGCAAGGTAATTCAGGTGGGCGAATGCCGGTCCGTCCATGAGATGCTGAACGACCTGGCCCATAGGGTGGGTGTCGGCCAATACTGGTGGCCGGACTTTGAGCAGGGACTCGATTATATCCTGGCGCCGATGGGCATCACATGGAAGCAGTTCAAGGAGACCAACGGCATACAGGGCAAGGTGAAATACCGCAAATACAGGAAAGTGGGTTTTTCCACACCAACGAGGAAGCTGGAGCTTTACTCCACGGTGCTCGAGAAGATGGGATATGATCCCCTGCCCCAGTACCACGAGGCCCCGGGCAGTCCCTACAGTGCCCCGGATCTGTATAAAGAATATCCCTACATTATGGTTTCCGGGAGGAGAATTCCTGTGTTTTTTTGTTCCGAGGGCAGGCAGATTCCGAGCCTGAGGGCGCTTCACAGGGAGCCGGTTGTGGAGATTCATCCTGAGGCCGCGGCAAGGGAAGGGATCAAGGAGGGCGACTGGGTCGTGATCGAATCCCCCAGGGGCAGGATCCGGCAGCGGGCCAAACTTTTCGCAGGCATGGACCCCCGGATCATCTTCACGGAACACGGCTGGTGGTTTCCAGAGGCCGGGGATGCGACTGGAGGATGGCGGGAATCGAATGTGAATATGCTGACGGACAACAGCTATAAGAACTGTGATCCCGCAATGGGGGGGACGGCCATCAGGACCATGCTCTGCCGGATCTTCCCCGAGTCATCAGAAAGGAGGTTGAAAAATTGAATAGATACGCTCTCGTCATCGAAGAAGAGTCCTGCTGGGGATGCAGGACCTGTGAGGCTGCCTGCATGCAGGAATACGGTTTCAAGAACCGGTTTCTGCATGTCAAAGAAGAAGGACCCATATCGGGGGAAGGGATGACCGACTACATGTACCGTGTCGCAGTCTGCCGTCACTGCGACGATCCCCCCTGCGCGGAGGTCTGTCCGGAGGCTGCCATAACCAAGAGAGAAGACGGCATCGTGATCCTGGATTCCGACGCCTGCACGGGTTGCCGGAACTGTATCGAGGCATGTCCCTACAATGCCATCCGGTTCGATGAGGAAAACAGGAAGGCCCTCAAGTGCAACCTCTGTCATCACAGGGTAGATCAGGGACTCTATCCTGCCTGCGCTGATAACGTGTGCCTGGCCCACTGCATCTACTTCGGGGATCCCATCTCCATAGAAGAGGTCATTAAGGAAAAAAGGAGGAAAAGGCAGATAAGATAAAGCGCTCAACAGA
>CAZGIZ010000181.1:0-5352 GCA_964526655.1 uncultured Desulfobacteraceae bacterium | reverse complement strand
GCGGTTACGGTTTTTGCCTTTAACATATCGGATCAGCATCGGAATTAGTCGTCGGTTGTATCAGCAGATTCGGTGATGGCTTGCCCTATCTTATGGAGGAAATCAGGGGAGAAGTCTGCATTGTTGGGCCAAACGATAGTATCAATATCATGGTTCACGACAAAGGTCTTAAAAAAGGAAAGATCCTTTAGGGCTTCAAAAATCCCTCCATCTAAGTAGTTCTTTAAATCAGCATTTCGAACCTCATCATTCCCGAACTTTATTTCGATTTTATATCCATCTATGTAGGATGCTTCTTTTACCCAGTGCATGATATGCCCCCTATACGAGAGGTTCTATTTTTTCAAGTTTATCCCTTCTTTCTGCCCTTTCCCAATTTTGCATAAGTTCTTCACGATGGAGAAATGCCCACTCAAGGACCAAAGATATAACCCGCTGCGGCAATATACCTTCGATTATCTTCAATTCTTCAATTGAGAAGGCAGCACGATGACCACTGTACTTAGCATGAAAATGAGGTGGATCATTATCATAATAGTACATAGCGATAACAATTCCAAGAAATCGACAGATTTCAGGCATTTTTAACCTCTTTTCTTATACGTTGAATTACCTATTCCGTGGCCTTCCTAATTGCCTCTATCGGCATTTTTACCAAAATAATTATTGTAACTCTCCCTATTATTATATCTTTTCACTTACCGCGATCTTGAGAATTCTCCATGGATATTGCATGTAAGGCACAAATTTAATGAAAGTTGATTTACCATATATTGAGTCAAATATCAATGATTTTGCTTTGTCCTTTTGTCTTGACAGGATTCCTGGTTTTTATATATATCATTGCTGATATATAAAAAGCGGAGGCCTCATGATCAGCATTCGTTCCATCGGCCATTTCGAATATCTGGCGCCGGGTTCCCTGGCCGAAGCCCTTCAGATCCTTGAAGAAAAGGGCGCTAACGGGAAGATATTAAACGGGGGCACGGGGCCCGTGGTAGGCCGGGGGTCTGTGGCCGGCCTTCCCTCCGCCCCTACACTCTCCGTTCACGCCGTGGACGTGGAGGTCGATAAGGAGACCGGAAGGGTCAGGGTAATTTCCTATGTGGCGGCCCAGGATGTGGGCCTGGCCATCAATCCTCTTTCCGTGGAGGGCCAGATACAGGGGGCCGTTGCCCAGGGTATCGGCTGGGGCCTGATGGAACACTTTATGTTTCATGAGGGGGTGCTGCAGAATACCACCCTGCTGGATTACCGGATGCCCACTGCGACCGACGTCCCGATGATTGACACCCTTATCGTAGAAGTCCCTTCCAGCAAAGGGATTTTCGGGTTGAGACACGCGGGCGAACCGCCGATGATACCCGTTCCCGCTGCCTTGGCCAATGCAATCCATGACGCCGCTGGTGTAAGGCTGCTCTCTTTGCCAATGACGCCAGAGGCGATACTGGAAGCCATCAAGGGATCAGCGTCCTCTTTTTGAACCTGCCAAAGATGCCATGGAAAACCTGCGACAGACTCAAAAAAAGGTGATTCTCATCAAGGGACCGGTGAAAAGATGGGCGCTGTCGAACGCAAAGGTGGTCCTTGAGGCCATATCGAGGGCATCGTGGGATTAACTTCTGCCGGAAAGATCAAATAATCTCCGAAAGAACCGCTTCTACAATTGCTTATTATTCAAAAAAGTTGCACAAATGTTTTTAAAAGAAGTATCTATAAGGTATATAGTGTCCGTTGTTTGTTGTCAGTTGTCAGTAGTAGGAACGAACCATAAGCCAAACTTGCTGGTTATATAAATTATGGGTTAATCGGTTCACGGTTCCGGGTTAAAGGTTCATATGGCTCTATGCAATTATAATCTTTGAACCCCTGGCTCAGACCTGATTTAAGGGATATAGATAATAGGAACACAGAGTACTAACTAATCAAGGGGTTGACATCCCGACAACGGCCGTTACGCCAGGGCGGACTTGAACCTTAAACCGCTCGGTTTAATTACGTCTTTTAAATCACTTATGCAACGGACCACTGACAACAGACAACTGACACTATATTTTTTAAAGCCCAAAAATATATATGCGATTTCTTAGATTCCGATATAATTTTTTGTTTATTATCTTATTAATGGTCATCTCGCCCGATAACCATGCATTGGCCCAGGGACTCCATCTCTTTGCCGGCGCGGGGATGCGCCAGCCCATTGAACAGCTTGTAAAGAACTTTAGAGAAAAGGAGGGGGTCGACGTCTACGTGGATTATGGGGGCTCCGGTCATCTAATGGCACGCATTCTGGCCTCTGGCCGGGGTGATCTCTTCATGCCCGGCGCGTTCTTCTATATCGAGGAGCTTGATCAAAAAGGGCTCATATACTCCTTCAGACCCGTTGTGGCCCACACGCCTGTGGTGGGGGTAAACCGGGAAAGGGCCGATCTCATAAAATCCTTCGAGGACCTTGCAAAACCGGGAATAAGACTGGCGCTGGGAGATCCAAAGGCCATGGCCTTCGGCCGCTTGGCTTCGGACATCCTGAAACGTTCCGGCCTCCAGGAGGCCATACTCAAGAATGTGGTGGTCTATGGAGTGACGGTCAAGCAGCTCGCCCTTTATGTGGCACGCGGAGACGTGGATGCCTCCATCATCGGCAGGGCCGACGCCTTCCAATTCAAAAAGGATATCTTAATCGTTCCCATTCCAAATTCATTCTTTCAGGCCGAGACAATAGCCATTGCAGTGCTTAAGAACAGCGCTCAACGACCAGAGGCCCTCAGGTTCCAGTCCTACATGAGCAGCCCGGAGGCCGTTGAGGTCTTTAAGGGATTCGGGTTTTTGCCCCTCGTGGGATCGGAAGGACGGGGAGAGCGGTGAGACGGCTTAATCTCTTTTTCCTCTTTCCTTTGTTTCTGCTTTTCATGTCCATAGCGGGGGTGCTCTTCGCGCTAATATATCACCTGTCCCCCTCTGAAATAGCAGCGGCCTTTACCTCCGAGGAGACACGTTTTGCCCTGAGGCTGAGCCTTTTGGCCTCCCTTTCAGCCATTGGGATAGCCGCCCTCCTGGGTATCCCATCTGGCTATGCCCTTGCCAGGATCTCCTTTCATGGAAAGGCCGTCCTGGATACCTTTCTGGATATCCCCCTTGTCATGCCTCCCCTGGTTGCCGGGGTGGGCCTCCTTTTTCTATTCGGTCACGGCCTTTTGGGCGATGCCCTGGATTTTATCGGCCTAAGGGTCCTCTTCACTCCCTTAGGGGCCGCGCTGGCCCAGGCCTTTGTGGCGACCCCGATTGTCACGAGGACCAGCAAGGCCGCCTTCCAGGCCGTGAATCCGCGTTATGAATGGGCGGCCCAGACAATGGGCCTTAAACCCTTGAGGGTATTTTTCAGAATAACCCTCTCACTCGCGAGAAAAGGTATCCTGGCTGGAATCATCCTGGGCTGGTCAAGGGCCATGGGGGAATTCGGGGCCACCCTGATGGTGGCGGGCGCCACCAGGTACAAGACCGAGACCCTTCCCATATCGGTTTATCTCAATATCAGCAGCGGGGAGATGGGCATCGCCCTTTCATGCGCCTTTCTCCTCCTTGTTACGGGATTTATACTGCTGCTGGTCCTTAAGGCCCTGGACCGGGAAAGAAAAATGACCTTCCTGGAGAAATAATAGAAGTGGCGGAAATCTCCCTATCACATATCGAAAATTTCATTCTAAAGGGGATCACCCTGAAGATCGGGGATGGTGAACTATTTGTGCTCGTGGGCCCATCAGGCGCGGGTAAGACCACCCTCCTCAACGTAATGGCAGGCCTTGCCCCATGTCGTGGACGGATCTCTTTCAATAATAACAGGATAGACCATCTCCCCGCTTATAAAAGGGAGGTGGGATATCTCTTTCAGGACCTGCTCCTTTTCCCTCACGTCACGGTAAAAAAGAATGTCATGTTCGGTATGGCGCGAATTAATCAGTCCAAAAAGCTAAAACAGGAACGCGTGAACGAAATTTTGAGTCTCCTGAAGATCTCCCATCTGGCCGGACGTTATCCTGCCACGCTCAGCGGCGGGGAGAGACAGAGGGCGGCCCTTGCCAGGGCCCTGGTGTCCTCACCCATGATTCTCCTGCTTGACGAACCCTTTGCATCCCTGGATTTCCGGACAGCCAGGTACCTGCGCCTGGAACTCAAACGGCTCCAGGGACAACTCCGAACGACCATGCTCTTCGTTACCCATAACATTGAAGAGGCCTTTGAGCTTGGTGACCGGGTCGGAGTGATGCAGGAGGGCCGGCTGGAGCAGGTGGGACGGGCGGATGAACTCCGGCTCAGGGAAGATATGGAAGGGGTCCATTTTCTGGAAAGCCCCAATATACTCGATTGTGCTTCCCCCAAGACGATAGGAAACGGTCTGGTGGAGGTCAGATGGGCGGGACTGCGCCTCTTTGTCCCGGATGACGGGAGACCCATAGAGAGGGTGGCCATACAGCCCCGTGATGTGTTTATCTCCTCCCTGCCGCCGCCGGGCCCCCCCATAAACCGGTTTAAGGGAACGGTCAAGGAGATCCGGAGGGGCGGCGGTATGGCAAAACTGCTCCTGAGCGTAGAGGGAATCAGCATAAGGAGCGAGATAACCATGGAATACCTAAATAGTCTCGGGCTTTCACAGGGGGATCATGTGTATGGAATATTGAAGCTTCGCTCCCTCCACGGGTGTTAAAAACCCTTCCTTTCTATCCCGTAGACGGGCTCCTGTATATGAGTGCTCTTGCACCTGGGGCATTTCCCCGGTGAATGGAGCTTCCTCCTGTCCCTGAAAACAAACCCGCAGTTGAGGCATTCCGCCGGGCGAATGATAAATTCAAGGGGCGGCCGGACACTCTTCCGCGCGTGATCCAGGTGGTGCAGTACATCCTTCATTGAGAGCCCCATTTCCGAGGACAGGTCCTGAAGGGTAAACATGCCCTCGGAAAGCAGCTCGATCAATCTCTGACGATGTGTAGGCATTGTCAACAAGTGCTCAGCGGTCGATATTCGGATTTAAATCTATGACACAATTCTCTTGTGGTCAAGCCCTTACATACTCCCTGAACATCATCGAGATGTCATCTGCGGCGTTGTCTTCGGTCGTTCATCCCTGAGGCGTATTTGTCATACGCCTCAGTCTTCACTCCTCGACGCCTTGCATCTGACACCTTGCTGA
This sequence comes from uncultured Desulfobacteraceae bacterium, assembly GCA_964526655.1. Classification (GTDB taxonomy): domain Bacteria; phylum Desulfobacterota; class DSM-4660; order Desulfatiglandales; family HGW-15; genus CAZGIZ01. The sequence goes on along the minus strand of CAZGIZ010000181.1, from coordinate 167 downwards.
TGTTCAGGGGCTAAACCAAAATCCAGATTTATTATTACCAATGTGCCAATTTGATGGTGGATTTTGGCACTGAAGTCGGAATAAAGACCCTGGCCTATAGGACCAGGTTTTGGAGCCACAGCGGAGGTCGGGTTCTTTTTTTCAAGCCCTATCTCAAAAAGAGTTCC
>CAZGIZ010000180.1:0-8705 GCA_964526655.1 uncultured Desulfobacteraceae bacterium | reverse complement strand
GCTTACGATGGTAGCGGCTATCATGGATGGCAGAGGCAAAAAAGGGAGAATACGATACAGGCCGTGATCGAGGACTGCCTCTATAAAATGATCAGGGAACCTGTCAGGCTTATAGGCTCAGGGAGGACGGACGCGGGCGTACATGCCCTTAACCAGGTATGTAATTTCATCACGAAGACAAGGATAGGCCCCGAGTCCTTGAGGAAAGGCCTCAATTCGCTCCTTCCGGATGACATTTATATCAGGACCGCCGAATATGTCCCGCTCGATTTTCATTCCAGGTATAGCGTCAGGAGCAAGACTTACGAATACAGGATATGGAACCAGGTGGAGAGGGACATCTTCCTTCGGGACTATTCATGGCATATCCGCGATGATTTAAATCTCGAAGATATAAGAAAATGTATGTCCTTGATGACGGGGAAGCATGATTTCTCTTCCTTCAAGTCTTCCGGGAGCGGGAATAAGGATCCCGTGCGTGAGATGATCCTGGCCGAAATCCATGGCCCGAACAAAGGCATTCTAATTTTTAGTTTTGAGGCAGAGGGATTCCTGAGACACATGGTACTTAATATTATGGGCACCATAGTTGAAGTCGGGAAGGGTAAGATGGGCCTTGATGAGTTTAAAAGGGTCTTCCAATCAAGGGACAGGCGTAACGCGGGGATGAAGGCCCCGGCCCGGGGCCTCTTTCTCAAGGAGGTCAAGTATTAGTCCCAGACACCCGGTATCTCAGAGTTACATTTTGGACAGCGATTATCACTTATTATGTTTTTCCTGATGGAAAATCCGAACCTGTCTATAAGCAACTCGCCGCATTGATGACAAAAGGTCTTTTCTCCTTCATCGCCCGGCAGGTTCCCGGTATAGACATATCTCAGCCCTGAATCATACCCAATCTCCTTGGCCCTCCGAACGCTTTCGGGAAGAGTGGCGTTCCTGTCGGTTAGACGATAGGTGGGATGAAATCTGCTTATGTGCCACGGGATGTTTGGGTCCTGGCCGGCTAAAAATTGGGAGATCTCCCTTAATTCCGCTTCGGAATCGTTTAATCCAGGGATAAGCAAAGTGGTGACCTCCAGCCAGACGCCCATCTCTTTCATCTTCTCAATGGTCTTGAGCACTGGAGCGAGCCTTGCCCCGCACTGTTCCTTGTAAAACTTTTCACTGTAGGCCTTCAGGTCAACATTCGCCCCATGAAGATCGTGTGAAATATCCTCAAGGCATTCCTCGGTCATGTAGCCATTGGACACGAAGACATTCCTGATTCCCTTTGAAGTGGCCAGCCGGGCCGTATCGACCGCGATCTCATAATATATTGTCGGCTCCGTGTATGTGTAGGCGATGGTTGAAGACCGGCTGGCCATTGCTTCATCGACTATCATGGAGGGAGTCATATCATCTCCCCATATCTGGCCATGATCGGCCGGCATTTGGGATATATCCGCGTTCTGACAAAACCTGCACCTGAAATTGCATCCCACGGTGGCAATGGAATAGGATCTGCTGCCCGGTAAAAAATGAAATAAGGGCTTTTTTTCAATGGGATCAACATGCCTGGCTATTATCTTGCCATAGACGAGGGTTGTTAGGGTGCCGCCATTATTTTCACGGACACCGCAAATTCCTTTCATCCCTTCTTTTATCAGGCATCTATGGTTGCATAAAGAACATCTGACCCTGTTCCCGTCCAGTCTTTCATATAGATAAGCCTCTTTCATGAGTTTGTGCTCCTGTAATTAGAGAAGAATCAACCTAATAGTCGGGTTTTCGAATTACACATCAAAGATCCATTTTTCTACCTTGCGCCCTGTGCCCTGCGCCTTGCGCCCCTCTCATACATATCTTTTCACCTACGCCTAAGGAGAAGGATTGCCCGGGCCCTATTGATTTACCGTGTATTTCGGATCTCCCATTGTCGTGATCCCTTCGGCAATGGATGACGGCTCAGCCTTTTCGACCCTTATTTTCAGGGGAAGGTTATTTGTCTTCACCGTGTATCTGATTGTCGCAACCATACCCAGGAAAGCTCCAAAAGGGCAACTTTTAAGGCTCCATCCATCTGAGAAAAATCCGCACAACCTATCTAAGAAACCGGGCCATACCCGTTCACTCTGCCAGGAAACCGGTACATGGCCGTAGGCCTTTCTTATATATGATTTCAATTCCCACAGGGTATAGGACCGACTGTATCTGGAAATTGTTTCTTTAAACAGGCCTTTGAGCTTATCGGGAAAAATCTGCCAGGAGAGGCCGTTAATGACGCCAATGAAGACATTTCTTTTGGCGACCCTGCCGGCTTCTCTCAAGGCCTGTAAGGGGTCGTCGAGGAACTCCAGGGTATGAATCAATACGGCCAGATCGAACTCGTTATCATCAAAGGGAAGGTCCTCCGCCAATCCCGTTTTCAGGGTGCAGCGATGTCCAAGGCGCTTACCAGCAAGACTTATCATGTAGGGAGATGCGTCAATCCCGGTTATGTCGAGGCCCAGTTTATTGAGAAAGAGGAGATGGTTCCCTGCGCCGCAACCTATATCCAGGACCCTCTCCTTATGCCTGGGCTCCAATAGCTCCGGGATGAGCGTTTCGATGAAGGTATCCATGGCCTTCCCTCTGGGGGAGTGGCGCCAGGATTCATAAAGCTTTGCAGAATGGATATCAAAGATTAGCCCCATCACTGCGACCGGCGTTAAGGGTTACATAGGATCGATATCCGGGAATATTAGATACAATCCATTATTCCATGTACATTTTATATTCCCATAATGCCATTATAAGCTGTCTGATGTCAAATAGTCTCACAATTTCCAGGGCCGAAATGTTTCGGTTCTTTCGGTAAATGAGTACGCCGGATAATACACAGGAGTTATTTTCAAGTACGGGTCATGACGTCTTTTCGAGTGACTGGCGTGAGCCTTCGTCATTTCAGGATGTTAGGGAATGGGGGACCCCCTGGCTCACTATCCGAAGGATCGTGAGAACAGCGGAGGGGGAGGCTTGCCCGCCGGTCTTTTGGCGGGCTTCACCCGTCCCTAACATCTTGAAATGACCAGGCCGGGAGACTCGGAATCGGAGAAAAGATGTCATGACCCTTCAGGTATCCATAAGACTTTTACATTTTAACTTGAATCGTACTCATTTACCGTAAGAAACAATGTTTCACTGGGATGTGTCACGAATGCGTAAATAGGCGGATTCAAACTCCCGCCATATCAAGAGCCCTATACGATTCTGGGTCTCCACGATTTCATGGAGCACTTTCTTGTCTGTTAGCGGGTTTATAAGGACCGCCCTCAAGACCACAATATTTTGAGGCCGGTATCGGGTGGATTCAAGTGTAGTCCTTGAGACAAAGGTGGTGTCATCTCTCCTCAATTCGCGGTGCAGCTTGACATTCAGTCCATTGATGAGCCGGTTTACCTTTCTGATCTTTTTATCGGCATCTTTGGTTTTTTTGCCCACTTTTGAAGAGGATGCTATGTCACTCCAGATTGAGATCTGTTCTCTCACAATTTCGGGGATAAAACGGTAGTTGAGGATAAAGAGCTCCGGGACATTCATGGTCTCAAAGTTGCCACAATTGTCCAAGATGCTCCTCAGATAATCGGTTGATTCACGCGCATGTCTGAACAGGAGCCCGTAACCCTTCCGTCCAATGATCTTTAAAGAGGCCCATGGCTTCAGACAGGCGAAGGGCCTGGAGCCTTCAATGGTAAAGCGGCCTATATCCACGGAATTTCTTCGGATAATGTACCTGGATGAATGCCGTATAAGATTCAGATCTTTTTCGCTCCGGAAGAGGATCATTCCCATACTCATGGGGCAAAAGAGGAGCTTATGGGCGTCAATTGAGACAGAATCGGCATCCTGTATACCTTTAAACAGGGGCCTGTATTCATCCACCAGCAGAGCGGATCCTCCCCAGCAGGCGTCTACGTGAAAATGGGCGTCCACTCCACGGGAGATTTCGCTCAAGGCCTCTAAGTCGTCTATATTACCGGTCTCTGTTGTACCTGCGATTCCCACGATAGCGATGATTTTGGTCTTCTCATTGTCTCGTCCCTCGCGGAAGGCCTTTATCCTACGGCGGAGCTTTCTTATGTCTATGTGATTGTTGTCGTCAACGGGGATGATTATGACGTTGGATTCCCCGATCCCAAGGAGATTAGCGGCCTTTGTGATGGAATAGTGCCCCCTTGTTGAAACGAGGACAACGCCCCTGGTATATCCGTAATGGCGAAGCGCCTTGTCCATACCGGCCACACGCGCTCCGGGAAATTCCCCTTCCGGTGGAAAGGCCTTCTCCCTTGCGACCATGAGGGCCGTCAGGTTCGCTAAGGTACCGTCTGAAGTGACGTTACCCAAAGCGACTCTCGGATTATGTATATTGTTGTTGTAGAAGCTGTCTTTCCTGTCAAAGATCAGATTATGGAGCCAGGCAGTGAGCTCTCTTTCAACGAAACTTGATGCCTTTGCTGTCTCTATCTTTACCTGGTTTTGATTTAAGGCCGCGATAATCATCTCCAGAAGTATCATGAAATAGGGGATGGCGCTGGTCATATGGCCTATATAATAGGGATTTCCCACCTTGACAGAATGGCCTATGACCTTTGTCTTGATCTCAGACAGTACGTCCTTTATCAGGAGCGGGCTGTCGGGAATGGATATCTGATCGAAGATCCTGCTGAGTTCAGGGAGGGTGACGCTGCTATGGATGCCGCCCTTTTCCTGGAAGAATTCGTGGATCATTTCGAGGAGTTCATGCCCAAACTCGACAAATTTATCAGGAGAATCGGGCATGATAAACAGCTTTCTCAGGTACTCGAGGGTGGATTTTATTCTTTTTGGTGATTCGTTCATGTGTTCCTTTTTCTTATCGTTGCCAGCATGATATAAAGGATTTTTATTTCGGAAGTCAAGGCTTTAGGCTACCTCCTGGATTGCTTTTAGCTCCTCCCGAATATATTTCAGTCTGTCAATATCATCTTCTGTGAATCTTCCTTGGCTTTTTTTGATACGCCTCTTAAGCCTGTCCAACTCCTTTTCAAGGTCGATGATTGTGTTCTGGAATACCCCGTCAACATCAAGGGGCCTCTCCTCCCGGAGTTCAGGCCCGGTTATCATTTCCTTGTGTTTCAGTATGAGCTTCTCCTTCCATTGGGGTATATGCACTTCCATATGGAATTTTTCCCGGATCCTGCTGGCAAAGGTCTCACTGGAGGTGGGCTCCCCATGGACCACAAAGACACGGGGACGTGATTCGGCAAAATGGCTGACCCATTCCAGGAGATCCCTCTGATCCGCATGGGCTGAGAAACCGCCTATGGTGTATACCTTTGCCTTCACAGCCAGGTTTTCTCCGAAGATCTTTACAAACTTGTCTCCATCAATTATTTTTCTCCCCGTTGTTCCTATCGCCTGAAAGCCTACTATTACAAGGCTCGCCCCCGGTCTCCAGAGGTTGTGTTTGAGGTGATGCTTAATCCGGCCGGCCGTGCACATTCCGTTCCCGGCGATGACAATGGCCGAGCCGGTTCCTTCGTTTATGGCCATGGATTCCTTTGTCGTGGGAGTGAAACGCAGGTTCGGCATGTCAAAGGGGTCAAATCCCTCCTTGACTATGGCCATGGCCTCCTCATCGTAATATTTCTTGTTTTTACGAAATATTTGAGTGGCCTTTATGGCAAGGGGGCTGTCAAGGTAGATGGGGATATCGGGGAGGCTGCCGTTTCTGTAAAATTCTCCCAGGATGTAGAGGATCTCCTGGGTCCTTTCAACGGCAAAGGCCGGAATGATAACCTTCTCTTTGTTTGAAAGGGCGTGGTTTATGGCATTCAATAGCTCCTCTTTGCTCTCTTCAAAGTCACGGTGGAGCCGGTTGCCGTAAGTGGATTCGATAAAGAGATAATCGGCCTCAAATATCTCATGGGGGTCTTTTACGATAAGCTGATCATGCTTGCCAATGTCTCCGGAAAAGACGACTTTTATCTCTTTGCCGGCCTCATTCACCCACAATTCAAGGATTGATGAGCCGAGGATATGGCCGGCGTTCCTGAGCCGCGCCCTTATCCCGTCCTCAACATCGATTATCCTGTCCCTCTCAACGGGGGAAAAAAATTTCAGGCTCTCCTCCGCGTCACGGGCCGTGTAAAGGGGAAATATATCCTTTTTCGATTGCCTCCTGTTTTTCCGCGTCTGCCATTCGGCATCCATCTCCTGGATATGGGCCGAATCCAGGAGCATGATCTCGCACAGCTCCGCGGTTGGCGGGGAGGTTATTATCTTTCCCTGGAAACCGTCCTTTACGAGCTTGGGGATCCTCCCGCTGTGATCGATATGGGCGTGTGTGAGAAAAAGGGCCTTTATCTTGCCGGGATCAAAGCCCCAGTCAGACCAGTTGCGGTTCTCCATCTGTTTTCCGCCCTGAAAAAGCCCGCAATCGACAAGGACTTTCTTTCCCCCTGTGCTCTCTATCAGGTAGCTGGAACCTGTAACCGTTCCGGCTCCACCTAAACATGTGACTTTAATCATATCTCTTTCCTTTCTTTAACCTGGCGATCTCTTCGCTTTAGCGATTCCATCCTTACATTGCCGCCCGCAGGGCTTTGCTATTTGCTGATCCTGATATTTCTTTCAGGATCAATAAAAATGAAAACTCGTTAGCGTTCTTGGCGTCTTCGCGGTTCAAGCTTTCATTGATAACCGTTCGCTGAAGTTCCAAGGCACTGAGGTTCTGATCCCTGGCTTTATGGGGCTCCGCCCTCTCGTCATCTGTCATCCCTGCCTCGGCGTAGCTTGTCAGAGCGAAGCCGGGTGTCATCTGCCCTCTGCTCCTTGCTCCCTACTCCCTACTCCATGTGCCTTTCGCTTTGCGCCCTGCGCTATGCCCTATGCGATTATAGGGTATCTATACTCCTTTCCAAGATAATTCCTTATCACGATTTCATTCCCTTCTGTTCCCTGTATATATTCCGGAGTCACGGGTATTTTTCCTCCTCCATGGGGTAGATCTATCATAAACCGCGGGACTGCCGGACCGGAAATATATCCCTGTAACCCCGTCATGATATCAAGCCCCTTATTTAATGGTGTCCAGAAATGAGAAGTCCCTTTTGCCAGGTCGGCCTGAAAAAGGTAATAGGGCTTTACACGGATTTTCAGCAGTTTTCTCATTAAATCCCTTATCACAATCAGGTCATCATTGACCCCCTTCAGGAGAACCGTCTGGCATCCCAGCGGGATGCCAGCATCGGCCAGGAGGGAGCAGGCATGGGCGGCCCGGGGAGTGACTTCCGAGGGATGGTTAAAGTGGGTATTGATATAGAGGGGATGAAATCCCTTTAACATGTTTGCGAGTTCCGGTGTGACCCGCTGGGGAAGGGTGCAGGGTACCCTTGTCCCGATTCGTATTATCTCCACGTGGTGAATTGATTGGATCTCGCTGAGAATATTGAAAAGCTCCCTGTCGGAAAGTAGCAGGGGGTCCCCTCCCGACAGGAGTACATCCCTGATCTCTTTGGTGCGTCTGATATAGGAAAGGCCTTCTCTTATTGACTCTCCGGTAACAAATGTGGACCGGCCCACCTTTCTCTTCCTGTTGCAGAACCTGCAATACATGGCGCATTGGCCTGAGACCAGAAAAAGGACACGGTCAGGATATTTGTGGGTGAGTCCCGGGACAGGGGAAAGCTCTTCCTCGTTCAGGGGGTCTAAAAACCCACCTTCTTGAGTTAATTCGCGTAAGTCCGGCATGGCCTGATTGTAGATCGCGTCTCCTGTCTTCTTGATAAGCCCCAGGTAATAAGGGTTTATAAGCATGGGATATGAAGAAGTGACCTTCGATATTTCCGATTCATCAATTTCAAAGAATGATGATAGTTCCCGAGGTGTGGAGATAGAATCATGGAGAAGCTTTTCCCAAGGTTCCGGAATCTTTTTAGTCTTTGCTACAGTGATCAATAATAATACCCCTTTGTAATCATTTGATAATGAATAGTAGAGGCTTACCCGCCTGCCATGCCGGTTTGTATTATCCCAATACTATGAACTTCTGAATAAAATAACAATGATCAATATTATATGATATGATTTGAATAGCAATGGCGGGCAGATATCATGAATCAATATTTTTTTCAACAATTCTCCCGCTAAGGCGGGATGGACGACCTGTCCCCTCGTTCAAGGCTGTAGGATATTGCTGACGGTGTCCGCAGTAGCTTTACTACTGAGGGTGGAAGCGAACTTAGCCCCCATGGAGATATTTGAAGTTTTTTGTCTTTCCGATAATAGACATTAGATCCTGATTGAGGTACTATTATATGCGTATTTTAAGTTCCCTGCGCCTTACGCCCTGCGCCGTGCGCCCCTTTCACATACCGCAGTGGCCAAAGATTAAGAACAACATATGGAACTTTTACGAAACCAATATAAGGATAAAGAACATGGATATTCTGGAAGCTATAAGGAACAGAAGGAGCACCCGGGGATTTCTGGATAAGCCGGTAGATAAAGGTACCCTTGAGCGGTTTCTTTCACTGGGAACACAGGCCCCGTCCGCGATAAACCTGCAGCCATGGGAGTTTAATGTGGTCTCTGGAGAAGAAAGAAAACGATTGAGCAGGCTGCTGGTCAAGAGGATGAGAGAGAGAAATATCTCATGCGGGCCTGGCGCGAAGGATCCCCTTCCCGGTTATTTTATCGAACGA
>CAZGIZ010000179.1:0-8725 GCA_964526655.1 uncultured Desulfobacteraceae bacterium | reverse complement strand
AATAAAACTTATTTATTTATCACGATTTATTTTAAATCGCAATCTCATTTGATTGTAGAAATCCGAATAGATTTATATTTGCTATTATCCTTATTCCTGAATCATGATGTTGTTCTTTGCAAAGGGGAGTCAAAATAATTGACGCTCGGCCTCGATTCATGTTAAAAAGCCAGCAAAAGAGGGTTAAGGAAAGATATCGGAGAGGCCTTATGCTTGACCTTAAATTTATCAGGGCCAATTTACCTGACGTGAGGGAGATGTTAAAGAAGAGGGGTTATGATCTCGATATCTCTCTATTTGAGTCAATGGACATGGAGAGGAGAGAAAGGCTGGCCTCTTTGGAATCTCTCCGCCATAAGCGAAATCAGGTAAGCGAGGAAATCGCCTCCATGAAAAAGAGAGGTGAGGACGCCTCAAAGGTCATATCTGAGATGAAAAAGGTATCCTCCGAGATTAAGGAGCAGGAGGCGGGTATATCCGGGATCCAGACCAAGATGGATCAACTTCTAATGGTAATACCCAATATGCCCCACGAGTCGGTTCCTCCCGGCAGGGACGAGAAGGATAACCCTGTAATTCGAAAATGGGGCAAGATCAGAGAGTTTGATTTTGAACCTCTGCCCCATTGGGAGATAGGGGAAAGGCTGGATATTCTTGATTTCGCACGCGCCTCAAAATTGGCTGGGGCGAGGTTTGCCCTTTATAAAGGAGCCGGGTCGAGGTTGGAGAGGGCCCTGATCAATTTCATGCTCGATGTGCACACAAAGGACCACGGCTACACGGAGGTTCTTCCGCCTTTCATGGTAAATTCCGCCTGTATGACAGGAACCGGGCAATTGCCGAAATTTAAGGAAGACCTTTTCAAGATCGAGGGGTGGGATCACTACCTTATACCCACCGCCGAGGTCCCGGTGACCAACATACACAGGGAAGAGATCATTCAGGAAGAGGATCTGCCTATTTATTATGTGGCATATACCCCTTGTTTTCGATCAGAGGCGGGATCCTATGGCAAAGATACGAGGGGACTTATCAGGCAGCACCAGTTTAACAAGGTGGAGCTGGTTAAATTCTGTAGACCCGAAGATTCGGATGAGGAACTGGAGAAACTGACATCGAACGCAGAAGAGATTTTGAAGCGCCTGGAACTGCCCTACAGGGTGGTGTCCCTTTGCATCGGGGATCTGGGGTTTTCCTCGGCAAAGACCTATGACCTGGAGGTCTGGCTTCCCGGGCAGAATCTCTACAGGGAGATATCCTCCTGCAGTAATTTCCGTGACTTTCAGGCCAGGCGAGCTGAGATAAGATTCAGGAGAAAAGGCGTGAGTGGAACAGAGCTTGTCCACACACTCAACGGCTCAGGGCTGGCAGTGGGAAGGACTTTAGTAGCAGTCATGGAGAATTATCAGCAGAAGGACGGCAGCGTCATTATTCCAGATGTGCTTTTGCCTTATATGGGGGGATTAAACTCGATTCATCAATAATAATGTTTTATTCCGGGGCCCTATTAATTATTTAATCGATGATGGTCCAATATGAGTACAGGGAGTTTCCGAATTAAAAGCTGGAAGGAGTATCAGAAGAGACTGAAGAGGATCGAGAAGAGAAACTCTTTCCGAAAGAGGCTCCGATTGATATGGATATCGGGCGGGGGAATTTTACTTGTCCTTGTGTCGATCTTTTTTGCCGGCACGTGGATCTTTGCGAACCTTAAAATTGATCCCCACCCCCTTAGGGGCATGAGAGTCAAGGAAAGTGGTCCCGAAAAAATTACACGTTCGGATCTGCCCTCCCTTTTAAAGGGTCTGGAACTTTACGCATCCCCGGAGACAGGGAATTATATCTACGAGGATAATGTAAAAGGCCTTATAGCCGTCACTTCCATTGATGTGCCCCTGCAGAATTATATCACCAGCCTCTTAAGACGATCAAGGACCCATGAAGCGGCCGTGGTAGCCTTAAGGCCTGATAATGGTCAGATTTTGGCCATGGTAAATTCGGCTGAGGATGGAGATACGGAGAGAAAAGATCTTTGCCTCAGCGGCGACCACCCTGCTGCAAGTCTTTTTAAGATCATATCAGCGGCCGCAGCCATTGAGGCCCGTGATTTTTCACCAGACAAGGCATTATACTACCGAGGCGGAAAATACACGCTCTACAAAAATCAGCTAAGACAGGAACATGGACAATATACACATAAGACAAACCTTAGAGAGGCCTTTTCAGGGTCCATCAACCCCGTCTTCGGAAAGATAGGCATATACGATCTGGGCAGGGATTTAATCGCTCGATATGCGGAAAAATTTTATTTCAATCGTACTATACCCTTTGATTTGCCTTTGACAAGGAGCAGAATTGAGGTCCCTGAAGATGATTTTGGGTTGGCAGAAATCGCTTCGGGTTTTAATAAGAGGACATTGATGTCACCACTTCACGCCGCCATGATAACCTCGTCCGTCGCCAATAACGGCGATATGATGGAACCATGGATTATAAGCAATATAAGGGATGGATCGGACAGGATTCTTTACAGCGTAAGGCCTCGAATTCTGGCAAACCCCATAAGAAGTGAGACAGCTCAGCAAATGAAGCTCCTTATGCAAGACACCGTGAGAAACGGCACTTGCCGTAGGACCTTCAGGTCCTTGCTTCGTAAAAAGGACTTTCAAGATTTTGAACTGGGAGCCAAAACAGGCACTATCAATGACAAGTTTGACAGATACAAATATGACTGGCTTACGGCCTATGCCTTACCCGGCAAGGAGGGCGTCGGTCACGGGATATGCGTTGTTGTTTTGGCTGTGCATGGAAGTAAATTGGGCGTCAGGGCCAAAGACATCGCAAAAAGAATCATAGATTATCATTTTGCTTCTTGAACATAGGGAGAGCCCAAAATGTGTGGAATAGTTTGTTATGTGGGGAAGAATAAGGCGGTTCCAATCCTTATGGAAGGGCTTAAGCGATTGGAATATAGAGGGTATGATTCCGCGGGACTGGCCGTCCAGGATGAAAGGCACATTGATTTCTTCAGGGCCGTTGGAAAAATTGCCGAACTGGAAAAGAAGACAAGTGGTATAGAGATAAAAGGGACATCCGGCATCGCCCACACAAGATGGGCGACACACGGTGAACCGACCGAAGAGAACGCCCACCCCCAGAGTGATATGAACGGGAATGTTTTCGTCATACATAACGGGATCATTGAAAACCATCAATCGATCAGGAAAAGACTGGACAAACAGGGGATTGTGTTCAAGTCGGAGACAGACACAGAGGTCCTTGCGCACCTGATTTCCCTTAACTATGATGGTGACCTGAATGAGGCAGTTAGAAAAACGATGTCACAGGTGGAAGGGACCTTTGGCATAGCCGTAATTCACAGGGATATACCGGATAAAATCGTCGTCGCCAGGAGAGGCAGCCCATTAATTATTGGAGTGGGAGAAGAAGGGAATTTCGCAGCCTCGGACGTATCTGCCATGGTCCGGTATACTAATAAGGTAGTTCATCTTAATGACAATGAGTTGGCCACACTTACAAGAGATGGATTTTCCATCTCCACGGCCCAGGCCAAGTCCGTTACGAGGACGGCCGAAACCGTTGAATGGGCGCCAGAAGACGCGGAATTGAACGGATTTCCCCATTTTATGCTTAAGGAGATATTCGAGCAGCCAGAGACCATTAGAAACGCTATGAGGGGCAGGCTGGAAAAGGGGGAGGGAGTCCCAAAACTTGGAGGCATAATGCCGGTATGGGAAAGGCTAAAGGAATGCCGTCACATGGTTATCGTAGCCTGCGGTACCTCATACTACGCGGGTTATGTGGGAAGATACATATTTGAAAAATTAACGGAGATTGATGTGGAAGTAGAACTTGCATCTGAGTTCCGTTATCAAAAACTGAATTTTCCTTCTAACACCTTTATTATCGCCATAAGTCAGTCAGGAGAGACAGCGGACACATTGTCGGCCATAAGGGAGGCCCATAGGAAGGGTGCCCATCTTTTAGGGATCGTTAATGTCGTGGGGAGTTCCATTTCAAGAGAGACGGAAGCCGGCATCTATAATCATGCAGGACCCGAAATCGGCGTCGCTTCAACTAAAAATTTTATCTCACAACTGACCATTTTGACCCTCTTAGCGCTCCTCCTGGGCAGGCATCAAAACCTGTCCCTGACAGAGGGAGTGGATGCAATAAGGGCACTTGAGACGCTGCCGGGTCAGGTAAAGGCTATTCTATCCAAGGCCAACCATATTCAGGCAATTGCAGAGAAATACTATAGATGCAGTAACTGGCTATTCTTGGGAAGGAAATTCGGGTATCCCATAGCCATGGAGGGTGCGTTGAAACTCAAAGAGGTCTCCTATATTCACGCAGAGGGATACGCGGCCGGGGAAATGAAGCACGGTCCCATAGCGTTGATTAACCCTGGGATGCCCACCGTGGCCATTGCACCCCTGGATTCGATTTATGATAAAATGATGAATAATATCCAGGAGATCAAGAGCCGCAAGGGGCCTGTCATTGCCATCGCAACGGAAGGGGACAACAGCCTGAAGGAGATTGTGGATGACATAATCGAGATTCCACCCACCTTGGATTTCTTAAATCCCATCCTTACTGTGGTTCCATGTCAGCTGTTGGCCTACTACTGCGCCGGGTTCCTTAAGAGGGATATTGATAAGCCGAGGAATCTCGCCAAGAGCGTAACCGTGGAATAGGGAAGGTTAGACCATAGGCCTGAAGGGGTATCCCCCATAAGCGATAACAGATCAACCATGACCGCTTTTTTAGGACAGAGACGGCTTTTTGTCTTCCGGCTCATAAGGATTATCACAAAGGCTGCGTTCTATCCCTTCTTCAGCGCAAAGATAAAAGGGCTGGAAAATATTCCCGATAGAAGCTCCTTTATTCTTCTGCCAAAACACCAGCGCTGGGAAGATATCCCGCTCCTGGGTACTTCAATAAAAAGACCGCTCTACTATATTGCAAAACATGAATTATTTAAAACCACTCTTTCAAGCTGGTTTATATCGTCGCTGGGGGGATTGCCATTAAACCGGATTCACCCCGCGAACAGCCGTAAGTCAATGGAATTTATGATAGAACTGATAAAAAAAGGGGAGGGGATCGTCATTTTCCCCGAGGGCACCTACTACAGGGAAAGCATGGGGCCGGGACACAGTGGGTTGATAAGGATGATTCTTTCCCGACTGGAGACCGTTTTGATCCCGGCTGGCATCAGATATGTCAGGGGGCATTTCAGGACACCGGTCAGGATAAGAATAGGGAAACCTGTGTATGGGGGACCGTCCAGCAATGTTTATGAGATAGCGGATCATATAATGAAGGAAATAGCAGTACTTTCATGCCTTGTGAAAAGGGAAAAGGCGATGAAATTGCGATGGAGATAAGAGACATGCCGGAAACAGAAAATATATTTCAGATCATAGATGGATATAGGGATGACATCATTTCCCTTCAGACCGATTTGACATCAAGGGTCGCCCTGGGACCTGAGAACGGCGGCACGGGCGAGCATGACAAGGCCGATTATCTCAAGGAGAGGCTCAAGGCCCTGGGACCGGATTATCTTGAGGAAGTGAAGGCGCCGGATGAGAGAGCAAGGGGAGGGTATCGTCCCAACCTGGTCGCCAAGTGGAAAGGACGGAAAAGCGGGCCCACCGTGTGGGCCCTCTCCCATATGGACATTGTGCCGCCGGGAGACCTCTCGCTTTGGGCGGGTGATCCTTACAAGGTCAAGGTAGAGGGAGACAGGGTAACGGGCAGAGGTGTTGAGGATAATCAGCACGGAATCGTCAGTTCATTTATGGCCCTCCGGGCGATTCAGGAATCGGGTGAGAAATTGGAAAGACCTGTTGGTCTGTCCTTTGTGGCGGATGAAGAGACAGGCAGTCAGTTCGGTCTTGACTATCTGGTGAAAAACCGTGGAGATCTCTTCGGCCCTGATGACCTGATAATCGTCCCTGATGGGGGTAACAGTGACGGCACTATGATTGAGATAGCGGAAAAATCCATGCTCTGGATAAAGTTTGTTGTAACGGGCCTGCAGTGTCACGCCAGCACACCTGAGAAGGGGAAAAACAGCCTTTATGGAGCGGCCAGACTCATAATGTCCCTTGAGAGGTTGAAAAAGGTCTATGATCTTGCGGATGAACTTTTCAGCCCCGCCATTTCCACCTTTGAGCCCACGAAGATGGAGGCGAATGTCCCCAATGTCAACACAATCCCTGGAAGGGATATTTTTTATATGGATTGCCGGGTCCTGCCATCCTATAGGGTTGACGACATAATAACCGCCGTCGGGGAGATCGCCAAGGAAGTGGAAAATGAGCTGAATCTGAAAATCAGCGCGGACCCGGTCTACAGGCAGGATGCCGTAAATCCTACTCCCGCCGGCGCCCCGGTTGTAAAGGCATTGACAAGGGCAATCAAAAGGGTCAAGGGACTTGACGCAATCCCGATGGGGATTGGCGGCGGTACTGTGGCGGCATTTTTCCGACAGTCAGGTCTGCCGGCCGCCGTATGGATGACCTCTCAGGATAGCGCTCACCAGCCAAATGAATTCTGCCTCATAAGCGATATCATTTCGGACGCCAAGGTCTTCGCTTCTGTTTATATGGATGAACTCGTTGAATAGGGATCAGGAGAACAGGATAAAGGAAATCCTTGACCTGGGGGTAAGGGAAGGAGTCTATCCCGGGGCGGTCCTTTTGATCGCATGGGAGGGGAGGATTGAATTTGTTAGGGAAAGCGGGTACCTCTCATTGATTCCTGAAAGGGTCCCGATGAGAAAGGATACTATCTTTGATCTGGCGTCCCTCACAAAGCCCCTGGCAACAACCCTCGCCCTGATGGGGCTGGTTGATAAAGACAAGATAGGCCTGGATCAACCCCTGAGGGAAATTATCGAAGAGTCCTCCAAAAAGGATGATAAAGAGGGCCTTACCCTTCGTTTGATATTGAACCATTCCGCGGGATTTGCGGATTGGAAGCCGATCTATCTCGATCTCATGAAGTACAGGCCCGAAGAGAGGAAGAGAATTTTGAGGAAACGGCTCATGGAGGAGCCTCTTGTTTACAGGCCGGGAAAGGACTGTGTTTACAGCGATCTGGGTTTTATGGTCCTGGAATGGGTTATCGAAGAGATCTCGGGGATGAGTCTCAATAATCTTATAGATGAAAATTTTTATAAACCCCTGTCACTCAAGAGGACCTTTCTGAACACGGGCTCCATAGTTAAGAGATTTAATAGGAAGGAAATTGCAGCCACCGAGGATTGTCCATGGAGGGGGAGGGTGATACAGGGGGAGGTGCATGATGAAAACGCTTACGCCCTGGGAGGGTATTCCGGACATGCGGGATTATTCGGGGTCGCGAAGGAGATATTTGTAATAGTTGAAATGCTGAGAGAGCATTATATGGGGGAAAGGGACGATTTCTTCAGGCAAGGGACTGTGAGGGAATTCTTCAGGAGACAGGAAATTGTGGAGCACTGCTCCTGGGCCCTGGGATGGGACACACCCTCTACCCAGGGTTCAAGCTCAGGGAAATTTTTTTCATCAAGGAGTGTGGGTCATCTGGGTTTTGCAGGTACGTCCCTTTGGATGGATCTGGAGCGGGATGTGACCGTTATCTTCCTCACCAACAGGGTCCATCCAACGCGAAATAACCAGAAGATAAAGGCATTCAGGCCCGTGCTCCACGATTCTATCATGGTGGAACTGGGCCCAGAGTAAATCGGGGTATAATATAGATAATAATGCCGAAGCAACTTAATGTGTGAGGTAAGCTTCCTATGGGAGAGATAAAGAGTACCTTGGAAATAATCATGGAAAAGACCAAGGGCATGACCATGTCCGAAGAGGAGGAAAAAGAGTTCAAGCTGCGCGAGATCAGAGGCAAGGCTGGCGGTCTGATCCAGAAATTTATCGACGGTGTCATTGATCTGGAAAGATATAAAATGGAAATCGCCTCTCTTGGGGAAGGGCAGCATGAGATGATTCCCCAGGCCATAATGGATGAATCGATACCACGGATAAGGCCTGGAGGGGATAATACCTATATTTTAAGACTATTTGAGGTTACCGACGGGATGGATGCCGCTCCGATCAGGACGCTCCTCGCCGATTTTGAGAAGATGCTTGAGAACAAAAGAACCGAAGTTGAGAGGGATATGGTGAAGAAATTGCATGCAAAAGGCGTATCCGGATCAGCAGTGATACCGAATCCCGATTCGGACTCTGAATGGATAAACTATTTATCTGAAAAGGGCAGTGAACTCAAAGAGCGTTTACGCTCATTGGGCCGCTAATATCCAATCGCATATTATCATTAAAGATATTGGTATTGTTCATATGTGTTGATTAATCATTTTTAAGTGATATGTCTCGATTTGGCTTAAGGAGGTTATGCCTGTTTCAGAAAGACGATATCTTTTTGAAATTCCAATGTGCATTGAAGTGGACGAATATTTGTGGTTTATGCCCCTGAACATTTATCGATATCAAATAAACATGCCAAACCTCAAATATTCGGCCACATCCTGAAAATCAGGGAGATATCGGCTTGAAGAAATGGGCATAACCTCCGAATAGTAGAGCAATGTGCGAAGAGTATTGGACATTATCAAAATATTAGATTGAGACCCAGTAATGTCCGGTTATACTATTGCATACTGATCAAAGGGCCAGAGGGGGATCTC
>CAZGIZ010000178.1:0-8811 GCA_964526655.1 uncultured Desulfobacteraceae bacterium | reverse complement strand
TGCTGGAACGGCAGAGTCTGGTGGAACTCTTTTTGAGATAGGGCTTGAAAAAAAGGACCCGACCTCCGCTTTGGCTCAGGATTGTTCCTGAAAGCGTGAACTCATAAACCCGGTTCTGCTTCTCTATGAACGCGCGGGATGCCTGAAGTCAGGCACCCTATGCTCCAGCAATGCACTCAGGCCCTCAAGAAATCTTGGATCCCTGTATAATGCCGCGTCCGCCTGCAGTTCCTCCTGAACAAATCGCCCCTCCTCAAAGGTTGAAGCGTCATAGTTCCCCAGAAGACCGTCTATAGCGTCGATGGATTGCGGCGCCAGGGGCCTCCCGAGTCGGTCAATCTCATGTCTTACTTCCTTTAAGGGTCTCCCCCAGAGGTGTGCGTAATTATCGGGGTCTACCCTAAGGGCGACCTCCCGGTCGATCTCGGCGGGCTCCGCCAGGGTTTTTCTTTCCCTGGCCGGGGGGATATCTTCCCGCGGGTGTACTGCCCATTCAAGGCCTGCCGGAAGCAGGAGGATGCCGGTCCTGTCATCGTGATCCTCCAGTGCCTCCAGGTACTTTTTCTTATCAAGTGCCGGGTCCCCTGTTTTTTGTGTCTTCGGCAGGCCAAAGGGAACCTCCACAATATGGTCATAGATGCCCATATCCTTCAGCGCAGGGGCAAAAACCGGTTTTGCCGTTTTCGCCATAAAGGCCGCGTTTGTCAATCCCGACTTTACAAGGACGCGGGTTATCCCTCCCCAGCCGGGAATGATCCCTATCAAGGCCTCACTGAAGCACATCCCGCTCCGCGAATCACCTATGAGGTAATCGGCCATCAAGGGGATCTCAGCGGATCCCCCGAACCTGAGGCCCCCGCCGCATATCCCTACTACCCTCATGTATCGGGCGGCGCTCCTGATCTTCCCGTACAGGAGAACGCCTTTTTCCAAACGGCTTTCGCCCCAGCCAAAAAGGGAATCGATATCCTCTTTTGATGCGCCCGCAGCCTCCATTTCACGTTTTTTCGCAAGAGATCTTCTGAGCCTGCTCAGACTCTCCTTCAAGTCACCACCCGAGTGGACAGGGGCGTTGGCGCTATACAATATAAGGAACTCCAGCTCATCACTCTTTTTTAAAACGGTATCCAACCCATCATGAAACGCGTAAAGGCCTTTAGTTCCTATCTGATGGACGGGCGGATTATGGTAACAGAGGATCGCCCCCACCTTTTCAGTGAACAGGACCCTATCGATAATAAGATAGGCCCTGCCGCTCTCCCATGTGAAAAGGGGACCCAGGTTTTTATAATTAGCGATCCTGTCCGATCTGATTATTCTTGCCGGTCCTTGCATGCAAATATCCTAAGGGTTTGAATGATTTCACGTAGGGGCACCGGTCTGTGTTCGGGATTATTTTCCGGTATAAAGGACAGCGAGAATTTTGGTGTCTTCCTTGCCGTGGCATTTTACCAGGTGTGGGATTGTGGAATCATAGTAGATGCTGTCACCCGGTTCGAGAATGAGAATCTCTTCCCCGAGACGCACCTCCATCTCCCCATTGAGCACAAAAATAAACTCTTGACCGTCATGGGTCGATCTCTCCTCTTCCGTTTCAGATGGTTCAAGAGTGACCAGAAACGGTTCCATGTGCCTGTCCGTCTTATGGGGCGCGAGGGACACATATTCATAGCCGTAATGTTTTTCCTTTTTTGAGTCATATCGCGGGGTCACCTTACGATCATCGCGGCGAACGATGGTGTAGGCACTGGCCTCTTCACCGGAGATGAAATATCCCATTTTCAGGTCAAGGGCCTTGGCCAGTTTGATAACCGTCCCCAAAGGCGGGACAACCTCTCCCTCTTCGATCTGGGAGAGGGTGGCGACGTCGATATCCGATCTCAGGTAGAGATCAAAAATGCTCAGGCCGCGACTCTCCCTCGCCTTTTTGACCCGCGTCCCCATATCGGCGGGGATCTTCTCCCCGGCCTTTAACTGTTCGGGGCCCTTATTTACGTCCATTTCTTCCTTTCCCCGGGCCGATAGAGTGACGCCGTCTAAAAAATCGTCATAACTGTCAATCGTGCCCTCTCCGGTTTCTTCTTCCATTGCCCCATTGACCACTATGATTGGTTCCTTAATCTCCCGGCAGATTAAATAAAACGGTATCAAAAAGCAATGTATTTTTATCAAAATAGGAGACACTGATCCGCGTCATCAGAGGAGATATATGCACAAGTGAGCGGAAACGGCCATTTGGAAGCCTCCAGGTTCCTGCCCTTAAGTTAACCAAAATCCACCATCAAATTCCTATTTCGATAATAATTGCGATGGATTTTGGTTAACCCTGGGCAACAACAATGTGAGAAATAAAAAATGTAAAAGCGTCAGATTTTTATAAATTGTCATTTTGTTGCCCTACGCCCTACGCCTTATGCCTTGCGCCCCATTCATACACCGCAGGTCGGAGCGATCGAAGAAAACGCAGCAGATGACATCTTGATGGTAAATCAGGGGCAACAATTAGTCTTGACGAAAGAGATGGAACATATTACTAAAAGACCGGATTTTTCTATGTTCTTTTTTTTAAATGGAGGACGGCTGATAAATAATAGCTCAGCCGGGCAAGGATTTGGGGCGCCAGAGTGTGACAGTGCTGGAAAAAGATGTGAAGATTATCCAACCGAATAAAATCCCTCTTCCTTAGGAATTAGAGAGTAAAACATACCCTTCTTTACTCCTGATAACAAAAGTGATGTTTAATTTGTAGTATTATAGTTTATGTAATTTTACTTAGTTTGATTTTTCTCCCAACTATCTGGGATAAAGCTGCCAAGGATTTAAGTTTCCGGTCACTACCGGGAATATATGAAAGACGGGATGGCAATGGAAAAGGATATAATTGAAATAAGGTGGCATGGTCGGGGCGGGCAGGGCGCGATTACCGCGGCAAAGATTGTAGCAAACGCCGCATTTATATCGGGATACGGAGGTGTAGTCATGTCACCCACTTTTGGGACTGAAAGGAGGGGCGCGCCGGTTTTGACCTCTCTTAAACTCTCAAAAGATAAGATATATGACATTTCACCCATAGAAACTCCGGATATGGTCGTCGTTCTCGACCATCTGCTCGTGGAGGAGGCATCTGTAACAGATGGGCTTAAACCGGGCGGCCTTATCGTCATAAACACACCTAAGGCCCTTGATGACTATGAATTTCCCGGAATAAAGGTGGCCATTGCGGATGTTACGGCCCTGGCCAGTGAGGTGGGCCTTACAAAAGGGATAGTTAATACGGGCATAATCGGCGCCTTTGCCAGGGCAAGCGGGCTTCTCGATCTGAATGTCCTGCTCAAGGCCATTGAGGAAGAGTTCGAAGGCAAGAAGCCCCGTGAAAATGCGGAAGCGGCTCGCCTGACATATGAAAAGACCGAAATAGGAGATGCTTAGATTATGGCCAAGAAAATAGGGCAAATAGTAACGTCTCATGGAGAACCGGGACCGGGTGATGGAGGGAGGACAGGTTCCTGGAGGGTGTTAAGGCCTGTTATTGACCTGGATCGTTGTGTACCGGTAAAAAAGAACAAGATGGCCTGCTTCATATGCTGGATGTATTGTCCCGACGGAGTGATAACACGGACCATCCCTCCGGAGATCGACTATGAATATTGCAAGGGATGCGGCATATGCGCTGAAGAGTGCCCGTCCAGGGCCATTAACATGATTGAGGAATCCCGTTTTATCACGGAGGATGAATAGAGGCATGCATGCAATCGAATCAGGGAATTTCGCCGCGGCCACAGGCGTGAAGCTCGCGCGTGTCCAGGTGATAGCCGCTTACCCCATTACCCCCCAGACGCCATTGACTGAAAAACTCTCGGAATATGTAGAATCCGGGGAGCTGGATTCCCAGTATATCCCTGTGGAGAGTGAACACAGCGCGCTATCCGTATGTATCGCGGCCGCAAGCACGGGGGCCAGGGCCTTTACGGCCACCAGCTCAAACGGTCTGTTATACATGAGCGAACAGGTGCACTGGGCCGCGGGAGCGAGACTCCCGATTGTAATGTGCGTTGTCAACAGGGGAATAGGGGCCCCCTGGACCGTTTGGAATGATCAGCAGGACTCAATGTCTCAAAGGGATAACGGCTGGATACAGCTTTATGCAAACGATCATCAGCAGATAATCGATACGGTTATCAAGGCATTTCATCTGGCCCAGGATGTCAGCATTCCGGTAATGGTATGCTATGATGGTTATCTGCTCTCACATACCTATATGCCCTTTGAGATACCCAGCCAGGAGAAGGTAGACAGCTTTTTGCCGGCCTTCAGCTCCCATTACCATCTGGACCCGGACAATCCTGCAAACCTCAATAGCGTTACATTGCCTGACCTGAGGGTGAACGTGCATGGCGACATGGCCCCGGCCTATATGGAGATACGAAATGCACTCCACAAGGACCTGAGAGGATCCATCGGGGTCCTTGAGGAGATTGATGAAAAGTATAAGACTATCTTCGGCCGGGGGGGCTGCCCGATAACTGAAGAATATCTTTGTGAGGATGCCTCTTTTATCGCGGTGAGCATCGGCTCACTTTCATATCATTTAAGAGACGTGGTCGACACCCTGCGGGGAGAGGGAATTAAGGTCGGAGTCTTAAGCCTCCATCTCTACCGGCCGTTCCCGGATAAGGCAATTATCAAGGCCTTAAAGAGATGTGAACGCATTGTGGTTTTTGAAAAGGCCTTGAGCTACGGCTATGGGGGAATGTTGTACGGTGACATAAAATCGGCCCTCTATGATTGTGATGAAAGGCCCCTGGTACAGAGTTTCATCCTGGGCATCGGCGGGAGAGAGATTAAGACAAGGGATCTCTATGAGGTGCTTAAGGAAGCCTGCAGGACATCAAAGCCAAAGACAGGAGAATCCATTTGGATAGGGTTGAAGTTGTAGACATCAGATTAATTTTCAAGGAAATAAAATATGAACGCAAAGACAGATATTCTTAGTCTTCCCGAAGAGGAATTGGTCCATCCCGGAAGCCGTGCCTGCTCCGGTTGCGGTCTCAGTATCGTATACAGGATCGGATTAAAGGCCCTTGGCAGGGACAGCATCCTGGTTGTGCCGCCAAGCTGCCTCACCGTTCTTCAGGGGCTGTATCCCATAGCCTCCACCAAGCTGCCTTCCCTTAACGTGACCTTTGCCTCGACCGCTGCCGCGGCAACCGGCGTTTTGGCCGCCCTTAAGGCATTGAACAGGGAACATACCACTGTGGCTGCCTGGGCCGGTGACGGCGGGACCGCGGACATTGGGATCCAGGCACTGTCCGGGGCGTGTGAACGAGGAGAGAATTTCATATTTATCTGTTACGACAATGAGGCGTACATGAACACAGGGGTCCAGCGTTCGGGGACCACACCGCAAGGAGTCTTGACGACCACCACTCCCTTTTCCGGGAAGCTTCAGGTCAGCAAAGATGTTCCAGCTATAATAGCTGCCCATGGAGTGAACTATATCGCCACTGCCTCCGCTTCATATCCCCTGGATCTCTTCGATAAGATTGTAAAGGCCAAAGACATCCAGGGTGTCAAATATATACATGTCCATACGCCTTGCCCTTCAGGGTGGGGTTTCGAACCGCAATATGCAGTCAAGGTAGGCAGGTTAGCAGTAGAATCGGGCCTCTATGATCTCTATGAGATCGAGTATTCCGAATGGAGGCTTACGGGGCCGTCCAAACGCCTGCTAAAAAAGAAGAGACTGCCTGTTGAGGAGTACTTTAAGACACAGAATCGTTTTAAGGGCCTTTCTAAATCCCGCATATCCGAGATCCAGAAGCAGGTCGACGAAAAATGGAAGGGATACGGCGACAGGTCAAAATAATCCAATAAATCCCAATTCCATCATATCCCAATCGGACCCTTTTGCCTCAAGTATGCCTTTTGATATTTTTATGGAAATTTGGGCGATTTTCGTGATCATTGAAAATAGAATCCAACAAATCCCGGGACCTCCGGGAGGGATGAAACCGGGTGTCCTGTCAAGGCAGATAGGGAGCTTAACCGAATAATGAAGGGATCAAGTCTCCGCTTGGCTCATACTCCCCTTCCAAAAACAGTCAAACGGAGACTTGACCCCTTCTTCTTATCTGGGGCCGTACTGTTCCTTGATTTTTTTCAGCTCCTGCCACCTGCCATACTCAAGCTCCTTTGAGTTGGATCTTGAATCTTCATCCGGGAAGGCCGCCAGAATCTCCTCGCAGTTCTCACGGAATTCTTCTTTGGAATCGGGATGCGTAAATATGTACATCTTGTTCTGTTTAATCGCTTCCAGAACAATCTCGCCCACCACAAACGGGTCCATAGCCGTGCCGTGTATCATGTCATCCATTTTTTTTGCGGTTTCCCCTGTTATTATGTTCGCGCCTTTTTTATAACGCTGGGGACGTAATTCCTCGCAATGATGAATATGAGTGGCTACAAATCCGGGACTTAAAAGCGACACCCCTATGTTATGTGGCGCCATGTCATACCACAAGACCTCGGATAAGCCACGAACAGCGTACTTTGTCGCCGTATAGGCGCCGGTTGTTGTTGTCACTATAAAGGCGGACATTGAGGCCGTGTTGACAATATGTCCCCCCTCACCGTGTGACATTATTTTGGGGATAAAGCACTTGAGCCCATTGACAATGCCTTTCAGATTGACATCAATGATCCAATCCCAGTCGTCATAGGAGGATTCATACGGGGGACCGAAAATGTTGATTCCAGCGTTGTTGCATAGAACGTGAACTTTACCGAAGACCTTTTCAGTTTTGTCAGCCGCTTCCGCGAACGCTTCTCGATCCGTTACGTCCAGGAGAATGGTCTGAACCGAATTTTCAAACGGGCTCAGATGAGACTTGGCGTTCTCAAGAGAATCAGGCCTGATGTCTGCGATCATAACATTCATGCCAGCTTTACAAAAGGCTTGGGCCATCCCAAGACCGATTCCGTTGGCGCCACCCGTAATAAAGGCTGTTTTTCCAGTGATTTCTTTCATTTGGGATAAAAATAACCAATGAATCCATTGAATCTTAAAATTTTAAGGGCATCCAGCTTTCTGTTCGGCATTTTGAGTCTGCCATTTCATGTCTAATTTTCGGCAATTAATAGCGCAGTCGCGAAGATACAGGTTTATTAAGCTTTGGTAAGGAATACCCGATTCCTCCGACATAGACTTGAAATATGAGACGGTGTCACGGTCCAGCCGCATTGTTACCGGTTGTTTCAGATATTTTGTATAGGGGTTCTTACGCCCCTTAATTTTAGAAAAATCGTAATGGTCTCTCATTTTCTGTACCTCCAATATTCATTCTCTTCATCGTTATCCGCTTTTCTGGCAGAAATAATTCTAATAACTTTATCGCTCTCCCGAAAACAGCGACAGACGATGAGAATACTAAGTTTAAAACTTATCCCGAGTAAGATGAAACGGTCTTCATCATCGGAATGGTCAGGATCAAAAAATTGAATTGCATTTTCGTCATAAAAAACTGTGCGTGCTTCATCTAACGAAATGCCATGTTTTTTTACATTAGCCTTTTCCTTCCGTTTATCCTATTTAAATCTTAACTCATATGTACGTTGTACTTATAAAAATGAAAATTTCAAAGTTCAGGTCCATGCCGATTACTTTCATATCTACCTCCTGATTTATTCGCCTTCGCCAGAATACCCTGCGGCTTGCCGCAGGGATGAATGGCGAGGTGAACCACGGCGAAGCTTGCAAAAGCGAAGCCGGGTTGCTATGGCGGAATTCCGCTTGATACCCCACCGCTTGCGGTGGGGAGCTTCATTGGAGCCGAATATTACAATGACACACTTTAGGTTAAGCGATAACGAAACACCGATTGGCGATCAGCACATAGTGTACGGCCCCGATACCGGGATCAGTAACCGGCATGTCGAAGATCCCGCTATATGGCGGGGCGTAAATCTATGGGACCCTTTCACCCTTTTTAGAGTAAATGAAGTCTCCCATACGTGAACCATGTTAATATTTTGATAATATTAACAAAAGTATTTGTCAAGGGCAAGTGCCTTCGCCAAGACTACGGCAACAAATCCGTGGTGGGATAACAACCATCCTGAAATCGATTGTAAGTCACCCAAGAAAACAAATCCCGAAATCTCCGGGAGGGATGAAACAAGGAGTCCTGTCTAGGGAGGTAGAAGGGTGGAACGCTGGTAAAAAACTAAATATCAATATATTAATCTTCCTTTTTTATCAGCGTTATTGACGGCAACTGGTTCGCTGAAGGTCTTATTTATTTTATAAATATTATCACCAAAAATAACCATAACATATACACTTGAGGCGGAATTATTCGTACATCAATCCTTGTACCATTACCGGTTGGAGAAAAATGGCCATAAAGAACTGGAAGTGGTGAAGTGAAATTACTGGTAGCTGCTGACCAACAAAAGATGCGACTAAGTAATGTCTTTTGGGGCAATATTCGAGCGATTCTGAACTTTCGGTTATTAATACTTCCTTGAAACAATCGCTCATGTTGTTTGTTCCATCTGATGAATGTGGACTTATCAATCATATTAACCATTCCCTTAAAAAGGGAATCTACGTCAACCTTAGTGTCAATTTCAAAAGTTTTATATGGAATTATTTTCATTTTTAAAAGCGAACGATGGAAGTGAGGGGCGCGCCAAAAGCCTTGCCTGTAAAGCCGCCGAAGTTCTCCGCGTCCCCTCAACTGACTTGTGTACGCCCGGCATGGGCGTGAACTTATGGGGTGACCCTTTGACCCTGTTCAGGGCAAGGGCCCG
>CAZGIZ010000177.1:0-8831 GCA_964526655.1 uncultured Desulfobacteraceae bacterium | reverse complement strand
CATAGCCTTCCCACAGATCGCTACCTTCCTGCCCAGCTTCGTCACATATTAGGACCCTCATCTATTTTGTTAACAGTTTCCGGAGGCTTTTCAGTAGCTCGTTCTTTTCATTATTGCCGCAGTTAGAGAAGTAACTTTCAATATTATTATCTTTTTCCACTGAAATATTCCTTATGGTCTGTCTCCCCTTTGGAGTTATTTCCAACACGGTAAGGCGTTCATCATTGGGGTCACCCTTTCGAATAAGGAACCCGTTTTTTTCAAGCCTCTTAGCGATCCCCGTCATATTGGCACAGGTCACAAGCAGGACCTTTCCCGTGTTTGTCATGGTGTTTTGTCCGTTCTCGGACCTGTCAAGGACCCTGAGGACGTTATACTGGGGGAATGTCAGGCCGTAATTTTTAAATATGCTGGAGGAATCCTTTTTAAAGAGTTCGGCGATACGTACGATAGTCACCATTACTCTCTCATCCAGGCTCAGATCGCTCCTGTAGCTGTTGTCCGCCATATTGATTAACCTTGTCAAGGAAGTTACTTAAAACATAAAATATTAATATCTTAATATTGTATTTGAAAGGCTTTGTCAATGATTATATCAAAAAAGATTGAAGCTTATTTAGATAAATTAATAATTTTTATATGATAATCAGGGTTCCTTTTTGATATAATTTATATAATATATTGAGGTAACCACTAATAGGGGTATGATATTGGTCGAAAAAGATGCGTAAATGGTCATTATTTCAAAATATAATATAGTGATATCAGATATTTAAAAATATGGACATTGCTAATGAATCAATAAAATAATCTCTTGACAAGACATGGTCATTTAATGTATAAAATATTAACGTATTAAGTATATTTTTCTGGAGGCAATAAGATAACTTAAGATTCTAAAGTTTTCTCGTCATGCCGGATTTGATCCGGCATCCAGGAATCATATATTATTGATAATATTTTGGATTCTGGCTTTCGCCGGAATGACAAGATCTAATTTATGGTTTTAATTATGATGATATCAGGAAGGAGGAAAGGATCATGACCGAGCAGGTAATTAAATCCGACTGTATTCTGTGCATTAACAGTTGCGGGATAGATGCCTATGTCGAGGATGGCAAGCTGGTCAAGGTTAGGGGAATGAAAGAACATCCAGTAAGCGAGGGTGCACTCTGCCCGAGGGGTGAGGCACTGCCTGAGTGGGTCTATTCTGAAGACAGGCTGAAACACCCCCTCCAGAAGGTGGATGGAAAGTGGCAGCGTATCTCCTGGGATGATGCCCTTGACACCATTGCAGCTAAATTTAAAGAAATAAAGAAAAATTTCGGGGCCAGGGCTCTGGCTGTCTATACGGGTTCCTTGGGCACGGAGAATATCGAACTGGCAGCCTATGCCCAGAGGTTTCGCGGTGTCTATGGAACACCGAATCTCCTTTCGGTTGAGGGCAACTGTTTCCGGTCTCGTATAATGGCGCGACAGATGACCTTTGGCGGTTATCCCATTGAGGAGCCGTGGAACTCCAAATGTGTCATCATATTCGGGCAGAACATGGACAATTCGAGGATAACCGTGGGAAGCAAGATATACAAGGCGCTGGATGACGGGACCATAGAACACCTGATCGTGGTGGACCCCAAGAAGATACCCATGGCCGAGAGGGGCATTCATATCCAGTTAAGACCAGGGACCGATACGGCCCTTGCTTTGGGCATGCTGAATGTCATCATAGGGGAGAATCTGTACGATAAGGAATTCGTGGAGAAATACACAATCGGATTTGACAAGCTTGCCGAGCATGTCAAGCAGTACCCCGTTGAAAAGGTATCGGAGATAACCTGGGTCCCGGCCGATGATATCAGAAAGATCGCCCGCCTCTTTGCCAATAACAAGCCTGCTTCCATCGTGCCGGGGACCTGTTCCATCGACCAGCACATCAATGGCTTTCAGGGCAACCGGATACAGGCCATACTTCAGGCCGTGACAGGCAATGTGGATATACCAGGCGGCTGGGTGTCCATACCCTTTATCCGCCTTGGCGATATGAGGGTTACGGAGATCAGCGACCCCATCGGCACCAGGGAACATCCACTGTTTCGCCGGTTCTGGGGCAGGACATCCCCCTATGGCCAGCAGATGCTCTTTGCAGACGCCGTGCTCAAGGAGGATCCCTATCCTATCAAGGGCTTGATGGTAACCGGCGGTAATCCCGCGGTCACTTTGCCCGATTCCAAGAGAATCCAGGAGGCCATGAAGTCCCTGGATTTCATGGTCGTGGTTGATCTGTTTATGACGGAAACCGCTAAACTGGCCGATATCGTGTTGCCTGCCTGCTCGTTCCTTGAGAAAAGCGGTGTGGGCTATGTCTACGGGGTGACCAATTGTATCCCCTATGCCATGGTGCGTAAAAAGGTTATAGAGCCGATCGGCGAGAGCTGGCCCGACTGGAAGATCTGGACGGAACTGGGAAAGAGGATGGGATATGGAGAATTTTTCCCCTGGAAAACGGAAGAGGAAATCATCGATTTCTTCCTGAAACCCAGCGGCCTGACCAGGGAACAGTTGGAAAAGGACCACCCGGAAGGGGCCTTTTATGCCGAGATAAAATATAAGCAGGGCAAGTACAGGACACCCTCGGGAAAGATCGAGCTCTATTCCGAGACCCTTGCCGAAAACGGCTATGATCCCATACCGCATCATGTTGAGCCGAGCAAGAGCCCCATAAGCACGCCCGAACTCTATAAGAAGTATCCCGTGATCCTTACAACAGGCGCCAGGATACCGGAATATACGCACACCCAGTTCAGGGGCGTGCCAAGGCTGCACAAGACGGCTCCTGAGCCGCTGGCCGAGGTCCACCCTGTTACGGCCGAAAAATACGGTATCGCAGATGGAGAAATGATGATCGTGGAGACTGTGAAAGGCCGTGTGGAATTCAGGGCCAAGACCACAGAGGATCTCCTTCCAGGGGTTGTGAGTATTCCCCATGGATGGGCCAAGGCCAATGCAAATATGTTGACGGAGCTTGAGCCCAGGGATCCCGTGACAGGTTATACGGAGATGAAGGCCCTCCTTTGCAAGATAAGTAAGGCCTGATCTAATACAGGATAAAAGAAGCAACCTATAAGACCCGCCGGCTTTATGGCTGGCGGGTCTTTTTATTCTGATCTAAAGTGATCATGGGCTATTTACTTTCATGTGACCTTTATGATAATTACCCTGTTGTCGTACTTATTGTAACTCCCTGTCATTCCATTCCTTATAAAGCGGGCAGATGATTATGGAGAACTGTATATGGACAAGAATAGAGATGTCGTGATAGTCAGCGCCGTAAGGACGCCCTTTGGTCGTTTTGACGGCGTGATGCGGGAGATGCCGAGCATTGATCTGGGTGTAATGGTATTAAAAGAGGTGACAGGCCGAATAAATCTGGATCCCTCAGAGGTCGATGAAATATATTACGGGACATGCATCCCTGCAGAGTACGCGCCTTACCTGGATGTGCCCGCCAGGCAGGTTACCCTGCTCGCGGGTTTTCCGGCGGACAACAACTCCCTAACCATTGACCGGGCCTGCTGCTCCTCCATGACAGCGGTTCGGTTAGGTTATCGGGCCATAAAATCAGGTGATGCCGATGTCGTGATTGCATGCGGGGCTGAAAGCATGGGAAATACATGCCATCTGGTCGAGGCCAAGTATGCCCGGTGGGGAAACCGTCTGGGGCATATACCAATGGAGGATGTCCTTTTTGAGCTTGGTTATGCCAAAAAGGGTTTCAATGCGGTTGCCTTCGATTCAGGTGTTGTGGCCTTGGAGTATGGGATCTCAAGGGAGGATCAGGATCAATGGGCGTTGAGGAGTCATGAGCAATGGGCCATGGCCTACAGGGAGGGAAAATTCAAGATTGGCGAGGAGATTCTGCCTGTCGAGGTCCCGCAGAGGAAAGGAAAGGCCGTCCTTTTAGAAAGGGATGAACAGCCCAGAGAGACATCCCTGGATAAACTGGCAAAACTGAGAACCATTTACGGGAGCCCCACGGTAACTCCCGGAAATGCCCCCGGGATGAATGCAGGGGCCGGAGCAATAGCCATCATGAGCAGGGAAAGGGCCCTGGAGAAGGGACTGAAGCCACTCGCGACCATAGAGGCTGTGGAATGGGCTGCCGGGAAACCCAAGTATATGGCTACGTTACCGGCCAGGGCCGTTGAAAAAATCCTCCTGCGTGTAGGGAAAAAGATACAGGATATGGATGTCATAGAGATCAATGAGGCCTTTGCGGCCGTCACCCTGGTCTCCTTGAAAATCCTGTCAGAGCTCTATGGGGAAGAGATCTCATCACTAAAGGACAGGACCAACGTCAATGGCGGGGCAATTGCCATGGGGCACCCTGTCGGCGCGAGCGGGGCCCGAATTACAATGACTCTCATGTATGAGTTGATACGAAGGGGAGGCGGCCATGGGGTGGCGTCTATCTGCGGGGGGCTGGGCCAGGGGGAGGCTATTATACTAAAGGCATAGATCCCTGGCATCGACCTAAGGCGCGGCCAGGTGATATTTCAATAGGAGAAAGGAATAGGGAACCGCTTTATGTAGGTGCTAATGAATGACGATGAACTTTTCAGGAGGATCACATGGATTTTAGACTGACCAAGGAGCAGCAGGATATCAAAAATGCGGCAAGGGAATTCGCTGAAGGAGAATTTCCGCCCATTGCCAAGGAGTGTGACGAGGAGGAAAAATTAGACCGGAATCTCCTTGAAAAGGCTAGGGAACTGGGTTTTGTGGGTGCGAATATCCCGGAAGAATACGGCGGTCCGGGACTGGGCTATTTTGAAAAGGCCCTCATTGTGGAGGAGTTCTGGAGGGTTGACCCTGGAATCGGGCAGGGGATTGTCTCCGTGACATTCGGAGCCGAGATCCTTATGGATTTCGGTACAGAAGAACAAAAGAAACGATATCTCACCCCCCTGGTGGAGGGGCATTCAATCATAGCCTCGGCAATAACAGAACCGGACGCTGGCTCGGATATCACGAGCGCCCAGACAACAGCGGTGCGGGAGGGTGACGAATACGTGATAAACGGCAGCAAGATGTTTATCACAAACGGGACCCTGGCGGACTATATCCTGGTCTTCTGTAAGACACATCCCGATGAGCCTAACAGGCATAACCAGTATAGCCTCATAATTGTGGAGACCGACAGGCAGGGTTTTGAGGCCAACAAGCTAAAGAATAAGCTGGGCATCCGGGCCTCTGATACGGCCGAGCTCTCATTCAATAACGTCCGTGTCCCCGTGGATAACCTTATAGGGGAGGAGAAAAAGGGATTCAGGCAGATATTAAATCTCTTTAATCGGGAGAGGATCATCATATGCGCCCAGGGAACAGGTCTGGCCCAGGGGGCCCTGGAACAGGCCATACGCCATATCACCCAGCGGGAACAGTTCGGGAAAAAATTAGCCTCCTTTCAGGCCATCAGGTTCAAGATAGCTGAAATGGCTACCCTCATTGAGGCGGGGAGGTCCCTCTATTATCGAGCCGCATGGTCAATGGACAGCGGTCAGGAGGACCATGGCCTGATAGCCATGGCAAAATGGTTCTGCTCTCAGAATGCTGTCACGGTAGCCCAGGAATCGCTTCAGATGCATGGGGGCTACGGCTTTCTCAATGAGTATGATATAGCAAGGTTTTATCGCGATTCAAAGATTCTCGAGATCTACGAAGGGACCAAAGAGATGGAAAAAACTGTTGTCGCCAATGTCCTTCTGGGCAAGGCGCGATAGGGGTGGTAGCGGGGGCTCAGTGTCCGGATATCTGTTTATGGTTTAGGGCTGTGAAGAGGCAGGTTAATTAAGAAAAAAGAATTCCACATATAGCCTGTTAATAGCCTCATTGCTGACACTGTTGATAATCCGCAATGAGCCCCTTTTCATCGCGTTAAAGTCCCTTTCTTCGATAGATCGCATGACCTCGGGCCGGCTCATGGACATTAACAGTTCGTGCTTAATTATCGGCAATCTCTTTAAAATGCAATGCCTTTGCTTTATGTTTTCACAAGGAATGGAGAATTTTACCCTCAGGCTCTTTTCATTAATTCCGGCTACCAGATTGAACTTTAAACTTACCTCCGCTTTTGCAAAAACACGATTTTTTATCGTCCTGATCCTTTGAGAAAAATCAATCTCCTCCCTGTAGTTGTATGCCAATCCCGTCAGAGTCAATATTGAGACCAAGACAAAGATAATGACGAAAATGGCTATTTTCTCGTTTGTGACTCGCATAGGCGGAATAATCCGGACCCGCTTCCGGCAAGGTCGTAAACCACAAATCCAATATTGACCCGCCAATATTGCCGCAACTGTCCCCGAACGGGCCTTATAAAAAGTCCATACAAGGTGACAGCTTAATGAATTGTTTAATCTTATATTTGCTTATCGGCATTAAGAAATAAAAACTTTAATTTTTTTATTTATAAATTATCAACGGAAAGGACAATTTTTCCCTATGGATATGTTCTGAGGCTTTTTAACAGCAGGTGAAAAATCGGGATTAATGCAGCAGGAATGTGTCCAGAAGTTCTTTATCTATGCTTGTGAAAAGCAGTCTGACCAAATCCAGACTTTGCTCATCCATAATCTGCTCGTCCCATCCAATGTTTTGCAATCTCTGCCTGATAACGCCTAAGCTCAGGTGTTCGTCCTCTTCAAGGAGATTGAAGGCGTCCTTGATGAACTTGATAGCCTCGATCGGCATAAGGCCTTTGTGGTTAAGCTTAATAAAGAGGAGATCCAGGATTTCCTCTTTTTCCAAATCCCCCATTTTTTAAGACAACCTCCCTTTATTGATCACTTCGGGCCTGCTTACATATGTATGAATAAAGGACCCTTGGGCTTTCTGACTCCGGAAATGGAAATATGATTCGGGGAATGGGACCTCTTGCAGGTGCGGATTCCTTATCAGGGTATTTTAATGCCCCTTCCGATTGGGGCCGGATGGTGAATTCAAGCCCCCTATACCCGTTTTTAAACTCATTTTTGGACGGATCATCATAGGTGGACCTGAGTAGTTCTATAGAGGATTCCCTCTGGAATTGAAAACGATTCATTAGATCATTCTTAAAGGAAGATATAGCGATCACACATATACCTAAGGTAGCCACAAACCGATATCTATCGGGCTCCGGAATCAAAATGACGAATTATAGAGGTTATGAATAACGGGTGTCTATCGGGAGAGTCCTGATTTTTTATCTCATTTTGCATAGGTCTTACAACATCTCGGGTTCCACAGGATGGTGATATTTGTAAGATAATTTTTTGCAGAAGCGAGATAATTTGAAATAAAATATTATAAATATATTTAATTTTATATAAATATCAAAGTCCTGTAACGGCTCCTTCAGAATTATCAGTTATGGGGCGGGAAGTGGAATTAGTTCACACCCATATCAGGAAAATCCCCATTCTCCTGTCGATTTTTTAATTGCTTCTTTACAGGGGCTTGCGAGTGTGCAATATTTTTCCGATTCCGTAATAATTTGATAGCGTTCAAAAGTTTATGCATGGCTGCATTTTTACTGAATCAATTTTCCTAATCAGGCGAGGCCATGAAAAGATCCGGGATTATTACTCTCCTTACCGATTTTGGGCTCATTGACCCCTACGTTGCGATGATGAAAGGTGTGATCCTATCAATAAATCCTGATGTCAGGATTGTTGATATCAGTCATTGCATCAAGGCCGGATCAATAAAAGAGGCCTCAGGCATTTTGCATGAGACATTTCCCTTTTTCCCCGAGGGGACCATCCATGTGGCGGTAATTGATCCAGGTGTCGGAAGCAGCAGGAGGCAAATCGGAATTGATGCGGGCGGACACCTTTTCGTGGGTCCGGATAATGGTATTTTCTGGCCCGTGATTGAAGATCACAGGGAGGCGAAAATCATTAGTTTAACCGAGAATAAATATTTCATGCACCCTGTCACCAGGACATTTCATGGAAGGGATGTCTTTGCGCCGGTGGCGTCCCATCTCTCCCTTGGAGAGGATCTGTCCCAGATGGGTAAGGTAATAGGAGATCCGGTAGAGTTGAGCATCCAGATTCCGCATATAGTTGATGGTGTCCTGTACGGGCAGGTTGTGAAGGTTGACAATTTCGGCAATCTGGTCACTAATATCTGCCGTCAAGATCTCGATCACTTCCTCAAGGATGCAAAACTCCATATACGTATAGGCAGCCTGGTAATAAAAAAAATTAATGATACCTATTCCGATGGAAATAAGGGTGAAGTCCTGGCACTGATCAATAGTTCAGACAGGCTGGAGATAGCAGTGAATCTTGGCCGGGCCTCTGAACATATGGCCACCAATCCAGGCGAAATCCCAGGGACAGAGGTGAGGATAGAGAAATTATAAAAATATAATTGGGATTCAAATCCTCTCTGACAGGACGCTCAGATATTCTTCCCATTCTACGGGCAGGAGATACTTTTTCTTGTTGTTGCATTCCTTACAGGCGGGGACGATATTCCCCTTTTTGCTCTTTCCGCCCCTGCTGAGGGGAACCACATGATCCATTGTAAGGTTTGATTTTCCCACTTTCCTATTGCAGTAGTAGCATATTCCTTCATGGATCTTTTTCATCCACCAGCCCGAATGACGCATACGACGAGCTTTTTCCTTTTCTCTCCTTATATGCTGTTCGTCTATAATTTCCTGATCAGGATCTGTGTACAATTCAAAAAACCTTTCCGGGTGCGTCACTATAAAATGCCAGTTTATAAATATATTTAATATTAACATTTTTCACGGGAAAAGCCAAATCAGGATTGTTACC
>CAZGIZ010000176.1:0-8845 GCA_964526655.1 uncultured Desulfobacteraceae bacterium | reverse complement strand
AATAGCACTGTGGTTGCTGTCTGCAATAAAAAAGGGCATGGAATCGGAAGAAAGGCTCCTGAGGGAGGAACTGCGTCACAGGGAGGAGATACTCCGTGACCTTGATGAGGAGAGGCGAATACTGGAAGGAGACATGACCTCCGGCACGCGTCCGCTGCCCCTTTGGCCCATGCCGTCGGGCATCGGGGCGGGGCTAATACTGCTGTTCCTGGCGGGCCTTATGGACGAGTGGATATGGGGCCTTGTTGTAATGGGCCTCTCCTGCCTTTTTGTGATTGTCTACTGGTCATTCGGGGCGGTTATCAGGAAGGCGGCAAGGGAAAGGGCCGGGGGCATAGAGCGCCGTTTAAACATGATCGGCGCCAAGACGGGGGAGCTTGAAGCGGAGATTACAACCATTAATAAAAAGCTTGAGACGATCCGGGAGAGGATCTCAGAGACATTTAGAGGCCTCTCCCTTTCCGGGATACCCGGGGCAGAGAAGCTTGATCAGATGGAGCAGGAGTTATCCGAGGCCGTCGCAAGACTGGATCGCTGGAGGGAAGCCGAAAGGGCGATTGAGCAGGCTGAAAAGCAATATAAATTGAAAGGAGAAGGGCTACGGCGCACGGAAACGGAGATGGAAGATAAACTTGGGGAGTGGGGCGAATGGCTGAGAGAGAGGGGCCTCGACCCCGGGTTGTCACCCGACGGCGCCCTTGAAACACTCTCATTAATCCAGTCTTGCAGGGAGCAGGCCGAGGGTCTGGGCCGTCTCAGGTCGAGGAAGAAATCCCTTGAAACGGAAAGTTCCATGTACACCGAACTTGTCAATGATACCTTCAAATCCTGTAACAGGGAGCCTGTGGATGGGGACGGGTTACAGGCGGCCGCGGAAATGCTGGTTCAGGATTTTACGGCTGCCGAGCGGGCGGCCCAGAAAAGGGAAATATTGATAAAGGAGGCGGAGGCCGGCCGCGGCGCCGTTGAGCGTCTCAGAAGACAGGAGCTGGAGCTGAGGAAGGAAATCCGGGATTTCATGGCCTCAGGGGGCGCGAATAATGAAGAGGATTTCAGAAAAAGGGAACAAATCTTTGAAGAGGGCACGGGCCTGAAGAAAGAGATAGAGAGATGCGAAGACAATATAAAACGGCTCTCGGGCAATCCGGAAAAATTCGATGCGGTCGTGAAAGAGGTCTCGGAGGCGGATCTCGAAGAGTTAGAGGGCCGGAGGAGCGGACTGGAAAGGGAGCTGGAGGAGACAGAGACGGCCCTCGACAGTGATAAGAGGGAGCAGGCAAGGCTTGAGGAACGGATTCGTCAACTGGTAAAGGATGAGCGGATATCGGAGCTGAGGGCGGAAGAAGAGGGTATCAAGGAAGAATTAAGGTCGCTTACAGAGGAATGGGTCGTTGCAAGGCTTGCCAAGTATCTGATCAGGATGGCGAGGGCGAGATATGAAAAGGAGAGACAACCAAGAGTCATAGCCGAAGCCAGCCGTTTCTTCAATCAGATGACATTGGGAAAATACCAGTCGATTGTCTCCCCGATCGGCGAAAATCGTATTGAGATAGTATGCCATGACAACAGCCGGAAAGGAATTGATCAACTGAGCCGGGGAACGGCTGAACAGCTTTACCTCTCCCTCCGGTTCGGGTTTATCAGGGAATTTTCAAGGAGATCCGATCCTTTGCCCGTTATAATGGATGAGATACTGGTGAATTTTGATCTTGACAGGGCTAAAGCGACCGTAAAGGGCATTGTCGAGCTCGCAGGGGAGCACCAGGTACTTTTCTTTACCTGTCACAAATATATGGCCGCTCTATTCAGGGAAGTAGACCCCCGTCTCCCCGTCCTTTCCATATCAGGAGGCGAGGTAGGGGAATTGCCCCAATGACTGAATCCATTACGGAAGGCGGTAGAATCTAAATCTTATTTACATTTATCGCCTTAGGGCCCCGGTCGCTCTCCTGGACATCAAAGCTTACCCGGTCACCCTCATTCAATGTCTTGAATCCTTCCGAAACGATGGAGGAGTAATGAACAAAAAGATCCGGCCCTTCTTCCTGCTGGATAAATCCAAACCCCTTTTTGTTATTAAACCACTTTACGATCCCGTTTCCCAATTCGATTACCTCCTTTTGAGCCCGTACCGGCCCTTCCTCATCACAATAGAAATGCGGGTATGTCGATGGCGCTTCATAAACCGGCAGCCTTCCATATTGAGCTTCACTCAATTGGGATGACATAGCATAATCAGAAGCTTTGAAAAGGTCAATGGAAAAGATGCACATTAATGTGTGCAAAAACCGGCCCATTCACAGGCCATTGGGGAGGCTCCGGATATTCATCGGGCAGGCCATTCTCCCCTCTCCATGAGGACCTCCCGAAAGACCCCGAGGGCTTCATTAACCGCCGGCATTCCCGCATAGGTGGCTACCTGAAAGAAGACCTCGGCCAGCTTTTTGGGGTCGCAGCCCACGTTCAGGGCCCCGTTTACGTGGAGCCTCAATTCATCTTTCGCCCGGAGTGCGGCCAGCATCGCGCAGGCGACCATCTGTCGTTCGGGCAGGGATAGGACCTCCCTTGAGTAGAGATTGCCCGTTATGAACATGGAGAAGTCATTGGCAAGGTCCCTGTCAAATTCCTTCCATAACCTGTAGGGGGGGTCCGCCTTGATCCCTTTTCCGAAGAGCCTGTTCGCCGTTTCCTTTGTCTTTTTCTTTATCTTGTCATCCACAGAAAAGATCCTCCTTTTTATTAATACAAAATAAGGCTAAGGGCTAAGGGCGCAGGGGGAAACAATAAAGTCCTTAAGCTTTATATTTAGGGAACCTTTAGCCTTGTGCCTTACGCCTTGCGCCTGCTTTTATTATATCACCCTGAAGAGATAACATTACCTGCTTTAGCATATCTAATATCTATGTGTTATATACCCTGATTGGGCCCTCAAAGCTCCTCAGGGGTGAACGTGACCACATCGTCGATGCTTGGACTATTGGTCAGGAGCATAACGAACCGGTCAACGCCAAAGGCGATTCCCGCCGAAACAGGCATCCTGCCGAGGTCCCGGAGAAATTTTTCAGGGAGTGGGTATTCTCCTTTGCCAAGCAGCCTGCGCCTTTCGTTTTCCTCCCTGAACCTCTGCTCCTGCTCTTCCGGGTCCCTTAATTCCGAGAAGGCATTTGCCAGTTCAAGTCCCCCAAGATAGAGCTCAAACCTTTCAGCCAGACCCGGATCATCCTCTTTTAAGCGCGCCAGGGAGGCCATGGAGGCAGGATAGTCGTACAGGAAGACGGGCCCGTACTCACAGAGGCCCGGCTCTATAGAGGATACAATGATCTCCTCAAAACGGTCCAGATCAATGGCCTCTTTAAGGGGTATGGGGGAAAAGAGATCAAAGGCCTCCCCCAGGGAAATACGCCTCCATGGACCCCTAAGATCGATCTCCCTTCCCTTGTACTCGATCCTGGTCCCGAGCC
This sequence comes from uncultured Desulfobacteraceae bacterium, assembly GCA_964526655.1. Lineage (GTDB taxonomy): Bacteria > Desulfobacterota > DSM-4660 > Desulfatiglandales > HGW-15 > CAZGIZ01. Next base: position 5,384 of record CAZGIZ010000176.1, on the reverse strand, counting down.
CCAGATCAATTGCAACGGATCTTATCATATCTTCGCATTCATCCATAAGATCCATGTAATCGGCTCCCGTGCGATACCATTCCAGGAGGGTAAATTCAGGCAGGTGCAGCCGGCCCCGCTCCCCTCCCCTGTAGCATTTACAGATCTGGAATATCAGGGGATATCCGGCACAGAGGAGCCGCTTCATGCACAATTCAGGGGAGGGATGCAAAAAGCCGGGACCGGCGCGCAGGGCATCGATGTGGGCTTCAGGGGCCGGGGAGGTTATGAGGTTCGGGGTCTCGATTTCCAGGTAGCCCCTTTCAATAAAAAAGCGCCTCACGGATTGGGTTATCCAGGCGCGTTTACGGAGAAAGGGCTCCTTAGCGGCCAGCCTCTGCCCTTCGAAAGCGGCTTCCCTATTCCTTGACCCGGGTGACATACTCCCCGGTTCGTGTGTCAACGGTTATCTTGATCCCTTCTTCAATAAAGGGAGGGACCCTCAGGGTGTAACCGGTCTCAAGGGTGACGGGCTTGCTGTCCCCTGCAGCGGAATCGCCCTTTACCCAGGGATCCGCCTTTGTGACGGTCAAATCCACGAAATTGGGGAGGGTGATGCCTATAGCCGTGTCCTCGAAAAAGAGCACATTCACTTCAAGGTTGTCCGTGAGGTAATTATTGGCGTCTCCGATCTGCTCTCTTGTGAGGATGGATTGTTCATAATTTTCAAGGTCCATAAAATGGAATTCATTTTCCTGGTTGTACAGATACTGCATCCTTCTCTCTTCCAGATTCGCGGGCTCAAAGTTGTCCACGGACCTGTATGTCCGGTCGATGATGGTTCCATTAATCATATTCTTGAGCTTGCAGCGGTAAAGGGACTGGCCCTTTCCCGGTTTGGAGAACTGAAAATCGCTGATCACAAAGGGCTCACCGTCTATCTGTATCTTCAGCCCTTTTCTCAAATCACTCGCGTTATACATATGTTGCATCCTTATACTGGGATCCTAAAGATCTCATCCGAAATCGGTCTTGTTGGGACGAGCATTAATAATGATTGGGAATATAGGGAAGGGGCGATCCCCTGTCAAGGACAAAAGAGAGCCCTGATTCACCATCAAGATGTCATCTCCCCGTCGAGCCGGGATCTTCGAGCTGCGTTGCCTTCGATCTCTCCTCCCTGCGGCGTATTGCTCATACGCCTCAGTCGTCGCTCCTCCCGCATAAAGCAGCGGGATCTACGATGCGGCGCCTTGCATCTAACACCTTGCTGGTGTTCAGGGTTAACCAAAATCCATCGCCGCTACTAACAAAATGGAAATTTGATGGTGGATTTTGGCGAGAATGGCCTCAGCCTCCCGGCCGGAGGAGCCTTGATTTTTCCCCCTTCAGTTCCAGGTCATTGATCCTGAGTTGAATCTTTTTGTAGCCGTTCCACAGGTCGATCTCAGGGGTAAAGATCATGTTTATGGTGTCGCCTTCACGGGGGCGCCGGTCACCGAGACCGAAACCAATGGCCTCCATGACCTTTTCTCCCTGTCTGACCGTGAGTTTCAGGTGCCTTTCTCCGACAACCCGGGAAATCAGGACATTTAGGTCCCCTGCATGGAAAAGAGGTTCGGGGTTGCCTGCCCCGAAGGGGGCCAGGGAAAGGATCTGGCTTACAGTCTCCATGGTAAGTTCCTGGAAACCGATCTCCGAATCAACCTCGATTGAGGGGATAAGGTCCTCTTCCCTCAACTCCCTCTGGGCGATCTCTTCCAGCCCTTCGGCGAGGGCCTTGACATCCGAGGCCTTCAAGGTGCAGCCGGCCGCGTGGTAGTGCCCCCCGAATTTCTCAAAAAGGCCTGCCAGTTTTGTCATGGCCCGATGAAGGTTAAAGCCGTCGATGCTCCTCCCTGAACCCTTGGCCACATTGTCTCTGATTGACAGGACAAGAGCGGGTCGCCGGTATCTGTCCAGGAGCCTCGAGGCCACTATGCCCAGGACCCCCTCATGCCAGCCGTCTCTTGCCAGGACGATGGTCTTCCTGTTTTCAATACCATATCCAGGGATAAGTGATTCTTCAATCTCCTCAATGATATCCCCCTCGATCTCCTGACGCCGGCTGTTCAAGCCGTTCAGCTCCCTGGCGGCTTGTGCTGCGATGGGGCCCTGATCCGTTGTTAGGGCGGTCAGTCCGATCGCAGGGTCCCCCAGCCTTCCGGGCGCGTTGAGACGGGGCGCGAGCTTATAGGCCAGATCGTAGGCGGATATTTCGCGAGAACTCATGCCGGAGGCATCTTTTAGGGCATTAATGCCCGGCCATCTCGAATTTTTCATGGTCTCTATCCCTGAGGTGACAAGGATCCTGTTCTGTCCCTTAAGGGGCACCATGTCTGCCACGGTCCCAAGGGCAACGAGATCGAGATAGGCTTTCAGGTCCGGCTCCGGAATATCCCTAAACCATTTCGCGTCCCTCAAAACGGATCTCAGCCCCACGGCCAGAAAGAAGGCGACACCGACGCCAGCGAGATCCCTGAAGGGGAAAAGGGAGTCGGACCGGTTGGGATTGATCACAGGGCATAGGGGGTCGAAATCTTCAGGGACCTGGTGATGGTCCGTGACCACGACTTCCATTCCCAGTTCCTTTGCCATACGGATCTCCCTATTATTGGAGATGCCGCAATCCACCGTGATGATAAGCCGTACACCCCTGTCGGCCAGCGTCTTGACAGCGGCGCAATTGAGGCTGTAACCCTCTTCAAGCCTGTTGGGGATATAGGAGGAGACCCGGACGCCCAGCTCGGAAAAGAGATTCAACATCAGTGCGGTGGCGGTAAGGCCGTCCGCGTCATAGTCACCGAAGACCGCGATCCGCTCCCCCTCCTTCATGGCCCTGATGATGAGATCGATGGCCCTGTCCATATCTTTCAGGCGCATGGGATCCATCAGATCGGAGAGCCTTGGTGACAGGAAGGCCTGAACCGAAACGCTGTCCGTGATCCCGCGGTTCAAGAGGAGCTGGGCCTTCAGGGGAGAGACGCCCGCCTCAGCGGTAAGTCTTGATGCATTGGGAGAAGGAGGGAGTAATCGCCAGATCTTTTCATTGGTCATTGGGCAGATTTCTTTATTATCTCTTCCACTTTTTTTATATCCTGAGGGGTGTCCACCTCAACAGAATTATGGCCGGTCTCTACAACCCTTATCCTGAAACCGTGCTCCAGTGCCCTCAACTGTTCGAGTTTTTCAGAGGCCTCGAGATCTCCTGAGGGGAGGCGGCTGAATTCGATGAGGAAATCCCTGCGAAAGGCGTAGAAGCCCAAATGTTTATAGTGCACCTCCCCGGATTTTGAATCCCTGAAAAAAGGGATCGGACAGCGGGAGAAATAGAGGGCAAATCCCCTTTTATCCGTGACCACCTTGACAATATTGCTGTTTTCAACCTCGGTCTCGTCTCTTATCCTGTATTTTAAGGTGCTCATGGGGATATCCCCGTCTTCTATCAGGGGGGCGATCATTTCAGAAATGACCGAGGGCTCAAAAAGGGGCTGGTCTCCCTGGATATTCACTATCAGGTCATCTTTACCGAGATCCAGGTTCTGAACCGCCTCGGCGATACGGTCAGTACCAGAGGGGTGTTTCTTCATGGTCATGATGGCCTTTCCGCCGAAACCCTTGACACATTCCAGTATCCTTTCATCATCCGTGGTGACAAAGACATCGGATATATCAGGGCATGAGAGGGCGCACTGATAGACATATTGTATCATGGGCCTGCCCGCGATAGGGGCCAGGGGTTTTCCGGGGAAACGCGTTGAGTCGTATCTGGATGGTATAAAGGCTATTGTCTGCATAATAAATTTTGTGAAAAGGTAATTAGAGGTCTCGAAAATAGATCACGGCCCCATGTATGTGGCACAGGAGGAGTCGGACTCCCAGGCGGTCACCCTTGAGACCCTGATATTTTCATTATTTAATTGTTTTCCTAATTCGTCATAGATGTAGCGGGCGATATTCTCGGAAGAGGGGTTTTCATCTTTGAAATATTCCAGCTCATTCAGGAACTTATGGTCCAGCCTCTCAATGATCGTCTCGGTGTTTTTTTTCATGACCTTAAAATCGATCAGAATGCCCTCTTCATCCAATTTTTCGCCCTTCACCCGGACCTCTATCTTCCAGTTATGTCCGTGGAGGCTCTCGCATTTGCCTCCGATATTCCTAAGCTGATGGGCGGCCCCGAAATGGGTCACGATTTTCAGTTCATACATTTAAAATAGACTCCCCTGATAACCTGAAAGCCAGGTAAAGTCCCTCCGAAAAAGGCAGACTCCATCTGGAGCACTCAGCGTTCAGCGATCAGCAGTCAGCCAAACCATTTTTTTAAAGTCTTTTACTGACCTCTTGCTGATAGCTGATAACACCTGACCTCCGCAACAGCTCGCCAGGGAAGGCGGGTCAGGGAGGATGGAAGATCAAAAACGTAAACTTAGGGATGAGCGCTGAATAGGCCGGTTAGGCCTATTCTATAAAAGGTTTGCCGCACTCGGTGCACTTTCCGTTTATAATGATGCCCGTGCAACCGCCATCCGGGCAGAGGACCCTGTTATCGAAATCAAACCCATCCTCATCGCCGGTTTTCTCTTTCGATTCCAGCACAAGACTCTCTCCGCAGTACATGCAGAAACGGCTCTCAGGCGGGACGTTTTCTCCACAGTACGGGCACTCCCTTCCACTGATCTCCATATGACAATGGGGACATTCCATAATTGAAATCAACTCTTTTTTGAGGTTACTGCCTGAAAAGGGGCAATCAGCTGCTTTACCCTCACACTCTTACACTTCGGACACCTGAATTTTGTCTTATCATATTCCGTGATAGAAAGCTGCATGGAAAATTTTTTATTGCATTTCTCGCATCTGAAATCATAAGTGGGCATGGCTTACCTCCTTTGAAATAAGAATGATTCCAAGACAGAGTAACTAAGATAGTTAATACAATCTGAGTCTTTATGTCAATAGATATAACCCATTAGGGGACTTGAAATTGAAGGATCAGAAATGGAAGGACCTCATTAATTTGACTTGATTAAAGCAATAAAAATCTGTAGCATGCGATCATGTGACTTTTTTCACATTAAAGACTGCCTGTTCCTGAAAGGTGGTTCTCACGGATGTTTGATAATCTGAGATGAATTCTTTACCCTCTGTTATCCTTGAATAATAAACGGAGGCTATGTCATAGGAGTCATTGCTCCGGTCGGGTTCTTTTTTTCAAGCCCTATCTATAGGCCAAGGTGGCGGTTCCCACAGATGGAAGGGTTCAATAGGACGGGTCATTTCATCTGAAAGGGACATTCTGCCAGGGGTCTTGTGGCGTGAACCCTCCCATCTGCGGGAACGGCGGAGTCTGGTGGAACTCTTTT
>CAZGIZ010000175.1:0-8897 GCA_964526655.1 uncultured Desulfobacteraceae bacterium | reverse complement strand
GAGATTTTTAGGGATTTTTTCGAATCGTCCCATAAATTTATGGGACGGGTTCAATTAATTCCGGATGGACCTTCTTAAAAATTGTTTGTATCTTTTCAATGGATAGACTATAATTCTGGTCAAAATAAAATGAAAAAGGAGTTGAACTATGATCAGGACCATTTCGCTGGCCGAGGCAAAGAAGAGCCTGTCAGCCATTATCAAAGATGTTGATGAAAAATATGACCGGTTTGCCATTACCAAAAACGGGGTCAGCAAGGCCGTGTTGTTGAGCAGCGATGAGTTTGAGGGGCTTCTTGAAACCCTTGATATACTCTCCAACAAGGAGGAAAGGGAAGCAATAGCCAGGGCCAAGGAGCAGGTGCGATCCGGACAAACCGTATCTTTAAAAGATATCAAACGCCGGTATGGGCTTAAATAATGCTATGCTCAATTGATTTTTCCAAAGAGGCGTCTGACGATCTTGACGCGCTATATGCTTCCGACAGGAAGCTTTTTCAGCGAATCATCAGAAAGATCGAATCCCTTGAAGATAGACCTCATGAAGGCAAACCCCTAGTTGGAAACCATAAAGGAGAATTCGCTCTCAGGGTCGGGAACTATCGCATTGTTTATGAAATTGATTCTAAAAACCATATCCTTTACGTTCTCACCGTGAAACATAGAAAACATGTGTATAGATCATAAATACTTCCTTTTCCTGTTCCATAAATAAATGTAACAGCACTTCCGCTTCATGTTAAATCCCTAAATCCAGGGCTCTACCGGTCCTCACAGCGCCCGCTTTTCCTATCTTATCCACGATTGAGGCGAAATTGTCCTCGATAATGCATTTTTGATTCATTTTTCACTCAAATTTTTCGGAAAAGTGTCGATAAGGTTTTTTAAGGAGATGGAAACCTGGTGGGCCTTTTTTACGGAAATTGGAAGGGTAAAAACCTTGCCCCCTGGGTATTATCCGATATACAAACCGGATTTTTTCAGGCTGATCACTTGATTTTTTTTGGACCCGTTGATATCCAAAACCAGCGAAAACATCAGGATCGAATATTGGGAGGCCTTTTCATGAAGAAAAGTGCGCCATTTATAGTGATGGGATTGCCCATTTACAGGGCAGTTTCAGTGATTGCCCGCACCCGAGCCAGGAATCATCCCTTGATGACAGGCGCAAGGGCAACTTATGGAGGAGACGTCAATGAAATGGTTGAACGGGACAGGTCATAGAATCGTTTTTTTTCTTGGGTTGATACTTGTTACGGCCCTTTCCAATGTGCCCTGCATGGCCTCCCAGGAAGCCATCGAGTGGAACAACAAGGGGGTCGAATCCCTGAACAAGGGTGACGATTCCACGGCAGTAACCTGTTTTACCAGGGCCATCAACATGGATCCGGGAATGTTTCTGGCCTGGTATCACAGGGGGCTCGCTTATCTGAACATGATGGATCCTGAAAAGGCCCTTTCGGATTTGAACAGGGCCCTTCAAATCAGACAGGACCACGCCGGCGCCTATCTCACCAGGGGTGACGCCTACAGCGACCTTGGAAAAAATGAGGAGGCGATAAAAGATTACTCCCGTGCCATCAGTCTGAGCCCCGAGGATTATACGGCTTATTCCGCCAGAGGGATCGCCTACCTGGCCATGAGAAGGGATACCGAGGCCTTATCCGACTTCTCACAGGCCTTAAAACTCAAACCAGACAGCCGCGTTGATCTCCTGAACAGGGGTATTACATACATGAATATGGGACATCCAAAGGATGCGATACTGGATCTGACATCGGCAATACAGATTCATCCTGGCTATGCAAAGGCATATTATTACCGGAGCGGTGCTTTTAAGGACATCGGCAGAATGCCGGAGGCGCTTCTGGATGCCAGGCAGGCAGCGGAACTTGACCCGGCCAACCAACAATTTCAGGAGTGGCTCGGATCTTTGGAAAAAACATCCCCAATGCGGGTCGCAGGAAAGGATACCAGGCCTCCGGATAAACAGGAAAAAGACATGCAGCCGGCTAAAGAGCCCTCCCCGGGCATGCCAATGGAAATGTCTTCCGAGGAGAAGCTGGCCCTGCTCAGGAAGGCAACAGCGGCGCCCAGGTTGAAGGATGAGGAAAGGTTTGCAGGGGAAAAGGATGCGCTGGCCGAATTCAAGCATGAGGCAGCGGTCGGGCTCCTGGATGAATACAGAAGAACCGGTTCCATGGACAGGCTTTACTCCGCCCTCAACAGCGCAGGCGAGGCCATAAAGCTCCATTCCGAAAAGGCCGGATACTGGATAACCCTCGGCGATATCCACTCTGAGATGTCAAAATTCAATATCCTGGGCTCCCATGAGTATTCAATAGAGTCCTACGAACAGGCACTGGAGCTTGACCCGGATAATGCCGCTGCCATGGTGCTTCTGGGTATTAAGCTGGCTGAAGACGGCGAATACAGGGAGGCCCTGGATAACCTTGAAAGGGCGGTAGAGAGGGAAATTCTCGTCCTCTCCCCAAATGTACTCAAATGGATGAACGTCTGCTACCTGAACGGGGCACAGACCAAACGGGGAACGATCTTTTTCGACGGGATCTTGAAGGACAATCCCGGCTATTTTTATCTCCATTTAAACAAGGCAATTCTCTATCGGGCACACTTTGACTATAAGAGCGCGCGCATAGAAATTGTTGAAATCTTGAACGACAGCAGGGCGGATGAAAAAATGCAGGAGCAGGCAATCAAATTCCTTTCCGAATTAAAGGAACCCGATGAGACGGGCCAGGGGGGTCAGGGCTGATGAAAAAGAAAATTATCATTTTTCTCCTCCTGGTTATTTTTTGTCCGGGCCTTTCCCTAGCTGAAATCAGCACGGATGATCTCGCAGTTAGGTCAAGGGAAGGCAGCGGGATCTTTGCGGCCGAGACCGCGCAAAGGGATGCAAGGCTTGCAGAGATAATGGGCGATCCGACCCTGTCCCCGTCCAAAAAACAGAAGGCCGTGAGGAGGCTGCAGGACGAGTTTATGAAGACAAGCAGGGAGATTCACCTCAAGTACAGGGAGCCCTTTATCCGGAGGGTCATTGACGAAGTTAACGGCGGCCTGCCCGAAGAGGGAAAGATAAAGCAGGGACTCGGGAGCGATATATATCTCCGGCATGAGGTAACAGGCAAGGTGCTCAGGGATGAAAAGGGCAGGAAGATAATCAATCCAAGGCACAGGGGAATGAAGGGAGACCTTGATATTGCGGGCGATCCAAAGGCAACCAAGAGGCTGGAGGAGGCCTTTAAAAAGTACGGTATCTCCTGGTCGGAAAAATACACGGATATTCCGGATGACTGGGAATTCAAGAAGGATGCTCCGGGGTCCAGGGACTTTAAGCCGGTCGAGGTAACCATAAATGTTGAAGGCGGTTATGATCCACCCGGAAGCTCCGCTCATCAGACAAGGGTCCAGATGGACGCCTTTTCCAAGGAGACCTATGTCTCAGTAAGCATGGGGAAAAAACAGGCTGGAAAAAGCCTGGTGGAAACCAATGACCATATCAAAAAGGCGGCCAAGGGCCTTTCGAGTCCTCCCCTGAAACTCCTTGGGGCGGAAGGGGAGGATATCCTGCAGGGAATGAGCAAGGGGACCCTGAAATCTATCGAATCAGGAAGGGTGAGCAATGCCCAGCTCAAAAAGATACTGGAGAAGTCCGGATTCAAGGGCGGTGTTAACGAATTCAAATACAAGATGAATAAATTAAAGTTAGGTCATCTGTACCAGGGTGTGGGGCTTGATGAAGGCAACATAGAGACATTTCAGAAGGCCTGCAGGGGCGTCACGGAACAGGCCGTGGAAAATGCCCGGGAACTGACATCCATGCAGATGAAAAACACACAAAAACGCATTGAGAAATATGAAGAAAAGATCAAGTCAGGCGGGCTTCCTGAAGAAGATGTGGAGAAATACAGGAAAAGGGTAAACACCCTGAGAAACGAGCTGGCCGATTCAAAGGTGAAGATCGAGCAGACCGAGCTTGCAAACAGGGTGAAGCTCGAGGGCGGAGATTACGATAGTTATTTCAAGAAAAGCGAGCTGAAAATTGTCAGCCCTGATGTGAAAGCGGATGCCAGGGCCCCTATCGGACCCGGCGCCGGAGCAGCCCCAAAGAAACCCGGGATGACTCGAATGACGGCTATTAAAGAGGGTTTGAGGCCGGGTATGCTCGATGTGGCCGGGTACGGGATGTCTGCCTATAACATTTATGACAATATAAAAAGGATGCAGAAGGGTGAAATCACCCAGAACGATGCCGTGATCGGGATTACAACGGAAGCGGTTGATACGGGCCTGGGGGTCGTGACCGATGTGGGAACGGCAGCCGCCGTGGGTTCCATCGGCACGGGAACCACAGGCGCAGTGGCAACTGTTGCCGCGCCCCTGGTCGTGACGGCTGCCGCGGGCTATGCCGTCAGCCAGGCAGTCGAGGAGGGACTTAGGACCTACGAGGCCTTCAAAATAGAGGAGATCGCGGAAATAATTGCAAAGTCCAAAAAAGAGGAAGTCTTCAACAGGCTTCAGTTGCAGGCGGAACAGCTCCTTAAGGACGGAGAAAAAACGGGCGACTGGCGGTATTTTGCAAAGGCAGATGATATAGCCGATTCCCTGGAGCATATGTACCGGGTCACGGGTGATCTTGATTACAGGGAGGTCTTTAACTCGGTCTATGACAAGGTAACCCAAAAAAAGGAGGCCCTGGAGGAGAAATACAACACATCCATTTACGGGATTAAGACCAGGATGGCAGAGGAAGCGGCAAAGGAGCAGGCGCCGGCCAAGACCCAGGCAGCAGCGCCTGCGCAGGCATCCCAGGTTACCGGGCCGGACGAGATCGGTCTCGGACCCGTCGTGGCGACCCTGAAGGACTTTGACGGGCAGCCCCTTGAAGGATCAGCCGGTGTGGGAGACAGACTGGCCTTTGAGGTGGAAAGAATCGGGAAATGGGACCGGAACCAGGATATTGAATGGCTGGTCAACGGTACCCCCTATAAAAAGAAATCCGCATCCAATCCCAATAGTCACAGGTTCTCCATGGTGTTTTCGGACATTTATGATCCCGGGCTCTATGAGGTTGCCGTCCGGGTATTGGATAAAAAGACTGGTCGCATTATTGCCCATGAAAAGACCGGATTCCGGCTCAAACCCATGGCCGGGGCACAGGAGCAGGATGAAGAGGCCGATACTGCCACGAGGGACGGCAGACCGGATGCATCTCCCCCCCTAGGGAATCAAGATGCGGGAGGTCCTGAAATACCCGTGAGCACGGCAGGAATATCCCCTGCGAACCCTCCCCCGCCTGAGGATCTGAAATCAAGATGCATGCCCATTCTTAATGAGATTGTCCAAAAAAAGAAAAACCAGGTCCAGGCCAGTAAGCAGATGAAAGAAATCGATAAGGCCCTGGTCCAAAGATTCAAGCAAAGGCTTGCAGCCCTGAACGCCAGGGTGGATGCCGCCAACAGTCAGATTCGTTCCGGCAATAAAACCGCGGCCCTGGAAACGGAAATCCAGTGGATCAAGTCCGAGCAGGCTGTTTTACAGGCCTTTGAAAAGGCCCACAACGAATTCTGGCAAAAACCCTGCAACGAGTATATCCCGGTCGTTGCCCAGACCCTGTTTGCACGGCAGGAGGGCTATGACAGCTCCAGGGCCATGGAGCTCTGTTCGACTGTTTTTGACAATGAAATTTCAGACCAGGAAATTCAGGCCCGCCTGGCCCAGGCCGGGTGCGTGGATGAAAAGGGAAATTTTCTCTTTGACCCAGCAACAGAAGATACGGATACCTCCCCTGATACATCCACGGGCAGTTCCGGGCAATATTACGGGGAGGTCCCTGAAAGCGACATCAGAGACATATTGGACACCTTGTGTGAATGTTACAAGAGAGGCTATACATGGCAGTTGGACCACCCGGACGAGTACTATGGAAATTACATGGGGAACAAAAAAGACAACCCAAAGGGATTTCAAAGCTGTGATCAAAGAACCGTTTTCGGAACCATGGTCCATGATGAGCTTGACAGGCCCCTATTTGGAGGGGCCTTTACCCAAGGCGCCCATAACGCCTGGACGGATCTGGATGCCATAAAACAGGGTGAGATGAAGAGTAAGGCCAACGATTGCGGCTACACCTCCTGGTACAGCTTAAGCAGCACAGTGCAACAACAGATTGAAAAGGCCTGGAAAAAGGCCTCCGGGCAATAATTAACCAGCAAAGGAGAACTTTATGCTATCGGAAAAAATGAAACGGGCCGGGATCGGCTTTTGTCTGGCCATCCTCCTGGCCATGGCCTGGGGGCCGACCGGGACGGTAGCTGCCGATGAGACTGCCCTAAAACAGGGCATCGAGCTATTTAAAAAGCTGCAGTACAAGAACGCCGAAACGGAGCTGATAAAGTCCCTGGCCTCCGGTACCCTGCCGGTTAAAGACAGTGTAACGGCCAATATTGTCCTGGGCCGGATTCATCTGATTATGGCCCCTAAGAGGATCGACAGCCACTGGGACCTTGAAAAGGCCAGGGGATATTTTGACGAGGCAGTAGAACTGAACCCGGATTACAAATGGAGTTTTTACTGGCGCGGCAACGTATTGAACATGTTGGGCCGGCTGCCGGAGGCAGCGGAAGATGCGGACAGGATGCTTGAAATAGATCGATCCCATTTCGGATTTGCTCTCCGGGCCGCTGTCTATGAAAACATGGAGGAGTACGAGCCGGCCATAAAGGACATGGACGAGGCATTGAAGTTGTCCCCGGGCAATTCCGAATATTACCTGACACGGGCAAGGCTGAATCGGTTGACCGGCAATTTTGAAGAGGCCTTTTCGGGCCTGAAGAAGGCCTGGCAGGAAGGATATCCCGAGGCCGGATACCACCTGGAGCGGGGAAAGACCCTTTTTGTCATGGGGCATTTCAACCGCGCCTTCGGGGAATTTACAAGGACGGTCAGGGTATACGGCACACAAAGCTCTTCCGAGCTGGAGTTCATACTGGCCAAAGCCTGGTATTATATTTCAAAACAAGCCTATGAACGGGCCGAAAACGATCTCTTCACTGTGATCGACAAGGCATTTATGGTCAAGGCCTGGGCCCCTGCCAGGGAGAACCTGGCCCTTGTCCGGTGGCTTTATCTGAAACAAGACAAACCTTTCGACAATAGCCATCTCACCAACTGGGTTGCCCAGATGGACCCGGATTCCTGGACCATGAAAATGATCGATTTCCTGGAAGGGAAGCTGGATGAAAAGGCCGTGCTGGAATTTCCGGACCGGATTCCGAACGAGACTGACCGTCAACGGTTGAAAAGGCTGACCCAATATCTGGCGGCCCAGAAACGTATCCAGGATGGGGATGAAAACGGAGGCATAACCCTGCTACAGTCCCTTGCCGCATCCTCTCAGAACCGGATGATCGGCGCCATTGCCGAGATCCAGATCCGGCAAATGAAGAATAGGCCCCAGCGAATGGCCGGGATGCTGCCCGTGGCAATAGAGGCTGAACTTCCCCTGGTCGCCGATTACAAGGACACGAAAAGGGAAAAGGTCTGGGAGTGGGCCATAGAGCCCATGTACCTGGACTTCTTGCAATTCTTCCACGGCAGGAACCTGTTCCGGGGAAACCTGGTTTCACCCAAAAAGAAGAGCGGTAGGTATTGCCTGATCAACTCGAAAAACCAGGTCTTGTACGATGACCTGAAAAGACCTATCGGGGTAGACGAACTGGGGTTGTTCCAGGTATTCATGGACGGGTATTGTGAATACCACAATGACAAAGATGAGCTTGTCGCCACCACACGGCTCAAACCCTATACCGACTTCCATGAAGACGGGCGCCGCTCGGCCAAGATCGACGGGCAGTGGTGCCTTGTAGACATGAAGGACCGTGTGGTCGCCAAAGGAGAGTATTGGCCGATGGGCGAAGGCATGTACCGCAAAAAGGAAGGGGCGTTGCTGGCCCTGGCGGACGGCAGCGGGAAAAAGATCACGGAAGCAAAATACGAAAAAACCGATCGGTTTTCAGAGGGAGCTGTATGGGTAGCGGAAAAAGGGGTCCTTGGGTATTTCATCGACAAGACAGGCAAAAGGCTCTTTGAAACACCGAATGAATTCTCTACCTCCCGGTTTCACAACGGGTTTGCCCGCGTTTATTTGAAAGAGGGCGGGAAGAAAGGATGGGCCCTTCTGGACAAAAAGGGAAACCTGTTGGGCAACCAGCTTTTTAAGGAGTGCGGGCCCATGGATTCCGGGGGACTGGCCCGGGTCACCACCCTTAAGGGGAAAAGGGGCTTCATGGACAAAGAGGGAAAATGGATCAATGATCCCCCGGCCCTGCCTCATCCCTTGAAATGGGAGGATATCTCCTATTATGAGGTTAGTCTCTCTTTCGCAGGGAAAGACTCACTCCAGGGCCTCATGGACAGTCGGGGCAATGTGGTGCTCCCGGCACAATTCCCCTTTGTCAAGGGCATGTGGGATGAAGATACGATCCTGCCCCGGGAGGCGAAATTGTTGTCCGAAACCCCATTGATGCCAGTGTCGCCGGATCTGAAGATCTGGGGATATATCCGGCTGAAGACCATGGAGTAAAGATCCTGGCCCATAGGATCAGGCTTTGAACCAGCGTCCCACCGAGGAGGTCGGGTTCTCTTTTCCAAGTCCTATCTCAAAAAGAGTTCCACCGGACTCCGCCGTTCCCGCAGATAGAAGGGTTCACGGCACAAGACCTCTGGCAGAATGTCCCTTTGCGTTGAAGTGACTTATCCTGTTGAACCCATCTATCTGCGGGAACCGCCACCTTAGCCCATGGATAGGGCTTGGAAAAGAGAACCCGACCGGAGCAATGACTCGTATGGCATAGCCTCTGTTTCTTACTCCCGCA
>CAZGIZ010000174.1:0-9017 GCA_964526655.1 uncultured Desulfobacteraceae bacterium | reverse complement strand
AATTTATCCAAATGGAATGGCAACAAATAATCGGCTTTCATCATGCAGCCAAATTGACAAGCTTCACTAAGGCCGCAAACGCGACATTTCGAACACAATCCGCCTTAAGCCAACAGATCAAGGCGCTTGAAAGAGAATTGGATTGCACGCTCTTTGAAAGAATCGGTAAACGTAATCTAAAGCTTACATTAGCAGGGGAGAGATTCTTAAAATTTACGGAAAGTCTGTTGGAAAGACATGATAGGTTGATTGATGATTTAAATGAGATAAAAGGCCTCCAAATCGGACGGTTGAGGATTGCCGCTCAATTCGCCACCTTTTATTTTTTACTTCCCAAAATAGTCAAACAGTATATCAGTCTTTATCCTAAGGTTGAGCTGAATCTCTTGGATCGTCCATTGGATGATATTACCGAGCTTGTGAACTCGGGCGATATTGATTTTGGTATAGGCCTGGAGTCCGTTCTGCCTAAAAATCTGCGTATCATTCGTTGGAAAGAGGCGGGGAATGTACTTGTGACCCCTCTCGGGCATCCTTTAACCAAGGCCAAAAAAATTACCCTCCAAGATATTGCAAAGTATCCCCTGATCCTGTCACCCAAAAATTTAAAGTACTGGATTCGCCGATTTCTGGTAAGCCAATTCAATGAACTGGGCATCGATTATAAAGTTGTTATGGAGGCCTCGACCATCGAGTTAGGATCAAAATATGTCGAGATGGGGCTTGGGATATCGATCGTCCCCTCGGGATTTGGATTGGACTCAGTTAAAAAAAGAGATGTGGAGTTGGTTGATGTGGATTATCTTTTTAAGCCTGATTACATAAGCGTTATCATGAGAAAAGATAAGACCCTGCAGGCCTATAAAAGTGCCTTTATTAAGCTAATGCTGGAAGAACATACGACCCTATAGCAAATCGTCATACCTTCACTGATTACATGAATAAAAAATCATAAAATCTCATTGAAATTCTGTTTTTCAATTTCCGTAGAATATATCAGAAGTTTCAGGGATAAATGCCCAAAAAAGACGAAAAGCCATATTTTTCAAGGGGTCAGGCAGATATTTTTTGAGCTTTTTTTCTGCTCGTCCCATAAATTTATGGGACGAGTGTTTGAAGTCCAATGGTAATTGCATTTTGACCCTTTTAAAAATTTAATCCCCTCAGGTCGGCCCATTCCCTCAATCTTACTACTGGCCCCGAAATTGCATAAAAATCCGTGGTGTCGGGACACCTTAGTCAGAATCGAGATCCGCTCCCGGCATCAGAGACTCACATGCGTTATCGGGGCATCCCGCTTTTTTCACCCATTAGATAACTATTTCAGGAATAAATTATGAAAAAGGATTCGAAATACAAACACCATATTCTGATCGTTGATGACAGCCCGATGATGCGAAAGGCCTACAGGGAAGAGCTGAAGCCAATGGACCTCCGGGTATCGGAGGCCTCCAACGGGCAGGAAGGTCTTGATCTTGTCCTGAATAACCAGTTCGATCTGATAGTCACGGACGTTGACATGCCCGTCATGAACGGTGTGGAGTTCTGCGAAGAGCTGAAGAAAATTCCCTCTACCCGGCGCATTCCCGTTGTAATGGTCAGTTCCTTTGATTCCGCTGACGATATTGAAAGGGGTTTTCAGGTCGGTGCGTCGGCCTATCTTTCAAAAAATGAGGCCAAACTGAATTTCCGTGAGACCATCACAAACATCCTCAGCGAGGCCACGATTCGGCGGAAACAGCTGATACTCATTGTCGATGACTCCTCCGCCATTATCAATATTGTAGAGACGGGGTTGATTCAGGCGGGCTTTCAGGTGGTGACGGCGGATAATGGCAAGAGGGCCTTGAATGTCCTGAAAAGCAAAAGACCCGATCTTATTTTGAGCGATATTGAAATGCCGGTCATGAACGGCTTTATGTTGTGCAAGACCCTTAAGGCGAATCCTGACCTCGCGACCATACCTTTTGTTGTAATGAGCTCCAAAGACGACCGGGGAGCAATGAAACGGATGCTCCAGTACGGGGCCGTGGCCTATATAACAAAACCCTTCAATATCGATCAGCTGGTCATCCTCCTGGAAAAACTGCTCTCAGACCATTTTTTGTTGCTGCTCAAGGAGAAGGAGCGTTTGGACACGGAGCAGAGCCTGATGCTGGCCGCTATAACAAGCCTTGTCTCCGCTCTGGAAGCGCGTGATTCTTACACGGTCGGTCATTCCCAAAGTGTGGCCGAAATTATCGCAGGCATGGCCGCCCTCTTAGGGGAACCGGAGGAAAAGATCGAGAGAATAAGCCTGGGCGGCAAGCTCCATGATCTCGGAAAAATCGGAGTGAGGGACAGCATTCTTTTAAAACCCGGGAAACTTACGGATAAGGAATACGACCATATCAAGCAGCATCCCGTAATCGGCGCAAAGATCCTTGAGCCCATTCCAAGCCTCTCAGATATAGTGGAAATCGTGCTGCATCACCATGAACGGTTCGATGGAAAGGGATACCCCGAAGGGCTTAAGGGGAATGATATCCCTTTATGGGCGCGTATTGCGGCCGTGGCAGACACCTATAACGCGCTGACCAGTGACAGGCCGTACCGTAAAGGCATATCACACGCAAAGGCCTTAAATATTATTGAAGACGTAAAGGGCTCCCAGCTCTGCACGGAGAGCGTGGAATTATTTTTCCGTTGGATCTCTTCCAATGTTAATTTTTCATGATTTCTTGAAGTTAACCTGGGCCCGCCCTACTCTTCCCACCCTTTTTCCCTGCAATCAGGGTAATGATATACTTGCCCATCTGTTAAAAATTTAATAAGTTAATGCCGTCTTATCCTCAATAGGAGGTATGTTATGACTAGGTATCCCCATCTCTTCAGCCCCTACACCATCCGCGGCGTTACTTTTCGCAATCGTATCTTTGCAACCCCCAGCCTGACTGCATGGCCTGACCCCGACGGTTCCCCGCATCTCACGGTTGTCTACGACAGCATCCACAGGGCCAAGGGCGGCGCCGCCCTGATAACCCAGGGCGAAACCTGTGTCAACCGCACCCATGCCGTACGCGGCAACATGTTGTTCCTGGTGCCAGAAAAACGCTTCGAGGGCCTGGTAAACATCACGCCCAGTAACGGCCACATTAAACTGACCGCCGCTATCAGCCGCCATGGTGCGATCCCCGGCATTCAGCTTTTCCATGCCGGCGAGAATGCCAATGAAATTCTGACGGACGGTCACGGCGTCTGGGGCCCGACGGGCTACACCCGTCCGGACGGCACAGTCGTCCATGAGATGGATTACGTGATGATTGCAGAGGTGTGTAAGGACTTCGAAAAGTCCGCGGCCATTGCAAGAGAATGCGGCTACCGCCTGATACAGATCCACGGTGCCCACGGCTGGCTCCTGTCCCAGTTCCTCTCTCCCCTGAACAATAAACGCACGGACAGATTCGGCGGGAGTCTGAAAAACCGCGCCCGATTCCCCATTATGGTCGCCGACGCTGTCCGCAGCGGCGCCGGCCCCGACATGATCATCGAATACCGCATTAGCGGTGAAGAACACGTAGAAGGCGGCATGCATATCGACGAAGTGTCCGAATTCGCGACCATGATCCAGGATAAGGTCGATATCATTCACGTCTCCGCCGGCAGCTACTGGTCAGCCGGCCACTATACCTTCTCAACCGTCTATCAACCCCATGGCCTCAACATTGAACTGGCAGCCAAGGTCAAGAAACGAGTGAACATCCCCGTCACTGTAGTGGGTGGTTTTAGTGATCCCGCCCAGATGGAACAGGTCATCGCCGAAGGCAAGGCCGATTTCATCGGCATCTGCCGCCAGCTCCTTGCCGATCCTGAAATGCCCAATAAGGCCTACTGGGGTAAGGAGGACCAGATTCGTCCCTGCATCCGCTGTGTGAACTGTCTCGGCCGAAAATACTTCGGCCATCACAACTGCGACATCAACCCCCTTGCCTGCAACGGTGAATATATTGCCGACAGTATCCTCCCAGTGGAGGGCAAACGCCGTGTCCTCGTAGTTGGCGGCGGCCCTGGCGGCATGACGGCGG
Organism: uncultured Desulfobacteraceae bacterium; assembly: GCA_964526655.1. Classification (GTDB taxonomy): domain Bacteria; phylum Desulfobacterota; class DSM-4660; order Desulfatiglandales; family HGW-15; genus CAZGIZ01. The sequence continues at coordinate 4,953 of CAZGIZ010000174.1, read as the reverse complement.
CGATCACCGCTGCAGAACGCGGCCACAACGTCACCCTCGTTGAAAAGGAAGCCGAATTAGGCGGCATGTTCCGCCGCGTCACCGTGGACAGCCACAAGGAAGACCTGCGAACCTATACAAACTATTTGATCAACCAGGTCAAAGAGAATAATGTGGATGTGCGATTGAACACAGAGGGCAGCCCGGATCTCCTGGATGAGATCCAGCCCGATTACCTGATCGTCGCCGTCGGGGCCAGACCGATCATCCCCCGGTTCAAGGGCGCAGAGCATCTGCATACCATGACTGCTGTTGAGGTTTACGACAAAACGGACGAAGCAGGCAAAGAGGTCGTCATTATCGGCGGCGGTCTCGTCGGCTGTGAAACGGCGATCTTCCTAAAGGATAGCGGTCGCAAGGTCACGATCGTTGAAATGGCCGGGGATGTGGCCCGCGACGCAAACCGTATCTATTACAGCGCCGTCAAAGAAGAGTTGGGCAAAGGCGTCACCTGTCTGGTAAATACCCGCTGCGTAGAGCTGTCCGCCGAAGGTGTCCTAGTCGAAGACGAGGAAGGTAACCGCAGGACGCTTGCCTGCTATACGGGTGTCTACGCCGTGGGCATGAGGCCCAACCGCGAACCCGTCGACGCCCTGCGCGAGAAATTCGGCTTCGGCCACTTCCGTGACATAGGCGACTGTTACAAGGCGGAGACCGTGCGTCAGGCAGTCCACAACGGCTACTGGGCCGCCATGGATATCGTCTGATCTCCTGTTGTTGGCTGCTTAGGATGAAGGCTGTTAGGCTAAGGGATCTATGACCTGAATACCTCAAGCCCGTTAGTCTTTAAAGACAGGCTGAAAGCGGGAGGATAGGGCGCTGAAACAGGGGTATTACTGTCATGTATAGTGATAAGCAGGAATAGGTTGGTATTATTATGAAAAAGGACATGGGCCGTAGGCCCAAGAGTCGATTCTATTACGGATGGGTGATTGTTGCTGTTGCGCTGATATCCATGGCATTCTGGTTCGGGTTCCGGTCCATATTTTCGGTTTTTCTTGTAGCGCTGGTGGACGATTTCGGCTGGGGCAGGGCGGAAATCTCGGGAGTACAGTCCGTGGCCATGATATGCTACATTATGGCCGCGCCGATGGTCGGCGGCCTTGTGGACCGCTTCGGGCCACGGCGGGTCATTCTGCCCGGCATTATCCTGCTGGCTGCCGGGCTGGCCCTCAGTTCCACCATTCACGATCTGTTGCAGTATTACCTGTTCTATGGCGTGCTGGGCGGCGTGGGCGTGGCCTTCATTTCTCTGGCCGCTTACACCGCGATCATTCCCCACTGGTTCAAAAAACGCCTGGGAACGGCCAGCGGCATCACGGCGTCGGGTATGGGCCTTGGTATCATGCTGTTCCCCCCCCTCACCCAGGGTATAATATCGGGTTGGGGCTGGCGTTCAGGTTTCCTGGTCATGGGTCTTTTGACAGTTGTCATATTATTGCCCCTTAACGGAATCCTGTTGCGCCACAAGCCCAAAGACATGGGATACGGCGGGCCGGACGGGAGGATGGAGCCGGATGAAGGCTCGGCCCATCCTGCGGGCCATGGCGCCGGGCAGCAGAACGATAAATTTCAGTGGGCGCTGGGCTCGGCTGCGCGAACCGTCAATTTCTGGGCCCTGATGATCTTCCCCATGTTCATCATGATCGGCATATACATAGTGCTGACTCATTTCGTGGGCTTCCTGGTCAACCAGGGTCTAAACAGGATGATGGCTGCTTCGGCCTTCGGCCTGATAGGCCTTACCTCCTCATTTTTCCGCATTGTCTGGGGCCTGGCCTCTGACCGTATCGGCCGCGAACGGTCTTTTTCGCTGGGCATGTTTTTCTTCTGCATCAGTTTTTACTGCCTGTTCAGGTTTCAGTCTGGCGGCGGCCTGTGGCTGGTCTACCTCTTTGTCTTTCTTTTCGGTGTGGGCTGGGGATCGAGCGCGCCCGTATTCATGGCAAGCGCGGCGGACCTCTTTCATGGTCCGGCCATAGGTACCATCTACGGCCTGGTCGAGGGGAGCGTGGGTGTCGGCGGCGCGATCGGGTCGTGGATCGGCGGTTATGTCTTCGATCAGACTGGTTCTTACCAGTGGGCCTTCGGGGTGGCCACGATGGCGGCCGCCGTGTCCGGGGTCACGATCTGGGCCGCGGCCCCTGGAAAGGGACGGGCCCTTAGGGAGAGAGTTGCGGCCAGGAAATAAATAAAAGGAGAGGCATTTCAGGCGAGATCCGCCGTGGTGGGGACCACCTTGAAGGTCAAAATAAAGAGTAGGTGGACAATTCCTGACTAAAGATCTACAATACCTACTTGAGTTAATTGATCTTTTTGGGACCCTTAAACCTGTAGCATACGGGAGGTCGCGATATGTATTTCATGAATATTTGCACCTGGAAGCCGGAGGATGAAAAAGAGGTAACAGAGCGAAGGAAGAAATGGAAATGGCCGGATAAAATAAGAGTCCTTTTTGAATTTCTTGATCTTCAGGGATGCCGGGTCATCAATGTCATAGATACGGATGACAAAGGCCTGATTGCGAGTCGTTCCGAGTGGATAGACATCCTCAAATTTGAGACTTTTCCTGTTTATCCGATCGGCAACACGTCAAAAAAATTGTCTTAAAATTAGCTGATTGCCTGTCAAAATTCCGCTAATGAAGAGGCATCATACCTGTATTCTGTCCTTCGTTCATGGATACTAAGCCGATTCGGAGATTTTATAAGGAGGAGCAATGTCGCTAAAGTACAGGGTTTTTCTCCACAGCTACTTGGGGTTCAACAGCAATTCGACCCTCATCTACGGGGAACGGGACGCGATTCTGATCGACGCCTCCCAGCTCTTGAGCGATTCCCACAGGATGATCTCCCAGATCATCCCCATGAGGAGGAATCTCACCCACATCTATGTCTCACACTTCCATCCAGACCACCATTTCGGTCTGGCGGCCCTCACCCAGGCTTTTCCTCATGCCAGGATCGTCGCGCTCCCGAGCGTGGTCAAGGACATTGTCTTCACATCGAGTGACAAGGTCGATCTGTGGGCAATCGACCGTTTCGGGCCCGACATACCCTCCAAGACCACCATACCCATGCCCATGAAGGAACCGCGTCTTGAGCTCGAGGGCGAGGAGATCCTGGTATCAGACGGCTGGGAGGGCGACAGCATCAACAATTCCGCCGTCTGGATCCCGTCCGTCAGGGTCGTCTGCGCGACGGACATCGCCTTCCACGACTGCCACCTGTGGCCCATTGAGAGCAATGTTGAGCGGAGGGTGAAATGGAGAGACTCTATCCGCAGGCTAAAGGATTTTGACGCCCGCGTCATCATCCCCGGCCACTGCGACCACGAGAAGATCCGGATCATGGAGGGAGCCCAGGAGGACGGCTCCCGCACCTACACTGACTGCGTGGACTGGTCGCTCAAATATCTGGATAACTATGAAGAGGTCTACAGCACGGCAAAGACCGGAGCTGAACTTGTTGAAGGGATGACCAGGTTCTACCCGGATGTGAAGGCCGAGGACTTTGCCATCCACTGGCAGGCACGGCTGCTCTTTCCTCACAGCAGTCCTGACTGGCTCACTCCCCTTCCCGGCGAGCCCGGCAAGATCTTTCTGAACCCTAACGGGGGATACGACGGCGATCCTCCCCGTGAATAGGGTGAGTAAAAATACCTGTTTCGTATCTTAGTAGAGATCCCGGCCTTCAGGAGCAGCCTTTGGAGCTAAAGCGGAGGTCGGGTTCTTTTTTCAAGTCCTATCTCAAAAAAAGTTCCACCAGACTCTGCCGTTCCCGCAGATGGGAGGGTTCACGCCACAAAATCCATGGCAGAATGTCCCTTTAAGATGAAATGCCCCGTCTTATTGAACCCTTCCATCTGCGGGAACAGCCACCTTGGCCTATAGATAGGGCTTGAAAAAAGAACTCGACCGGAGTAATGACTCCTATGGCATAGCTTCTGTTTCTTACTCCCGCATAACGGGGGTTTCCTACAATGAAATGAAGAATCCTGACCCCAAGGTGCCGGGCTTTATGGGGATAAAGGGGACGCCTTCATTGAAACCATCCAGAGAGGTCCGTAATACTTGAACTGCTGAGAATGTGCGGCTATGAAGAGAGTGAAATTGCATCGGAGCTTCCCCGCATTCGAAAGGTATTCTCCAGGATCGAGATAGGTGATGAGGATATCAAACAGGCCAGGGACAGGCTCTTCATGTATTATGATATGGAACTTCTGGGCGTGAAGAAAATTATGGGCCTATTCCTTAAGGAATTTGTCAATATGATCCTTGCAAGGGATGAAGGCAGAAGTAAAATAATACATACATGCATGGCCCCGGGAATCGAAATATCAGGGTCTGCGATAATGTCGAATTACAAAGATGTCGGATTGATAAATCCTAACTTTATCTTTATGGTCGTTATGGGCTGTATCTTCGGCAAATTCATACCCATTCTCGAGGCCGCCGAAAGGCAATGGCTTAGAAGCGGGGTTGTAGCGCACTGCGGCATGGTCAAGACAAGGCTGGGAATTTTGACTTTGAATATGATCCCCAGACCGGACATGACGGTTACCACAGGGTTTACCTGCGAAACCAGTCCAAAGACAAACGAATTGATAGAGGAATTTTACGGCATACCCGCATATTACATTGATACCTGCCAGGACAGGGAGCTCAGGGAATATCCGGACGCGTCATGAACCATCGCTCTCGCGGCAAAAAGCATGAGGGATCTCAGCAGGCGGATTCAGAAACAAATGGGGTTCGAGATAAGGGATGATATGTTATGGGAAGCACTGCGCGCAAGGAAACCCTTTGAAACAGCCATGGGCAGGCTGTTTGATCTGATCAGGAACAGCGACCCGATGCCTATCGGATCTACCCATCTGAATATCCTGAGCGTTCTTGGTTCAATACCCTTTAAA
>CAZGIZ010000173.1:4932-9070 GCA_964526655.1 uncultured Desulfobacteraceae bacterium | reverse complement strand
GACCGCATGGCGCATAAAGGAACCCTTCTGGTCTATGAGCAGGGGTATAAAGAACGGCATTACAGTAATGTGGGATTCGGTGCCGGCGGGACCTATGACTTCCAGGTGGACCGGCTCACGACGGATATGATAAAAGACTTTCACCAGCACATTCAGGAGACCGCCGGTGTAAGGAGGAGCGGAAAGTCTATATTGCCGTTGCGCACGGTACCTGTCAGGCAAAGCATCCCCATCCCCGAAAAATACCACATCGCCCGTTATGACGTCATCGCAAAACTGGTGAACGCCGCGCCTGGTCCGCTGGCAGTGGCCAACTGCATTTGCCGGCAGGGGAAGGACCTCCTCGGCGGTAAATGTGCCACCACCGACCTCCGCGAGACGTGCCTGATGATAGGGCCGGATCACGCCAAACGCTATGTGGACATGGGAATCGGGCGGTATATCACCAGAGATGAGGCCCACGCCATACTGGGAAAAGCCCAGGAGGCAGGCCTCGTTATCCAGCCGGAAAATTCGCTCCGTCCAGAGGCCATATGCTGTTGCTGCGGTGACTGCTGCGCCCTTCTTACCTCTATCAAACACCATCCGCGACCCGTCGAATTATATGTATCCAATTTTTATGCCGAGGTCGATGCCGGGAGTTGCACGGGGTGCGAGACATGCGTCCAGCGATGTCAACTGGAAGCCGTGGAGTTAGTCGATGCCGTTGCCAGGGTGAACCTGGATCGTTGTATCGGCTGCGGGAACTGCATCGCTACCTGCCCTTCGGACGCTATCCGGCTAAGGAAAAAAAATAACGAATGGGTGCCTCCCAAAGACAAGGATGCCTTCAACATGAAGCTGCTGTCTCTCAAACGGGGAAAATGGGAGGCATTTAAAATCCGCGTCAAGAGCTCTCTCGGTTTTAAAGTATAATAAATAGAAAAGGAGGAAAGGAAGAAAATGGCCGAGACAAAGTACGGGAAATTGATTGTCACTGAGCTGAAAAAGGATATTGTCGAGGCTCCGTGGAGCCCTCCAATTTCAAAGGCCGGAGGAGGAAAGGGAGGCCGGATACTGTTTATGGACGATGAGGTTGTACCCGGCGCCTTCTACATTGAAACCGTCTGGATTCTGCCCAGGCAGGAAGAAGAGACGGCAAAGAGGGTTGGGACGGAAGCGCACACACATGATTACGATGAAGTCATCGCCTTCTACGGGACTGATCCCAATGATCCGGGCGACCTGGGCGCTGAAGCCGAGCTATGGCTGGACGACGAAAAACACATTCTGACCAGAACTTGTATGGTCTTTGTGCCCAAAGGTCTGAAACACTGCCCGTTGACCTTCACCCGGGTGGACAGGCCGGTCTTCCATTTCACGGTAGGACCGGGAAAAATGTACTTCTAACATAAAATTTCTTGGCATTCTTGGCGCCGTGGCGAGAGAAAATCAGCCTAACAGCCTTTAGCCTAAACTGCTAAATCCTTTTTTCAATGGATAGGTTTTTTTCCTCTTGACTCGCCTTTTAATGGGTGTCTACTTTACTAGCGCCTTTATCCCAAGTGATCATTTAGAATAAAAAATAGAAGAATAACGAATAATTAAGACGTGGGCCTGTTTTTTCTTTAAGCGGGAGAATCCCTATGTACCTTACCGATGATGAGAAGGCCGTCCTGTATGGAGGCGAGGGGATGGCAAGACAGAAGGCTATGGAGCTGATCGTAAGATACGGTGAGGCTCTTGGCGCCGAGAGGCTGGTAGACACGAACAATGTCTGCGTTTCCGTGACGGCGAGCCGCTTTGCCATGGGAGAGATATCCGGAGATGTGGACTATGTCGATGCGGTCATTTCCAGATTTTACCTGGACAGTGATGTGGCCTTTGAGATTCCCAGGGCAAAGGCCTATACCTGCCGTCTTATTCGAGAGATGGACCCTGAAAAATGGGAAATCCAGGGGATCGAGCCCCATATTCACGATCTCAATCTGAAGACACAGGCGGTTTGTTCTCGAATCGGCATGCAGCCCATGCATACGTGTACGCCCTACCTGCTGGGGAACATCCCTGTCATGGGTGAACACTGCGCCTGGATTGAGTCCTCCGCGGTCATTTATTGCAATTCCGTTCTGGGAGGCCGTACAAACATCGAAGGAATGGAAAGTGCCACGGCTGCCATGCTTATCGGCAAGACGCCATACTGGGGCTACCATCTTGATGAAAACCGCCTGGGGACCCATCTTGTTCATGTCGAGGTGGATGTCGAAAGCGAAATGGATTGGGGGCTGCTGGGGTATTATGTCGGGGAAATCGTGCAGGAGAAGGTCCCTGTAATCAGAGGGATTAAAAAGGCCCCCAATGTGGACAGGCTCAAACATCATGGAGCTGCCGCCGCATCCTCGGGAGGGGTCGAGATGTACCATATTGTCGGTTTCACCCCGGAGGCCAATTCCATGGACCAGGCCTTTGGCAAAAATAAACCTGAAGGGACACTCAAATTCGGTGAGGCGGAAAGAAAAATCGCTTATGATCATCTTACCTCGGCAACGGATACGGATGTGGATTTCATCATGCTTGGATGTCCCCATTACACCCTGGGTCAATTGTGGAATGCCGCCAGGCTCCTGGAAGCCAAGCGCGTCCATGAAAACAGTCATCTCTGGATTTTCACGCCAAGGGGACTGAAACAGATAGCGGATCAGGAAGGTATTACAGCCGTCATTCAGGACGCCGGCGGCATCCTCATGACGGACACCTGCCCCTGTATATCCCGAATCTATCCCAGGGGGACAGTGATCGCTGCAACCGATTCCGCCAAACATGCGCATTATATGCCAGCCATGCTGGGGTTTCCGACGTGGTTCGGCTCGCAGGAGGATTGCATTCAGGCGGCAATAACCGGACAATGGAGGGGGGAGCTCAAATGAAGAAGATCGTGCTCAAGGGGCGAAAGGTCGTCGGCGGTTGCGCGGAAGGCGAGGCCATGGTTACCCGGGACACCATATCCGGGTGGGGAGGCATAGATCCTCTGGAAGGACGCATTATCGAAAGGCGACACGAATTGAGAGGTCAGTGCTTTAAAGACAGGGTCCTCGTTTTCCCCGGTGCGAAAGGGTCGTCAGGCATGTCCATGGTCTTTCACCAGGCAAGAATAAACGAGACGGCACCAAAGGCGCTCATTTTTAATGACATGACCACAAAAGCGGCGCTCGCTTCCGTCATTTTACATGCACCCGCGATGACCGGTCTTGACCAGAATCCTATCGACGTCATCAAAAGCGGTGACTGGGTCAAGGTAGATGCCGACAACGGCACCGTCGAGATAACGAAAAAAGAACCCTAAGATTACATGCGATATCCGGGAGATATTTTAAGTAGAACAAAGGGATGAATCGGCATATTATGGATTTAATTCATAGAAACTGAAAAAATTAAGTGCGTAACCCATTTCGCATATCTATCCAGAAAGGAGAGATAAAATGAGTAAAGACTATGAGGTGATGTCGCCATGGGCGGATATCGATCCGGTTCCCGTAAGGGGGATCACTCCCAGGCTCGATAGCCTGGAGGGAAAGACGCTTGGCTTTTTTCTGAATTCTAAAACAGCGGCCGAGCCCATGTCGGAAGTAATAGAGGAAAAAATCAAGGAGAAATACCCGTCCATGACCTTCAGCCGCTTCGTGCGAATCCCCAATATTTCCATGGCGGAAACGGCGGAAAAGGAAAAATACGCCGAATGGCTGAAGGGGTTGGATGCCGTCGTCTACACGCACGGAGATTGAGGGTCCTGCACCAAGTACCTTGTGTACGATGCCATCTTTGCCGAGGAAATGGGCAAGCCGACGGTAGTGCTTGCTAACAAGGATTTTCACACGGATGCCAAATCTGCGGCTTCCGGAAAAGGGACCCCCATACGTACCATAGCCGAAGCCGTTCCACCCGAGTGCACCGTCATGGAGCAGATCAGGGCAGGGGTCACATCGGCCCTTGACGAGATCGTTTCGTCACTGACAACGCCGCTGACCGAGGATGAGATCTCACCGAAACCTAAAATAATAGAAAAACAGGAACGAATCATATTCAAGGGGGATCTCGGGGAGATCAACCGGTTTTTCTATAAGAGGGGCTGGACGGACGGATTTCCCATTATCCCGCCCAC
>CAZGIZ010000173.1:0-4832 GCA_964526655.1 uncultured Desulfobacteraceae bacterium | reverse complement strand
GTGATCGGACGCGCCATGGGCCTCATCATAAAGAACATCGGCGGGGCGAGGAAGGGTGTCGAGGATATGGGGACATACGGGAATCCCGGCAAATATACCATGGTCAGCGGCGAGAATGAAGAGGAGAGTCCCTGGGAGCCCCTGCATGTGGAGAACGGGTTCAAAAAGGAGGACAACTGCGTTACGCTTTCCTTTCCAACCGCCATTACCCAGGCAAGCACATTCGGATCCGACGGTGATTCGATTATGCGCAGTATCATCGCCCAGGCAGAAGGCACGCAGCTTACCGTCATGATGAATGTTCAGCACGCCATGGCTTTGGCGGAAGGCAAGTGGACAAAAAGGGAAATCGCGGAATATATCTATGAGTACGCACGGAAACCGGCCATCAACACCCAGGAATACTGGGGACAGTGGATGCCCTTCAGAAAGCGTCAGCCCCTGAATCCCGACTACCCCGTGGCCATCTATCGTAGTCCTGAGAGGATCCGCGTTCTTGTTGCCGGCGGAGCGGGCGCCCTTTTCACAAAACTGATTACAGGCGGGACGGGCTGGGTGACCAAAAAGATCCGGTTACCTTCTCACTGGAAAAAACTCGCTGCCAAGTACCGCGATATTGTCCCAAACTACATGAGATATTGACGGCGTTCAGCATTCAGCCTTCGCAGTGGAAAACCTGGAGTTTGAAATTGTAACCGGGCAAATCGATTACAAAGGTAAAGATGAGTAACCGCTCGTTTTTTTATTGACGTTCGGAAAAGAACCCCGCCCGGGTCAAAATCTCGGTGGTTCGACTGTTGCTCGGGTTGTCTCCCCGGGACACATAAACGGCCACCTCTTCACCGGCAGCTTCGGCGATCCTGGCTACCGCTTCATGGGTAAAACCAGGGCAGAGGAAGATCACCCGAACTCCTTCTTTTTGAACCAGATCCCGGCACACCTCCACCGCTTGATCAAAATTCATCATCTCGAAGACAACCACGGTTATTTCCGTCATGGAGGTCTTTACGGATGTCCGATGCCGGTCGGGGTCACCATCGGGCGCCATAATCAAAAATGCGGATTTAACGATCATTGTAAGAATCCCCCGGTAGTAAATTCACTTTAAACATTTTATTTGTTGCGTGATGGAGTGTAGAAAATATCCCCTATGGGTGTCAAAGGAAATCCGGTAACAGCCTGATAATCTTTAGCCCGAAAACCTACTGGTAGCCTAATAGCCTAATAGTAACAGCCTTCAGTCTTCAGCCTGTGCAGCTATTTAGACTATCCTGCCCATACAGTCCTTTCAATATATCGATTTGAACGCTACAAAAGTCAACCGGAGACTTGCCCCCCTATGAGAATTACCGAAAATAGCCTTGGGCGGAAATGGGTAAAAGAAGGTTTGAGAAGATGGGCTCGCAAAGTCGCGAAGAACGAAGAGAAAGTTTATATTGTAAAAACTCTTGGCGTTTTTGGCGTATTTGCGAAAAACTCGCCGAATATTAAATGACAGCGATAGAGCTGAAGGGGGTAGTATATCCAAAATGAAGAGGCGCTTTAACTTATTGATATTGCAGCCATTTATTTTTTGCTTTACGGGAGACCATAGGATTGTCCCCCTTCACGGAGATCCCGCAGGATCTTACCGGATTATCCCGTCAAAAATGCCATCCCCCCTTTTCAACGCCGAAGTGCATATTTGAGCGCCTGGTCGCGTTCTGCAGTGAACCGCTTTGAAATACCGGCGTCGGGCACGAAGCCGTCAAAGCCGTGAAAGGCTCCTGGATACACATGCAATTCCGTTGAAACACCGGCCTGCATCAGACGCTGTGCATATTCTATATTTTCGTCCAGGAAAAGATCCAGTTCTCCCACTGCGATGTAGGCCGGCGGCAGACCGGCCAATTCGACGGCCCGTGAGGCTGCACCGTAAGGGGAGACATTATTCCCCTTTCCTGACTGTCCCAGATAGGCCTGCCAGCAGAAAATGTTCTTGTCGCGGCTCCATAGTCTGGGATCCGTTACGGCGTGACTGGAAGGTGTATTGTTGCGGTCATCGATCATCGGATAGATAAGTAGTTGAAAGGTGATATTCACCTCCGCGCGATCACGGGCCAGAAGCGCCAAGCCTGCCGCCAGCCCTCCTCCCGCGCTGGCACCGCCCACGGCGATACGGGTCTTTTCAACGCCAAGTTCATCTGCATGTTCCGTCATCCATTTTAATGCCGAGTAACAATCTTCAATAGGCGCTGGAAAGGGATTCTCCGGTGCAAGGCGATAATCGACCGACACAACCATGCACCCAACGGCTTTGACGATTTGTCTCGACATCCTGTCATCAAAGTCTATGGACCCGAAAACATATCCCCCGCCGTGAAACCATAGGAGCGCAGGAAGCCGGCCGGACCGGTCCGCCGGCCTGTAGACGCGGACTGGTACATGTGGCACGCCTTCTTCCACTGGCACGGATTGATCATCGGCCGTGACATCTTCGATGGGCGGAAGCTCCCCCGTCATGCCCACCATCATCTCATCAGCCATCCTTCGCGTTGCTTCGATGTCCTCAAAATTTAAAACACCTTCATCGGGAAAGCCTTGGAACCCTGCAGCCAGGTCCGGATCCATACGTTCCATAAAGTTCATAGTATTCTCCTTATATATTAAGGGCGTGTCCCTTTTACTCGTGTGGAGCGTTTTGATCCCATCTCAGAATAGGTCCTCCCTTTCCGTAATCGGGCAATGAATTCTTTTATCTCCTGAGGCGTTCTGAGTTTTTCATTATCGTAATAATCTTCATGGATCATCTCTTCCTTTGCTCTCACCATGCGTGGTTTTGGTTGAGATGTCGAATAACCGGCCACAAACATGTCGTAGATGACAAAATCATCTGGTATCTGCAAAAGGTCCCTTATCAAACACTGTACATACCACATGCGAACAACGCTCACCCATTGTGACCCCAGACCGAGTGTACTGGCTGCAAGCTGCATATACAGAAATGCATTCGCCAGGCTTGATTCAAGGATGGCTTCCGAAATCTCAACAGAGGTATAAAGGGGATATGCCTGTTTTGTTCTTTTGTCGCCACAAATGATTATATAGACGGGGGCATCTTCATAGCCGATCTTGTCTGCCGGCCGTGATGCGGAAGGAAATTGGAGAGATGGCTCTCTTGTGTGTTCCAATCTGTAGTGAATAGATAGAAAGTCTTTAATAAATTGTGCTATTTTCTTTCGGATGCCCCCATCCTTGATAACAATGAAATCCCATGGTTGGGAGTTAGCACCTGAAGGGGCCCACCGTGCAGCCTCAATGATCTTCTCTATGGTTTCGTCCGGAATTGGATCAGGCTTAAATTTTCTGGTACTTCGTCTCTTTTTGATCATTTGTAAAAAAACATCATAATCCATAGTTATAACCCCGTTAAAAGCTATGTTTTCCCCTGGTTTTCATCCTTCCCATATTTTTTCACTCACTTTTTGAATTTGGAGACGCGACCCCTACTGCACTTATGTAAGAAAATCGTACTCAGATAATTGACCCAAACCTCCCACTTCTGGTATGGCTACCGTTAAGGAACTGGAAGATGTATTAAGTGGTAAAGTTATTTCCGGAACAAGTGGCAGTTTTCACCTGAATCCCCACTAATTATCGACTTCTAATTTAAAATTTTTGAGGAGGAAATGCAATGACTGAGGAGAACAATAAAAAATCGCCATTTTCAAAACTTACACAAATCGGCATTGTCGTTAAGGACATGGATGCGACCATAAAAAAGTTAACATCATTTGGTATCGGCCCCTTTGAGCACCGGTCAATCCCTGCCGATGCCGAAGAATGGTATCGAGACAAACCGCTTAAGGCCTCTTTTAGGATCGCGGCAGCGAATGTCGGGGGCGTGGAACTGGAATTTATCCAGCCGGTAGAGGGAGAGTCCCCCCACCAGGCGTTTTTAGACGAAAAAGGAGAAGGCATTCAGCATCTGGCCTTCGCCGTGGAAGACCTGGAGGGGGATATCGAGAAGCTCAAGAAAAATGGTGCCAGCGTGCAGCTAAAATCTGATCTGGGAAGACTTAAAGTCGCTTATATGGATTTAGAAACCAGTGGTCTCGTGTTTGAACTGATGCAGGTGAAATAGGGTCTCCGGCGGCTTCCGCATCTTTTTGTCAGAGATCCATGCCCGTGATACGAGTCAGAAAGGCCCATTTTCATGGTGAAAACTTGCCTAAGCCATTGAAATAGTAATCTTTTTACGAAAATGACCTTTCCTTGGTAACGGACTTTTGTGCAGACATACAGTGAGTTTCAATCCGGCACTGACTGGTACATGGGCAGACGGCTCTGGACCGAGGCATCCTATCTGAAATGGTCCCACCAACACACCTCTCGCGAAGAACGAAGAGAAAGTTTATATTATAAAAACCTTGGCGTTCTTGGCTTGTCCCACTATTTTATCTCGTCGAAGCCTCATGACGCGCCGAAGCTTTATGCGAAGGCGGTTGGCGAAGACGGAAGCCCTGAGCCTGTCGAAGGGGCGACGGCGGACGTCCTGGCGGGGGGCATTAACCCTCAGATCCTTTGAAAAGACACAACTCATTGACAAGCCGATTTTCAGCCTTGATAATCAGTTTCAATGGAAGGCCTGCGATAACAAACCTGTAGACGAGAACAAGGAGGAAGAAGATATGAAGGCAGGATTAAAAGAAGAATTTGTATCAAAGTGGCAAAACTATTTCGGACAGGCAGAGCTTCCCATTGCCTTTTATTACACGGACCAGGAGGACCGGGCGGAAAAGGTGAAGGTTCCTTCCGGGCACCAGTGCGTGATCGGGGTATTAAGCCGGGTG
>CAZGIZ010000172.1:6192-9164 GCA_964526655.1 uncultured Desulfobacteraceae bacterium | reverse complement strand
TTTTTGCAGGGTTAGCCGGTGCGACCTATGCCCATTATAACGGTGTAATCGGAATCACCAGCTTTGGCTTAATGTCAACGATTTTGCTGCTAATTTATGTGATCGTAGGTGGAGCGGGAAGTTTCATTGGCCCCATTATCGGCGTTGTTCTCCTGATGACAATCCCGGAACTGCTTCGCGGATTACGTGAGTACGCACCTTATATCTCTGCAGCTATATTATTGATAGTGGTCTACCTAATGCCCAAGGGTGCTGCTGGCTTGGCCGACACATTATTCTCACGAATCATCGAGCTTGGAAAAAACAGGAGGATCCATGATGCTTCTTGAGCTCCAAAAGGTAACAAAACATTTTCGGGGACTGGTCGCTGTGGATGATTTTAATATGAGTGTCGGCACCGGTGAACTGGTGGGATTAATCGGCCCCAATGGAGCCGGCAAATCGACCATTTTCAATTTAATAACAGGTGTTTTGCAACCGACCAGGGGAGAGATCATATTCGATGAGAGAGAGATAACCAATAAGAGGCCCCATGAAATCGCCGAGCTGGGAATAGGACGTACCTTTCAGCTAAACCCCCTTTTCAGTAATTTTACCGTACTGGAGAATGTGATCGCTTCGTTTCATCTTCGCCCAAAATCAAGCCTGCCGGATGTCTTTTTTAATACGGCCACATACCGCAGGAATGAGGCGGATATCAAAGAGCAGTCCCTTGAAATCCTGAAACTGTTGGGGCTGTATGAATTAAAGGATGAACTTGGTAAAAACCTCCCGCACGGTCACCGACTCATACTCGGCATTGCCAGGGCCCTTGCTGTTAAGCCCAAGCTCCTGTTGCTGGATGAACCAACCAGGGGAATGAGCCTTGAGGAAATCGACCTGGCATTGGGGGCAATCGAGCGGATGTGCGAGCAGGGCATGACCATCGTATTGGTCGAACATAATATGGAGGTCATAGATTTCTGCGACAGGGTTATCGTGATAAATTTTGGGAGGAAAATCGCCGAAGGCTCCGTTGACCAAGTGAGAGAGAACAAGGAAGTGATCAAGGCCTACCTGGGGGGCACATATGCTGCTTGAAGTGAAAGACATTACATTGAAATATGGAGAGGCTATAGCCCTGGACTCCGTTTCGCTGGAAGTTGTAGAGGGATCCTGTGTTACCGTGATTGGTGCGAACGGCGCGGGCAAGAGCAGCCTCATCCAGGCAATATCCGGGATGGTGCCCCTGGCGGGGGGGGAGATATGGTTTTCGGGTAAGCGTGTTGACAGGATGGCCGCCCACGAAATCGTCAAGCTCGGCATCGCCCAGGTCCCGGAAGGCAGGAGGCTCTTCCCTGATCTCACTGTTCTGGAAAATCTTAAACTGGGAAGCAGTGTACGAAAAGACAAGATGGGCATTCTAAAGGATTTGGAGGAAGTCTTTGAGCGTTTTCCCATTCTGCGGACAAGGTCGAATCAGAAAGCCGGGACCCTGAGCGGAGGAGAGCAACAGATGCTGGCGATCGGACGCGGCCTGATGGCAAGACCGAAGCTGCTTTTAATGGATGAACCTTCGTTGGGATTAGCACCCCTATTGGTCGACGAATTGATACCGTTGATAAAGAGTATCAATCAGAGAGGAGTCAGCATCCTTCTATCGGAACAGAATGTCTCTCTTGCATTCGGGGCATCCAGCCGGGGTTACCTGTTTCAACTTGGGAAAGTCATTTTGGAAGGCGATATACATGAACTTGAGACCAGTGAGGTCGTTAAGGGAGCCTATTTAGGAGGTCTATCCAGCCACAGAAAAAGAAAGAGGACAAGAAATGTGGTGTCCCAAAAGGATATATAGGAAAAATGGCCGAGGAGGACGATAGAATGACTACAGCGAAAGAATACAATGATTACGGGGTGGAGATAGAGAAGCTGCTCTTTCTGAGGGGGGCGCCTATGGCTGTAAAAATGCTGGAAAAGGAAGAGGATATCCCGGAAGGAGCCGTCAGGCCGAAGAGAGACCGGGGGTATCACCTCTCTCAATGTCAGGCCTTTGCCTTGACGCGCCGCAACAGAGAGACCATAGCCATGCTCAAAGAAGATAACTGGTGCTGGGCCCCTTTAATCGCCTTCGGGCTGGTGGAAACCCCTGAAATGTTCCTTGAGGGCAACATATTTTACCCTGCTTTGGTTTCCACCCTGGAGGCCTCCAAGAAGGTGTCTCAACACCGCGCCTTCTTTGAGTACGGCAAGTACATCGGCATTGTCTCCGCGCCCCTGAGTACCGCGGGTTTTGAGCCGGACGTGATTCTTATCTATTCCAATACCGCTCAATTGAGGACTATGCTGATGGCTATCATGTATCAAGATGGAAAAATGGTGACCAGTGAGTTTAATCCCCTTGACTCCTGCATATATTCCGTGGTGCCCGTCATACAGGAAGGAGATTATCGCATAACCCTGCCTGATCCGGGAGATTTTCAGCGGGCCCTGGCTCCGGAGGACGAGATTATCCTTTCTTTACCCAGGGACAAGGTGGAAGAACTGGTAATGGGGCTTAGACATCTCGAAGAAATTGATCACGGCTATCTTCAGTTTGGCACGGAGATGAGGCCTGATTTTCCACGTCCCGATTTCTATAATACGCTGTTTGAGAAGTGGGGACTGGATATCGAAAGTGGCACGGGTTGCGGAGGAGTCATAAATCGTCCGAAAAAATAGCACAGATGATATGAATATATTTCAGCCGGTCGAACATGGATCATTTTTCTCGCGGATCTGTTGATAAAAGCCGGAACCTGCCTCAAAAAACAGTGGCCTCTGGAGGCTGACAATTCCATTGAAAGGTACGCCTCCCCCCTGAACGGGGAGTAAAGATACTGGCCTATAGATAGGGCCTGAAAAAAGGACCCGACCGGAGTCCGCCCTCCGCAGTGGCACTGCTACGGGGGATGGACAATGACTTCTATGGCACAGCCCCTGCTTCATACTCCCGC
>CAZGIZ010000172.1:0-6182 GCA_964526655.1 uncultured Desulfobacteraceae bacterium | reverse complement strand
GGCTTGAAAAAAAGAACCCGACCGGAGTAATGACTCCTATGGCATAGCCTATGTGTCTTACTCCCGCATATCGGGGCCCCTACAATGAAATGAAAGTGACCGTAGACGAAATTGGGGTGACCGGTTCAGTTGGAGGGGAGTGCCCCCTGGGAACGGCGGTACAGGATCACGTGGCGGTAATCAACGGACAGGTCAAAGGCAATACGAAAAGCCTCCACATAAGGGCTCTTGGAGGCCCTTTCCCCGTTAATGGTCTCGACCACCAACCGTCGCAACGGTTGGAAGGACCTTGTCAGGAGGTGATGGAGGGGTCCCAGGGCACTCTGTATCAAGGGGTCGTCCGGGGGGATAAAAAAGATGAGGTCCCTTCCCCTGCGGCCTGATATCATGACAAGCCTCCTGCCCTGGTAGACGAGGTGATTCCCTTCCACCCTTTTGGGCAGGTTATCCTTCAGGCCCTTTAGGGCCAGCCCGCAAGGGGAGGCCGGATCAGTGGCGTTGATCCACCAGACCAAACTTCCGGGCAGCGGCTTATGGAGCCGTCTAAAGGCCTGAAGGGAAATGAACTGGGGGCCCTGGATCCCCTTAAAGAAATATCCCCCCATTATTTCCCCTGAGAATTCCATCAGGCGAATCGACCTGAAGAGGCTGGCCCACTGGAAGGGAGGCGATTCCCTCTGGAGGAGTTCCCTGAATATTATTCCATACCGGTCCAGGAGCAGCCTCACCCTGTCCCTGTTCCTCTCCTCCCTTTCAAGGAGATCCCCTTCAGATTCCGGCCGGGAGAGACGAAACCAGTTGCCTGCAAAGGGCAGGCTGTTCCTCCACCTTGAAAAGGCGCGGCGTCCAGATCCACCCCGGCCGGCCCGCCGGGCCCTGGAATGCCCTGTATCAATTGCTGCCTTGAAACCGGTCTCAATGCCCCTCCGCAGGGCCAGAAAGGTATCGTTGACGATCTCGCCCTTCCATACACCTTCCCATAGCCTGTCCGCCAGTTCCTGGGGCCTCAGGCCCGTAAGGCCGAGGAGCGTCGAAAAGTCATACCGGCCATGGGTATCCGGGACAGGCAGGTCCCTTGTTGGCCTATCTGGCCGGTCAACATCGTTCCCCTCCTCGTGCATCAGGTCAAGGTCCGAATCAAAACAGAAGGAGACCTGCATTTTACCGCTCCCCGTCCACATGAGGCCCTTTTCCCCCATGAGGCTGTCCAGCCATGGAGTTTGATAATTGTGCATTCGCGCGGGAAGAATCTCCGACTCCCATCGATGCGCCGGCTGGGGGTAACAGAGGAGCGGTTCAAGGGACCGGGCCGTCCCCTCCACGCCGCCTTCAGCCTGCCCTATACCCTGGTGGAGTGACAGGAACAACGGGAGACTGTCTATATCAAGGGGCTCAAACTCGGGGAGGGAATCCAGGCGGGAAAGCCTCAGGAGGTATTCAAAGTTTTCACTGTCGCAGACCTCCTTATCCCCTCCCCCCGAGGAAAGCCGGCCCGTGACCAGCTTTTCGGCATCAAGGAGGTCTTCAAGCACGGCCCGCAGGCGGGATTTTTCAATACCGAAAACCGTCTCTAATTCTTCAAAGGACCGCGGGCCGCAGTACTGGAGCCATTCGCCGAGGATTGAAACTAGTTGATCTTCCCCGTTCTCATCTCCATCCCCCTTCTCATCAATGTACTTTAGATGAGGCCCTTCGCCCGTGGAGAGCGTCCTCATGTGGAGCGCGTCCATGTCCCCGTAAAGGGCCCCGAGGACTGTGACGGCCCTTTCCAGGGAGACTATCAGGGGACCGCCTGCGGCCACGCGCCTTACCTCGATTATCTTTTCCCCGGCAGAGGATACCCATCCATCCGGGGCATCACCGTGATCCCGTCTCATGGCCTCCATGAGCCGGTCCCACTCGTGCCGGGGAATAATAACCCGCTCCTTTACCCAGTCCAGGAGGTCCCTCTCTGATGACGGGCCGTAACCGGGCGCGAGCCTCTGGCGCTTCAACTCAAAACGGTCAATGACGTCCCGGGATACGACAGGTCGAAGCCCTGGGGTGAAGACAAGGTCCCTCAGCAGGTCGCCCCTCAGGTTCGAGCCCTTTCCCGTCGAGGGGGTGTCATCCATGTACATGTATTCATTGATCTGCCTCCATGTGATGCTCCTCGCAATGGGGCTCGGGCCGGATGTGCGGGCCCAGGACCACTGGATCACGCCCGATTCCAGTTCGGAAAGGAGCAGGACAAGGGCCTCCATGTCGAATTCATCCTGGAGGCAGCTCCTCCATGCCTCAAGGAGGATGGGAAAATCCTCATAGGACATTACGGATTCAAGCAGTTTTTTCGAGCGGAGCCTGGATATCCATAACGGCAGGCGCTCGTTGAATCTCTGCCTGGTAAGGAGCAACGCCCTGCCCGCGCATTCCCTGAATCGTGCCCCGAAAAACCCCGATCCCTCGAGTCTCTTTCTGAGAAGTGACATGACGTTACTACTCGTCACAAGTGAGAGAAGTTCTTCAGGCTCTGTGTCATGGGGCAAGAGGAGGGCGACGCAATCATTGCCCGCGAAGATCTCGAGACGATGACCGAACCTCATTTCCCATGCCGCGTCCAGGGCCATGGCAAATGGCCTGTTCACCCGTCCCCCCCAGAGTGTGTGGAGAATCGCCTGGGTTCCCGGGACCCCACCCGGTCCCGAGCTCACGGATTCAACAAGCAGGTGATGTCTGTGGGGGAGATGGCGGCCCGCGGCCTCCTTCTGTCTCTTGAGAAAGCCCAGGAGGCGGTCGATCGAACCCTTTTCCATGCAGTGATCCCGCTCAAGGAGCTTAGAAAAACCGGGGTCATCCAGCCGATTATCGGCTTCCTCCATAAACAGGCCGATCCTCTCCGAAAAATGGAAATCCCGATTTATCCCCTCCCCCTTCCAGAAGGGTGCGGACATGGACCTGGGGGGCGCGGGCATGACAAAGACGTCGCTGTGGGTGATTCGCTCGATCCGCCAGTTCTGGGCCCCCAGGGCAAAGATCTGGCCGATCCTGGCCTCCCACACGAACTCCTCGTCCAGGTCGCCGATAAGGGCATTTGTCTCCATGTGCCTCATGTGAAAATACCCCCGGTCCGGTATCACCCCGCCGGACATATAGAGGGCCATGAGGGCCCCCCTCCTGGCTGACACGGTATTGTCCAGCCGGTCAATGGATATCCTCGGTTTCAGCTCCCGCACCCGTGTGTCGGCGAACCTTCCGGCCAGCATGTTCATGACCAGGTCGAACTGGGTCCTGGTGAGATCCCTGTAGGGGGCGCTCGTCCTCAATTGTGCGAAGAGATCGTCCATGTCCCAGGTCTCGACGGCGACCATGGAGACGATAATCTGGGCCAGGACATCGAGGGGACACTGGATCGGCCCTGTGGGAGCCATGTCACGGGAGAGGATGCCCCTGGCAACTACTGCCGCCTCCAGGAGGTCCAGATCATGGGTCGGGAAAAGGGTCCCCCTGCTTGTACCGCCCACCTGGTGGCCGGCGCGACCTACGCGCTGTATGGCGGATGACAGGGAAGGGGGCGACTGGATCAGGACTACCTCGTCCAGACGGCCTATGTCGATTCCCAGTTCAAGGGAGTTTGTCGCCACGATGGCCTTGAGGTCCCCTGATTTGAGCTTCCCCTCAACTTCCGTCCGGATCTCCCTTGAGAGGGAGCCGTGGTGAGCGTAGGCGAGGGGACTTGCTTCATCCTGGTTGATCTTCAGGGTGAGCTTTTCACAGAGCCGCCTGCTGTTTGTAAAGATCAGGGTGGACCGGTTCCTGCCGATTATCTCCTTCAGCTCCCGGACTATCGGCTTCCAGGCCGATTCCTGACTCGTGAAATCGGCGGGACCCTCGGGAGATCTCACCAGGATGTCGTATGACTTTTCCGTCGAGGAGGCCACTGTCTTTACATCACGGGGCACATAGCGGGGATTCTCCCTGCTGCCTTCCATCCTGAAACCCCCGATAAACGCGGCCGCCGTTTCAAGGGGATTGATCGTGGCCGAGAGTGCTATTCGCTGGAACTCCCCGGAAAGGGGGACAAGGCGCTCCACGGCCGTGATCAAATGAACGCCCCGCTTGGTTCCCAGGACCTCGTGGATCTCATCCAGGATGACCGTCTCAATGCCCGTCAATATGGACCGGCCCCCCAGGGAACTAAGGAGCAGGTTAAGGCTCTCCGGCGTGGTGATAAGGATCTCGGGTGGGTGGCGCTGCATGGCGCGGCGGTCTGGCTGGGGCGTGTCCCCGCTGCGGGTCATGACCCGGACATGTGGAAATGATTGATTCTCCTCCTGAAAGAGGAGGCCCAATTCCTCAAGGGGACGGAGGAGGTTTCTTCGGATATCATTGTTAAGGGCCTTGAGGGGGGATATATAGAGAATGGATGTGCGGCCCAAGTCCATGGCGCCCCTGGCCCACTGGTTCAGGGCCCAGAGGAAGGCCGTCAGAGTCTTTCCGCTTCCCGTGGGCGCCGTAATAAGTACATGCGCCCCCTCGGCGATCATTCCCCACCCAAGGGCCTGTATGTCCGTCGGCTCGCCTATCTTGTCCCTGAACCAACCGGCAACCAGCGGATGAAAAAGATCCAGCACATCCTGCTTTTTTTCCACGTTCATTCCTTTATTCATTCTGATCAAGATCCAAAACGCCCCTAATCTAATGGATCTTTCCCTGTTTTTCCATGAAATATTAGTACGTCAGGCTGAAGAGGGATAGGCTGAAGGTTTGTCGTTTTTCATATTGTCCGGCGCAGCTACGGAGTAGCGAAGAAGGAAGGGGCAGCGACTCCGCTGCCCTGTTTCTAAACAGCTCTTTGAGCTATGGCGAGACAAGTGTATGCCTGACTTCTCGAAGATCCGGCGCGGCTTTAGCGAAGACGAACTTCAGACAGTCCCTCTCGGTTCCGCCCCCCGCGAAAAGATGCGGGATCTAAGGACTTGCTCTTCGGCTAATACTTTTGTTAATATGTTCAACATATTAACCGGATTCACGTATAGGGGACTTCTTGCCACGCCATAGCCTGGGCGAAGGCGGGCCCTTGCCCTGAACAGGGTCAAAGAGTCACCCCATAAGTTCACGCCCATGCCGTGCTTACACCTGTCGCTTCAGCGGATTGATAGGGCAACCGCTGAGCTTTCCGTTAGACGCAATAGCTTTGCTAAATGTTGTCTATGACGGTTTTCTTGCTCTCCACGGCACGAAAAAGCTTTGAATAGTCCAAATGTAGGATCTTATGAAAGATAAAAACATAAAAAAA
The DNA here is from genome assembly GCA_964526655.1 of uncultured Desulfobacteraceae bacterium. Classification (GTDB taxonomy): domain Bacteria; phylum Desulfobacterota; class DSM-4660; order Desulfatiglandales; family HGW-15; genus CAZGIZ01. The sequence goes on along the minus strand of CAZGIZ010000172.1, from coordinate 907 downwards.
CAGCTCCCCGGAATATTAAGTTTCTTAATTAAGCTTTTTCAAATCCTCCTTTATATGCCGATTCAAATAATCTTCATTCCTTTTGCTATTATTGGATTAATAGATGCAATTTACAAGGAAATGAGAAAAAGCAAAAAACTGGGTGTCTCCTTTACGGCAATTCAAGCGCTTCAATACAGGTGGTTCATGCATTATTTTAACACCAGACCGGATCCTTTTTCCATTGCATTTATAAAAAAGTTTCCATGTGAATCACATTTTGGTTTGTGGTCAACTTTTGGAGCTCTTATCATTGCCCAGCGGTTATTTGGGTTCACCACCAGATTTGGAAAAGTTGCTGAACCGGGTGAAGAGACATTACTTTCCACTCCGGGTACCCGGGTGCTTATGTTTGACAGGATAATGGAAAAATATGTTGATGAAATGGAGCAGATTGTCATTCCCGGAGCTGGATTTGATCTAATAGCTTTGCAATTTACAAAAGGAAAAAAAGTAAAGGTTTTTGAACTCGACCAGGTTGAAACACTAAATGTTAAAGTTGAAACATTAAAAAAAGCAGGTATAAAGCATGATTGGATCACCTATATCCCGGTTGATTATTCAAACGAATCCTGGCTTGATAAACTTTTAGAGGCCGGTTTTGACAAAACAAAAAAGACGTTGTTCCTTTGGCAAAGCGTTTCTTTGTTTTTAGAAGCCGATATTGTCAAAGAAACACTTAGGGAAATGGCTGATTTATGTATAGAAGGAAGCATCATCGCTCAAGACTTATATTCCAAAGCATTCATATTAGGTGAAACTTCAAAGACAGCTAAAAAATCTTTGAAGTTGATAGAAAAAATGGGAGAGTCTTGGAAATTTGGAATAGATATGTCAAATGATCCTAAAGCAGCAGTTGAATCATTCT
>CAZGIZ010000171.1:0-9211 GCA_964526655.1 uncultured Desulfobacteraceae bacterium | reverse complement strand
AAAAGGAGCGGCGCCAGGTACTATGTGGAGGTAAAAGAGGGCCCCCTTGTCTCCAGGCATCGCCCATCCGTGGATGTCCTTTTCAGGTCAGCGGCCAGGTATGCGGGGCGAAACGCTGTGGCCGTAATAATGACGGGCATGGGAGACGACGGGGCAAAAGGGATGCTGGAAATGAAACAAGCCGGGGCCTTTACCATTGCCCAGGATGAAGCCACCTGCGTAGTCTTTGGGATGCCGCAGGAGGCCATTAAGAAGGGTGCGGTGGACAAAATTCTCCCCCTAAATATAATTTCAGGGGCCGTGATCAGAGAAACATGGTCATAGCCTTTGAAAGAGTGAATCAGATTATGGCAGCAGAAGAGACAAGTAGAATTTATAACATATTAATCGTAGATGACATTGAAGAAAATCTCTCATCCCTTGAGAGGCAGCTTAGAAAACCTGGAAGAAGGTTCATCAGGGCATCATCAGGAATTGAGGCCATGGAAAAGCTTGAAAATGAAGAGGTCTGCCTGATTATAATGGACATTAAGATGCCCAATATGAATGGTTTTGAAACTGCGAGGCAGATCAAATTAAAGGACAATTTATCTGATATTCCCATCCTTTTCATTACCGCCGTCTATCTTACCGATGATTTTATCATGCATGGTTATGGCGTTGGCGCAGTGGATTATATAACGAAACCGGTTGAACCCTATTTGCTGAAAAGCAAAGTGGATGTCTTTTTAAGACTGCATCAACAAAAAAGGGATCTGGAGGAAAAGGAGAAAAAATACAGAACCCTTTTTGAGCAATCAAATGACGCGGTTATTATTCACAATGGTAAAGGACAGATACTGGATGTCAACAGGAGGGCCGAAGAGTTGCTTGGCTATAACCGGGATCAGCTTTGCCGGATGGACCTGTCCATGATCAAACCGGATTGGGCCAGAGGAATGGTAAAAAGCGATCTCGAACAGGTAATTGATAATGGCCATGTCCGGCTTGAAACCGTGTTTATCAGGGAAAATGGGGCAATTATCGACGCGGAGATCAGTTCCAGTCTGATAGAGATAGAAAATAAGGTCATTCAGTGCATTGCCCGTGACATCACGGATCGAAAGCGCGTGGAAAAGGCCCTTTTGAGGGCAAAGGAAGAGGCGGAGGCGGCAAGCAGGGTCAAGAGCCAGTTTCTTTCCAACATGAATCATGAGATAAGGACACCCGTTAACGGCATCATGGGCATGTTGAGCCTGCTTTCTGATTCGGATCTGAACGAGGAACAAAAGGAATATCTTGATTTGGCTCAGATTTCGGCCAGGACATTGCTTAAGCTCATTAATGACATCCTTGATTTTTCCAGGATGGAATCAGGGCAGGTTGTCCCGGAAAACGGCAGGATGAGCCTTTCCCGGGTCGTTCAATCATCCCTGTCACAGCTCATGTCCCAGGCTGGAAATAAAGGATTGACCCTGTCCTTGCACTTAGATCCGGATGTCCCGGATTTTCTTTTAGGCGATCCTGGAATAATACGTCAAATTCTCCTGAACCTTGTAGAAAACGCCATCAAGTTCACGGAAAGGGGACAGGTGCAATTCCAGGTCGAGGTAAACGAGAGAAACGATAACAATCTGTTGCTTCATTTTACCGTGACCGACACGGGGATCGGTGTCCCAGAGGGTAAGATTGATGACATATTTAGCGCGTTCACCCAGGCGGACGGATCAATCACCCGCAAACATAGTGGTGCGGGGCTGGGACTGAGCATCTGCAGTGAACTTGTTAAAATGATGGGCGGCAGAATATGGGCTGATAGCGAAGAGGGCAAAGGGAGCACTTTTCATTTTACTGCAAGATTCGGGATGGAAAGACAACATGATCAAGAGGAGAAACAATCCAACAAAAATCCTGGAAAGGGAGATGGACATGAAAATTCTAATCGCTGAAGACGATTTTATATCCCGCCGCATTTTAAAGGAGATACTTTCTCGTGTGGGAGTCTGCGACATAGTCATGGACGGGGAAGAGGCCTTTAACGCCTTCAGGGTGGCATGGGTGGAGGGGAATCCCTATGACCTGGTATGCCTCGATATCATGATGCCCAATACTGACGGCAAGGAGGCCCTTAAAAGGATTCGGGATATGGAAAAGGAGATAGGGATAGAGGGTTCAAAGGAGGTCAAGGTCATTATGATCACAGCCCTGGGCGAGCCTGAAACGGTTGTGGATTCATATTACAGGGCGGGCACCACCTCTTATATTGTTAAACCTATAAGCAAGAAAAAACTTCTTGGTGAGGTCCGCTCCCTGGGGCTCATTAATTAGTGTCCATCCAGAAACAGACAATTTCTGGATGGAGCTTTCAGCGGTCAGCCAAGCCTTTTTTTTTAATGTCTTTTGCTGATTCCGCCAGAATGAAGGCGGATAAAAGCTGAATGCTGAGAGCCGATAGCGCGCCAATCCTCCGCAACAGCCCCATTACGGATGGTGAAAGCCCCTCGGTTTAAAGGGCTTTTTATCAAAATTATATGAAAAAAAAAGTCAATATCCATATAGGTGAATTTTATGCAAGCAGGGAACCCGCTGTTATTTATACTCTCCTTGGTTCATGCGTCGCTGTCTGTCTTTTTGATCCCCGTAACATGGTAGGAGGAATGAATCATATCCTTCTACCTGGCAGGCCAGATATGAGGAGTTTTGATAATTCGGCCCGCTATGGTATAAATGCAATGGAGCTGTTGATCAACCAGATTATGAAGCTTGGAGGAGATCGGAATCGAATTGTCGCAAAGGTTTTTGGGGGCGCCCACATAATTTCAGTCATTTCCCATGAGAATAGTGTTGGTCCCAAAATAGTGGAATTTGTTAAAAATTTCCTGAAGACCGAGGGAATAAGAATTGTCAGACATGATCTTGGGGGTGATAAGACAAGAAAAATCTATTTTCACACTGATACAGGAAAGGTGTTTTTAAAGAAAGTTGTAGTCGAGCGTTATTACTATAAAGAATATCATGATAGGCTAAAATTAGCCAAGAAAATGATAAAAGACCGTGTCAGGAACCTGCCAACTAATATCGAGATTTTTTCACCGCAAAAATAGCCCTTCACGGCCTGCCAATCACGGATCCTTTAGTAGTCAACAAAATTAAATCCCTTCATTGCTTTGAAAACAATCCTCGGACCTTCATGCATGGGGAAACCGATGATTTCCGCATGAAGCCTTTAGCGGTCAGCGGTCAGCAATCAGCCAAACCTTTATATTAATATTTTTTATTGATTATGGCAGAATGAAGGCGGATAAAAGCTTAATGCTGTTTTCTGATAGGGCGGATTCAAAAATCTTAATATTGGGATGAGTACAAAGTCGGGATTTCCATACAATACCCTAAAAGGTATTTTATCCAATATCCTCTTGATTTAAAATAAAAATACTTTATATTACTTAAAAAAAGCGGTTCCAGATTAAAGGTTCCCGGTTCAAGGTTTATACAATAACAAATGTTCGGGGATTCAACCTTGAACGCTGAACCATGAACTGCTCAACCTGGGCATTATCGATTTAGCCATATATTTTTCTCATTTTTTCATGAAGGGAGAACTCCTATGGGTGATAGAAACTATTTGGAAGGAAAGAGGATTCTTATCGTTGATGACGAGCCTGATGTATTGGAGACATTGGAAGAGCTGCTGTCTATGTGTGAAGTAGTTAAGGCCTCCAGCTTTGAGGAGGCAAAAGAATTATTAGAGAGCCAGTATTTTGATATCGCCGTTCTGGATATTATGGGAGTCAAGGGATACAAGCTTTTGGATATCGCAAAAAAGAGGGGCGTGATTGCCGCAATGTTGACGGCCCACGCCTTGAGCACCGAGGACACCGTAAAGTCCTTTAAACAGGGGGCGGCATCCTATATCCCCAAGGAGGAGATGTCCAATATCACCACCTATCTGAACGATATTCTGGAAGCAAAAGAGCTGGGCAAAAACTTCTGGTGGCGCTGGCTGGACAGATTTGCCGACTATTACGCCAAGAAGTTTACCCCCAAATGGCAGGATAAGGATAAGGAATTCTGGGAAAAATTCCCATTTTATATGTAGGAGATCAGGTCTATAAGGGCCAGGACAGACAAACAAAAACCAGCGGCCTCAAAAAGGCCACGAGACCATTTTATTGATCGCGGACATGGAAAAAGGGAAGGTAGTTGTGAATTGTGAATTGTGAATTGTCAATTGCAAATTGTTAATTGAAAAGGGGTCTTTAAATTCACCATTATTAATTGATCATTCACAATTGGCAATTTTCTATTTTAGATGGAGCGATATGACCTCATCTATCTCCTTGCCCCCAATCATCCCCTCTCTTAGAATCACCGGAGGGTCGGCGGTAACGTCGAGGATCGTGGAACCCTTACCCCCTTCAGTTTTACCACCATCAAGAATCAGGTCCACTGATTTCCCCAGAGTCTTGTAAACTTCTTCGGCGCTGGTGCATGCGGGCAGTCCTGAAAGATTTGCGCTCGTGCCGGTTATGGGGACACCAATGGACCTGGCAAGGGCAGTGGCCAGGGGATGGCTCGAAATGCGGACGCCTATCTTGCCCGTCCCTGCCGTGAGCAGGGGGGAGATAATGGGAGCGGCCTTAAAGAGCATTGTGAGCCCTCCAGGCCAGAAACGCCTTATGAGCCTGGTTGCAGTTTCCGGCACATGATCCACGTAGCGGCCTAAGACGCCCGAATCATGGATTAGGATCAGCACAGGTTGATCCGCCTGTCTCTTCTTTACCATAAAAAGACGGCCTATGGCTTCTTCATCCATGGCGTTAACGGCCAGGCCGTAAAAGGACTCCGTGGGGAACGCGACCAGCCCCCCTGACAAGAGTGTCTCTCTTGCCTCGTCAATTCCTGTTGATGAGGCTGCAAAGGCATCGATTCTCATAATACGGGGACTGTCACGCGACTCCTTCAAACCTTCCCCTTTTCCAATGCCTCTTTGGTCAAATTGTTTCGAAAAGCTTTCAGGCTGTCGGCGATGCCTGGGTGTTTCAAGGCGAGTATCTGTGCCGCAAGTATGGCGGCGTTTTTCGCCCCGCCCTTCCCGATGGAGACTGTGGCCACCGGGATTCCGGGAGGCATCTGGACCGTTGAAAGGAGGGAATCCATCCCATTGAGAGGCGAAGAATCAATGGGAATCCCGATGACGGGCAGGAGAGTGTGCGCGGCGATGAATCCGGCAAGGTGGGCGGCCCAGCCCGCCCCGGCTATAATGACCTCGATGCCTCTCTCAGCCGCTGTTTCGGCAAATTCCTTTGTCTGGCCGGGTGTTCTGTGGGCTGATGTGATGCGTGATTCAAAGGGTATTCCAAGCTGCTTTAAAAGCCCGGTGCAGGCCTCCATAACGTCCCCATCTGACGCGCTTCCCATTGCCACAGCTACAAGAGGATTTTTGTCAGTCATATCATCACCTCTTTCGAATGGTTACATTTTGAAGTAATCCGATATCTGTGAAGAAAAAAATTCAATTCACAATTCACAATTAGCAATTGAAAATTGACAATTAAAAACCCCAAATGGCCAATTGTTAACCTATATTATCCGATCCCTGCGCCCTGCGCCTTGAGCCTTACGCCTTATTTTTTCGCCATCCCCGCCAATGGATAGACTACCATGCCCGCGAGCCAGGCCGTGTCTTCCGCGGACAGGAATTTTGAGATGCTCCTGTCAAAAAGGATGTTCCCTTCCGGGGGAAATTCCTCATCTCCTTCCCACAGGACCAGGGCCACCGGAACCAGAGGAAGGGCCTTTACGATCACGGAAAAATCGCCGTAATCGAGCCCGGAGGTATCGTATGCACTTGAGGCCAGTTCGGGCATTCGCCCGGGGTTGTCTCCAAAGGCCTTCAACAGGGGCTCTTTTGCCCTCCTTACAAAGGCGTCCATATAGAATCTCCCGTCAGGTATGTCCTGAAAAGATATCCATTCTCCTGTGGTTGATGCCCCTTCTGAAGAACAAGCGCCCTGGAGATAATGGAGAATCAGCACCTGCTGTTGGATGGGGACCTCTTCATCAGGGCCTTCACTGGAGAATCTCAGCTCCGGCCACGAGATGAATAGATCTTTTTTCAGGAAATTGATTGACAGGGCCGTGATGTCAGGATCTTCTCTTCGGATCTTTGCCCCTGAAAACCGCGCAATAATATCAGGATCTATCATCGAAAGCTCTTCTACTGAGATCGCCCGGGCCTGTTTGTAATCATCTATTCTCGGCATTATCCCCTCTCATCAATGATCAATGAACATTGATCATTGCATCGTCTTTTATGTCATAATCCCATTAAAATCAAGTCTTCAAAAATTCCCTAAACAAGGGTGACTTATTTATTATCCAGCACCTCACGAATCATCTTGGCGATTTCCTTTAAGACAATCGGTTTCATGACAAAAGCCCTTATGCCCATCTCCTTGGCGCTCCTTTCATCGATCTGTTCGCTAAAACCCGTGCAGATGATGACAGGGAAACCATCACGAATAGCCATAACCTCTTTTGCCAGTTCCTTGCCGGTCAGATTTGGCATTGTCTGGTCCGTTATAATGATGTCAAATCCCTGAGGGTTATTTCGGAAGGCCTCAAGGGCCTCGAGACTGCTCGTCCTGGGTGTCACCCTGTAACCAAGCCATTCCAGCGTGGATTGCATGGCCTCGATCCCGGGTTTCTCGTCGTCAACAAGTAGTATTCGCTCTGTCCCTCTGGGGGCCTTCATCAGATCTTTTGTCATTATTTTGGTATCGCCTTCAACCGGCGGGAGATAGACATTAAAGGTTGTCCCTTTATTTAACTCGCTCTGGACCGTGACTTCACCACCATAGCTTTTTACAATCCCGTGAACAATGGCAAGGCCCATGCCCGTGCCCTTGTCCTGTTCTTTGGTCGTGAAGTAGGGTTCGAATATCTTGTCAAGGAGACGAGGTTGAATCCCATGGCCCGTGTCCTTTACCGTCAATTTTAAATAAGGGCCCGGTTTCAGGTCGTGAAACCGGCTGGCGGATTTGGAATCAAGCTTTTCATTCGTGAGTGTCACTTTAAGGGTTCCTCCCTTTTCCTCCATGGCATGGGCCGCGTTGGTGCAAAGGTTCATAATTATCTGGTGTATCTGGGTCGATTCGGCAAGCACCATGTCATTTTCTGTTTCCAAGTCATGCTGAATATCAATCGTGGTCGGTACGGTCGATCTGAGCATCTTTAACGCTTCTCTTATTATTAGCGATATCTTTATGGGGATATGCTCCTTTTCCCTCTGCCGGGCGAACGTGAGTATTTGCCCGACCAGGTCCCTGGCCCGTTCACTCGCCTTGTAGATCTGCTGCATGTTTTGATGCAAAGGGCTATCCTGAGGGAGTTCCATCATCACGAGCTCCGCGTTGATCATGATAGGGGAAAGGATATTGTTAAAATCGTGGGCTATTCCGCCGGCGAGGTTGCCAATGGCCTCCATCTTCTGGGCTTGACGTAGTTGAGATTCAAGTCTCTCTTTTTCCTCTTCAGCCTGCTTCCGCTTGGTGATGTTGGTAAAGATACCGATTGAGGCATTTACGTTCCCATCTCTGTCCCGGATGGGTGATACGCTCAAATCCACCCAGAAAGGACTTCCATCTTCACGAACATAGCGTTTCTCAATACGATAGAAATTGATTTCGCCTTTAAATAATGATTCGAGCTTCTTATGGCTTAACTCCTTATCTTCGGGAGCGGTGATATCCAAATTCGAAGCCCTGATCAACTTCTCTTTGCTGGTTCCCAACATCTCCGCCATACGGTCATTGACCATGATGAAGGTCCCGTTTTTATCAGCTATGCCAATTCCGACCCCGGCGTTGTTAAAGATTGCCCTGAATATTTCTTCACTCTCCCTCAGCGCCTCTTCAGCTTTGATACGGTCCGTGATGTCGATTACGATCCCTATATACCTAACTAATTGGCCCTGGGCATCATGCAGAGGCCGTCCCCTTGACATCAGCCAGCGCTCCTCACCCTTTTGATCCAGCACACGCCACTGGGCGTTCATTTCTCTCCCGTTGCTCGCTGCCCCCTGCAAAGCCTGTTCGACCCCCGATCGATCATCAGGAAGCATGCTCTGCAGCCATGCTTCATAGGAGGGTTTACAGCTATGAGGCTCCAGGCCCATTATCTTCCACAATTCGTCAGACCAGAAATTCTCATTGGTTCGCAGGTCCCATTCCCAGATGCCGGCGTTTGCCGAATCCATGGCCAGGCGAAGCCGGGCCTCACTCTTCCTCAATTCTTCTTCTATCCGCTTGCGCTCCGTGATGTCCTGTATCAGGCCGTCATAGGAAATAACTTTTCCTGCTTCATCATAACGTGGGACATTTGTGTTGATGACCCAGCGCATGGAGCCGTCTTTTCTGTATATCCTGTGCTCAACCGTGGCCGTGCCATGTCCCGTCAAGACTGATGCTGCCATCTCATTTACCCTGTCCCTGTCCTCCTCATGCACCATCCTGAACCAGAGGTAGGGATCTCTTTCGAACTCTTCGGGAGAGTGGCCCGTTACGGTAATGCAGCCTGGACCATGGATGGTTTCTTTGACCCTTTCACCCTCAACATTTACCGTGTACATATAATCGGTGACAGCCCTGGTTATTCTCCTGTATCGCTCCTCGCTGTTGCTCAAGGCCTCTTCTGCCCGCTTGCGCCTCTCGGATTCTTTTTCAAGCGCCTTTACCCTCTCTTCCAATTCCCTGTAAGTCGGTTTCCTGGCCATTGGAAATCCTCCGGTTTCCCTAAAAACTAAAAAGCTGATTGTTTAAAACCCCATTTAATTACAGAATATTATCAAATAATCGGAATATTATATCCAATAAAATAAGCAACAGTTATGCCAATTAGGGGGTCCATTAAAAGCATTCGGGCAAAAATGTGATAATACCAATGAATCCAATTAGATAGGGGCTTTTTTAACTTCGGGGAATAATGTGCGAATGGGGTGTCCGAGAGATGCATTTAAACATTGTGCCCTACACCAAATCATTGACATTTTTATGGCGTCGTATGCCTGGGAAGTCAACAGACATGCCAAAATCCACCATCAAATTCCCATTTCATTAGCAAATGCAGTGGATTTTGATTAACCCTGGGCACCAGCAAGGTGTTAGATGCAAGGCACCGCATCGTAGATCCCGTTGCTTTATGCGGGAGGAGCGACGAGTGAGGCGTATGA
>CAZGIZ010000170.1:0-9299 GCA_964526655.1 uncultured Desulfobacteraceae bacterium | reverse complement strand
TGCCTTGACAGGACACCCTGTTTCATCCCTCCCGGAGATCCCGGGATTTGTTTTCCTGGGTGACTTACAATAGATTTCTGGCCGGGTGTTGTGAAAAAGCGTACGCTTAGAATTGTAAGATTCAATAGATTCATTTGGTTGTTATCCCGGACTACTATCCTTGTATGGGCTGAAGTGGCTTAGACTGAAGGCTGTTAGACTGAAGTCTGGTACTATTTGGCTAATGGGCTGTAGACGGTACTGTCAATAAAGAGGTATGAAATTGTTTTTTGCCAATTTTTTTAAGGAAAGGCAGATTTTAGCGACATTCCCTATGGGCTTTGACCTCCAGCGTAGTTTCACCCTCAGGCAAATAAGGGCCGGGACTTGGTAGAAGAAAAGATTATTGAATATATCGAATGAACGATATTAGATCAGGCATTCAGATAAAAAATTCTACGGCCTGTGTAAACATTACAATTGTAAAACACAATGATAAAGAAAATAATCTCAGGTGGACAGACAGGTACTGACCAAGCTGCATTGGACGCGGCCATCAAATGGAAGATCCCACATGGTGGCTGGATAGCCAAAGGTCGTTTAACTGAGGCAGGAAGACTTCCGAATAAATACCAGTTAAATGAAATGCCAACAGACAGCTTTTCTGCTCGTACAGAACAAAATGTTATTGATTCCGATGGGACATTAATAATATCTCATGGTCCGCTTTATGGTGGCTCTAAATATACAGAGGAACAAGCTCTAAAATATGATCGTCCATGCCTTCACATAGATCTCAATGAAACAAACAGCTTCAAAGCTGCACAGGATATACATAACTGGATCAACGAATGTAACATTGAGACGTTAAATGTAGCAGGCCCACGGGCTAGCAAAGATAAATACATATATCAAGCCACTATGCACCTTTTAACCACTGTCTTTCACCTGGAACTTATTGAGACCACTATGCCCGATCCTTATAAAGCTACACCTTTTATGCCAGAAACAGTGGAACAGGCAGTTGGCATCCTGATTTCTAAGATGCTCTTAAAAGATAAAATACATATTGCCAAAATGTCGGAACACGAACTAATTAATATTTATCAATCTTTAGGAAGCTATATTCAAAATTCGTTTGGGCTATGGGCAGAAAATGAAAGACTGTTGAATGATTGTCGTATCAAGTTAGAAAAGGATGATATCCATGAGGATGATGCATCCTCTCTTATTATTCATGAACTATGGAAGCAATTGCGTAAGACCCATGCTTTAAGGGTGATTAAATAATAACAAATTTAGGGAGGGAGAACCGTGGCGGAAATATATGATGTGGCAGTAAAGGTAATATCCCAAAAAGGACATTGTGCCCAAGGTCATAAAGTCGGCGATGAGTGGATTATTAAAGATTACTGTACTCCTGCCGGTATTTGTATGGGTGCTTTCGATTCAATATTCCCTGTAGCCGCTGTAATGGCTTTCGATGGTAAGTTTCCATGGTCTTCGGACCCTGATACTACGGAGGTAGCGTGTTCTGATGCGCAGAATCCTGTTGTCTTCGAAGTAAGGCGTTTGAAAAAATAGTGAAGGGCTAATGAAATTTGTGAAAGACATTAATCTGTTTTCCTGAGAAAATGCCTTGCCAAGCCGCAATAGATGACCTTAGGGCACTCTTGCATAAAATCATGGACGTCTTCCTTTACATTTGATTCATTTTTGCTACAGGTCCGCGTCGTTACTATAGCCCCGTTTTTCCCAGTAACCCTCATAGGGTTTGTCTGAGAGTTCGATCCGGGTGACCCATTTTACCCATTTGTAGCCAAGCTTTGATTCGGCAACAACCTGGAAGGGGAATCCGCGCCTGGAATCCAGAACCCTTCCGTTGATCCTGGCTGCCAGCATGGCATCGATTTTACTCACATAATCATAGGTCAATGATGAGGAATATCCGTCGGCGGCGTAAAAAATGACGGTTTTGACCCCCTTTTGAAGACCCGCCTTCTTAAAAAGATCTGCCAGACGAACGCCTTCGAAAAGGAGGTGCTCATTCCATCCCTCCACACAGTGCAGGGTAATTGCCCTTTTGACTTTGGGAAGTGAAAGCACTTCCTCGTATGTCAGTGATTGCGGATTATCGACCAGTCCCGTTATCTCAAGTCGGTAGGTATCGACATTGACCTTCTGAGGGCCCTTGATGGAGTTGTCGTATTCCCGATCAAATGGGTCCAGAGGTTTTCCTTCATACTCGCTGATCTCTGTTGCAGAACTGCCTTCGGCGCTGAAAGCGGGTATGTTGCTCAGAAAAGAGGTGAGGAAAAAAAGGTTGCCTGCAAGAATTAAAAACAATGTCCTTTTATTTTTATATGAATTACCCATGGTCATCTCCCTATTTGAGGTTGTTGGGGGGTTTCTTAGAATATATTACCGAAGTAAGAAAAATAAAGACCCAATCCCTCTGTTTCCATGATTTTTTAACCAATTCAACCCCTATCCCACTCCCAAAATCCACCATCAAATTACAATTTCATTAATAATAGCGATGGATTTTGGGTAATCCCGGGCACCAGCAAGGTGTTATATGCCTGCAAGTTGAGCCTGCGAAATCCAGCTCAGAAGCGGGAGCGCCGCATCGTAGATCCCGCTGCTTTATGCGGGAGGAGCGACGACTGAGGCGTATGAGTAATACGCCGCAGGGAGGAGCGATCGAAGGCAACGCCGCAGATGACATCTTGATGGTGGATCAGGGACTCCCAAGTTCTTCAAGCAGTGAAGCATGGTAGTTGATGCAGGGACTCAAATGATTTTAGGTTGTCGATTCTTTGAAACTGGGCTATATTTTATTCAGAATCCAAGCACCAAAGGGATGATAATATATGAGTGATAATAGAGAAGAATCTGGTCCCAGAACATCTATTAGGGACAATCCGGCAGCAGGTAAGGAATCGGACTTGAAAGCCTCCATGAGTAATTTTGCGGGGGGAAGATCATTATCTGGCAGTAATTTGACGGATCTGTCACTTTATACATTATCCAAAATAATTAGAAATGGAGAGATCACCTCCGAGAACCTGGTTGCATTATACCTTGAACGGATCCAAAAAATTGGAGGACAGAAGGGCATCAACGCATACATTACGGTGGCAGGAGATGCTGCTCTAAGCCAAGCTGCAAAACTTGACAATCTGGCCAAACAGAAAAAGTTCAAAGGTCCCTTGCACGGCCTGCCTATCGCAATTAAAGACAATTTAGATACAAAGGATATCAAGACAACAGGCGGCTCAAAGATCCTTGCTTCCTGGATCCCGCCGGAAGATGCCCACGTTATCCAAAGGCTAAAACAGGCCGGAGCCATTATTATAGGGAAGACAAACATGCATGAATTTGCCTTGGGTGTCACTACCAATAATCCTCATTATGGACCCACCAGAAATCCTTATGATCTTTCAAGGATACCGGGAGGGTCAAGTGGAGGGTCAGGCGCGGCCGCAGCCGCAGCCTTGTGTGCCGGAGCAATAGGCACCGATACGGGAGGGTCCGTAAGAATCCCATCAGCCCTCTGTGGGGTAGTGGGGCTTAAGCCTACATTAGGCAGAGTAGGTAGAGGGGGTCTGATTCCGCTGTCCTTTACTCGTGATTGCATTGGTCCGATGACGAGAACCGTGATGGATGCGGCCATGATACTGGAGGTTATTGCAGGAGAGGATCATAGGGATCCTGAAAGTAATTCCTTGCCTGTTCCTCCCTATACTGCTTTGTTAAAAGGAGACTTGAAGGGAAAAAGATTCGGGGTTCCTAAGAGGTTCATTTCTGAGGTGATCCATCCGGATACGCAGAAAGTAATGGATGAATCGCTGAGAGAGATGCAAACTCTGGGAAGTGTGATCAAGGAGATTGAAATAAATCATATAGATCTTGCTTTTGATGCAGACTTTAACGTCGTCCTGCCGGAAGCTATCTATCTCCTAGAAAATTATCTAAAGGCATTCGATCCGGAAGCTACCATTGATAAATATCTGGGCCAGATGGGATCTGACGTGAGCGGGCTGTTGGGAGGTCAAAAAGGTACTCGTGAATCAGAACCGCTGCCCGGTTATATATACGTAAAAACGCTCCGCGATGAATGCGAAAAAATGAAAACAGGTTTTAAGGAGGCAATGTTCGGATTAGACGGATTACTTCTCCCGACCACTCCCCTCCCCTCTTCTAAGATTAGCGAGGATGTGGAGACAGAGGTTTCAGGTAAAAAAGTGAGCATCTTCAGGGCATTCCTCAGAAACTGCAACCCCATTAGTATTGTTGGGTATCCGGCCATTACCGTGCCCGCGGGCTATAGCAATATTGGGCTTCCTATCGGCTTACAAATAGTAGCCAGGCCTTGGGAGGAAGATAAGCTATTAAGTATGGCATATGGATTCGAACAGGCCACAAAAATTCGTAATGCACCCAAAGTCTAGATTAAAAACAATTTTATCACATTGTTTCAAACCGTAATCTAAAAAATTGGCGTTACCTTTAAAATAGATACTTCGATAAGTAGTTATAAACATGAAAATGCCATTTTTCGGTTAGGCTCCCTACCGGCCTTGACAGGACACCCTGTTTCATCCATCCCCGAGGTACGGGGATTTGTTTTCCTGGGTGACTTACAACCGGTTTCAGGATGGTGTGCGTTCTTCGCTGCTTTGCGAGATTTATCTTTATTGTGAGGGGGAAGGAGATATTCTTTCCGGCACCCTTGGCGCAACTTATTCATTGAATTAAAAGCCAGGATTCACTATAATCAACCCAAAAAAAGGACTTTTTATCAATTCAACTTATTAATTAAATACGAGGAGATCTCCAAAGTGAAAAAAAATCTGATCGTATACGCATCACGGACAGGCAACACCGAAAAAGTCGCCAATGAACTGGCTAAAAACTTCGAGCGTTACGGGTGGGAAAATATACTAAAAAAGCTTCCCAAAAATTATGATGCCAAAAATCCTGATTTTAGTTTTGACGATTACGACTTTGTCTGTGTGGGGTCGCCCGTGATCAGCGAACTGCCGGAGGACCAGATCCGTACGGTGACTTACGGCAACCCAGGACTAAAAAAACTTAGCCCAGGCCCCAAATGCGGCATTGTCTTTTGCACCTATGGTGGCATTCATTTAGGCCCCCCCGAGGCTGCCCCGGCACTCAAACTCATGGAGGTGGAGTTGATGCACCAATGCTACAACGTCATTGGCTCCCTGGCCATCCCAGGCGGCATGGGCGACAGGGATTTGCCCGATGTTTACTTCAGCGACCTGAAGGACCGGCCAAATGCCCAAGACATGAAGGATGTAGCAGCCTTCGTTGATGAAATAATTATAAAACTCAAAGATTATCCCTATTATCAATAAGTTTCGGACCGATATGAACGCCAGAGTTGGCGCTACCGCTTCGAAAGAGCACCAGTTTCGTGTTTAAAGTGAAGCTCCCCGCCCACAGGGCGGGGCAACTGAGGCAAAGCCAAGCGAAACTCGCCGAAGCCGCCCGGCTTCGCCCAGCGGGCTACACCGCGGTCGCCTTTCACCATTCACCCCCGTGCTCCCGCACGGGGCATTCTGGCGAAGGCGAGTAAAAGTCAATAACGCTGGTAAATAAGTAAGATTAAGATAATGATATTTAGCTTTTTTATCAGCGCCTTCTGCTTTTTACCTGCCTTGACAAGACATCCTGTTTCACACCTCCCGGAGATCCAGGGATTTGTTTTCTTGGATGACTTACAACCGATTTCAGGATGGGTGTTATCCCACCATGGATTTGTTACCATGGCCTTGGCGAAGGTACTTGCCTTTGGCTAATACTTTTGTTAATATTATCAAAATATTAACAGGGTTCACGTATAGGGAACTTCTTGCCACGCCATCTTGTTCCGCCATAGCCTTCGGCGACGGCGTAAGCTTCAGCGAAGGCGGGCCCCTACCTTAAATAGGGTGAAAGTGTCCCATAGATTTACGCCCCACGATATACATGGATCTTCGACATGCCGGTTACTAGTCCCGCTATCGTGGCCGTACACTATGTGCTGATCGCCAATTGTTGTTTCGTTATCGCTTAACCCAAAGTGTGCCAGCGCAATATTCGGCTCCAATAAATCAGGAGGTAAAGATGAAAGTAAATTGGAAGGATCATATAGTAAGCACACCCGATGTGATTCGCGGAAAACCCCGCATCAAAGGCACAAGGATACCCGTAAGTCTTGTTCTCGGATATTTTGCTGCAGGAAATACTTTTGAAGAGATCATGGGTGAATTTCCGGATCTTAATAAAGATCATATTGCGGCCTGTTTGGATTATGCTCGTGAGTTGGCTGAGTTCGAGGTTGCAGCTTAATGACCCTCAGATTTTTCGCAGATCACTGTGTTTCCAACTCCGTAATCGAAACGCTTCGGGATGCAGGTTATGAAGTATTACGTCTCAAAGACCATATACCTACAGACTCCTCTGATTCGGTGGTCATTTCGATGGCACAAGAGCTTGATGCTACCCTTATTTCTCTAAATGGCGATTTTGCTGACATAGTGACATACCCACCCGAGAAATATAAAGGCATTATTGCCCTTCAAGTAAGAAATCATCCAGAGGTTATTCCACAGATCATGTCCAAATTAATTGATTTCCTATCCTCTAATTCCGATGAAGAATACTATGCAGGGAAATTACTCCTGGTCGAGTCACATAGGATTAGGGTTCGTGGATAATAAATGGATATTTGGCGTACGCCCTCAAGATTTTAAGATTCAATGGATTCATTAGTTATAAAAGGAGTCAACGACAGATCTGACCCCCTTTTTGGGTTGACTTTCCGGAAATCCCGCCTATCATCGTTCCTATCAACAATAATAGTAATCGGCGATAGCTGAGGCATCGAAGGCCTGTTCGACAAGGAGAGAACCATGAGGAAGACCAAGTACCGCGGCTTCTTTTCCGAGGAGATCATCGAGAAGAGCCCTTACCCCGGCGTGACCTCGCCGGCTGTGCGTTACAAGGGCGACAAGGGTGGTGACGATCTCACTTTCGACTGGAGCTGCGTCACGCGGCCCATGACAGTGGAGAACGTCCCGCGCCGCCCCGATCGCGACCAGTTCATCTTCTTAGCGGGGAGCAATCTCGACAACCTCCAGGAGTTCGGAGCCAAGGCGCGTCTGTGCCTTGGGCCCGAGAAGACCGAGCAGGTCATCACGGAGCCCAAGCTGGTCTACATACCCAGAGGCCTCACCTACGGCCCCCTCACCTTCGCAGAAGTTAAAACACCCATCGTCTGGATGAACTTCTTCATCGCTCCCCCGTTCTCCAAGCAATGGACGGGCGGCACGTACGATAAATACCTCATCACGCCCAACTTCGTGAGCGAGATCTTTCACACCCGGACGAAGGTCATGGGTAATCCTCTCTCAGAGCAGAAATGGCCCAAGCAGCAGATGGTCGTCCTCGGCGATAGCATGGGACCGGAAGGGGCCAACTTCTGCCTCTTCTACTATGCCGTCGCCGCCCCGTACTACATGATGGAGCCCCCTCATTCCCACGTGCGGGATATGTGGCTCATCAACCTGGGCGGGAATGCTCTGGACGTCGAGGAGTTCGATGGAGAGGTCAACATGTGGTGGGGAGAGGAGTCCGAGAAGATCATCATGGACAGCACCTCCGTGGCTCATGTCCCGTCCGGACTGCTCCATCGGGGTCTCTTCTTCGACCAGGTGCGCAAGCCTTTCGTCCACATCCACACCTACACGGCCAAGGGATCGGAAAAGGACGTCGTGGTCGATGAGCATGTGAAGGGCGCGGGAGCCGCTTCAGCTATGGGTACGGGGGCCTGAAAGGGGCGCGTGAAGTCGGGGTCTTGAACCGGGCCGGGTTCATGTGGGTCGTGGCAAGACACCCTCGCGCTTAGGGAAAGGAAGCGGTACGATTGCTCCGCGCTGTGATATGGGGGACGGTCATAGGAAAATAAATGAAAATGAAAATAAAGCAACAAAAGGAGGATGCGGGATGAGTTTTGGTCCATTTGGAGTAAAATAGAATATTTACCAGGGGAGCGGTGTCATTTCTATGATTCCCAGAATACTTGCCAGTGAAGGTTGGAAGAGAGTCATGATAGTCGCCGACCCAGGGGTAGAAAAGGCGGGATTGATTAAACCCTTTGAGAAAATGTTGAAAGATAAGGGGGTAGAATATTGCATATTTAACAATATCCGTCCCAATCCCGAAGCAGTTACAATTGATAATGAAGCTGTTCCGATGTTTAAGAAATTTAAAGGCGACGTTTTGCTTGCAATAGGAGGCGGCAGCACAATGGACACAGCCAAGGGAGTAGCCAAAGTCGGTGAATCTGACATGTCGGTAATGGATGTGCCAATGGCTCCCGATATTTTAATGGCTATGATAGAAACTAAGGAAAAATAATCCCTCCCCTTGCTCACAAAACTTATCCGATGATTGCCGTGCCGACCACCTGTGGTACAGGGAGCGAGACCTGCAAAAATGCAGTTATAAGTGATAAGGATGAAAACAAATTGGTGCCAATGCACGATTCCATACTGCCCAAGTACGCAGTCTGTGACCCGGATCTATTGGCAACACTTCCCCCGAGTGTGGCGGCAACTACAGGCATGGATGCTCTGGTTCAGGCTATTGAAGGGTATGTTTCGCTTGGTGCAAGTGATTTCTCTGAAATTTTTGCTCTGAGGGCTGTTGAACTTATTGGACAGGCCATCAGGCCCTACTACGCCAATAGGGCTAATCCCAAGTGGGCTAACATGATGAGCCTCGGTTGTATTTATCAGGGTATTTCTTGGGATCATGCCGGGCCAGCCCAGAATCATGGCACAAATCACCCCATTACGACATACCTGCATATTGCTCATGGAGATACCTGTGCAATCTTGCTTCCGCCGTTTATAGAGTGGAACGGATTGGCCTGCAAGGATAAATTTCATAAAGTCTATAATTTTATGTTTCCTGATAAGGCCATTGAAAAAGGATTTGAAGTCCAGATGCTTGTAGATGAGGCGATTAAACTCAATTATGATCTCAATATAATGGATAGAAAGACAATGGCTGACTATGGTGCCGAACTAAAAACAATCGATCTTATATTGGAGGACTTTCATAATTTACCCAGTTATCCAAGAACCACGACCAGAGAAGATTGGAAAAAAATAATGATCAAGGTCATGAATGGTGAGTATATGTTGAAATGATTGTATTAATGGAAGAAACAAACTCCCTTCATACAGGAAGGATTTTGTGGCAACCTTTCCCTTGACACACAAGGGTTATTCCCTCATAGTCCT
>CAZGIZ010000169.1:0-9318 GCA_964526655.1 uncultured Desulfobacteraceae bacterium | reverse complement strand
CGATATCCACTATGTACTCAACCTTCTCAATGGCGGAGAGGTCTTCACGCTGTAAGTTTTCAGCGGCCGCAATACGGCGGGCTTTGAGGTCGCTGGCCCTGATCACCCTTGCCTCCATGGCCTTCAGGTCCGTGTAGTCCCTGACGGCTCGCCACCGCCTTTCCCCGGCAATGAGCTGAAAGCGGCCGTTACGGGACCGGACCACAACCGGCTGGATGAGGCCGTCACGCTCTATGCTCAGGGCAAGCTCTTTGAGCTTTTTCTCGTCTATGTGTTTTCGATGTTGAAAAGGGGAGGGGTCGATTTTTTTGACATCGATTAATTTCACGATACCCTCGGGGGTCAAGGACTCCATGGTTTATTCTTCAAAGGATGGAACATTCTTTTAGGGCAGGTCTATTTTCAGCAATTTCCATGCCGGGGCATGATAGACGAACAAACGCTTGATTTTCAGGGATATCAGTGAGATTGGGTAAATGAATCGAATCTGATTTGCACAAAAAAATGTGCATGGTGCACATTATCGGTTGTTTGGGTTAGTGCGCGACGGTCGGATAAAACAGATATTACCATTAGAAAAAGGATCAAAGGCTCCGGCTTTTGTGAATCATTGAGTAAGGTGTCCCCGGAATTTGCGGGATTTAACGGTTTCGGGCATATGCCTGTGAACGATCCAGGCGCCCGCGATTGCCATGACACCGCCCGTCAGAAACGGCAGATCGAAAAACACGACTGCGAGAACACCGGCGATCATCGGGCCCAGGGCCAGCCCCAGGCCGAACCCCAGGGTGATGAGACTCATCTGCCGGCCTTCGCCCCCGGCTTGCGAAAGGTCCGCGGCTACGGCAAATGCCGGCGCGGCAATGCCCGCAGTCGCTATCCCCTGCAGGACCCTCAAGAATATAAATTGCCACAGGGTGGTGACCTCTCCCATTAACCCTGTGATGGGGGCGATGAAGAGTAGTCCCAGGATAATGATGGGCTTTCTGCCTACTGAATCGGAAAGGTGCCCCAATGGAACTTGAAACAGTAGGCGACCCACCATCACAGAACTGAATGCAACGCTGAAACCGAGGGCGCTGATATCCAAACGGATGTTGAATTCATTTTCCAAGGTGGTGACCATGGAAAAGGCAATGGACATGATAAAAACTGCGGCTGCGGCGCTCAGGATTCCCGGATGCATCAATTCCCTGTCCCAAATCTTGAAGGGTCTGGTGCGTGAAGATTTCGGCGGTGCTTTCACCTCATCTACCCAAAAATGGACCAAAACCATTGCCAAAGCAATAAAGCCTGCACCGATAAAGAAGGCGGCATTGAACCCCCAAGTGACTTTCGAGAACCCGCCCACCAGCGGCCCAACTGCAAATCCGACGACGCGCAGTGTGCTGTAAACGCCCATGGCGCCGCCCCTGGTTGCCTTCTCCGTTACGGCAGCCATAATAGCCATAGAGGCCGGGATGGTTATCGCGACACCGATACCCTGGAGCATTCGAAGGCCTACAAGCTGGAGAAAACTGGTTGCGGGAATAAATCCGATGGTTCCCACACACATCAATCCAAGCCCGATTAAAATGAAGGCCTTGCGCCGGCCGATGAGGTCGCTTAGCGCACCCGTGAAGGGTTGAAGTGCGGAATTCACCAGGCCGTAGAGTGCAAGCAAGATGCCCACGAGAATCGGCAGGGGAAAATGCAGGTATTCCGTCGGGATTTTTGCCACATAGAGCGGCACGATAATGAAAAGGATACTGTTGCCCATCGCGTCGGCCATGCGGGCAATCGAAAGTGCCAGGACAGGCCGGGTCACTCCGATGGATTGTGCAAATCCCTTGTTCACTTCAAACCCTCCGGATTCATTTCTCCTAATTATTATCCCAGTATCTTTGTAATAGGTAAATAACGTTCTTCACATTTTCACTTTTAAGACGGAGAATAAAAGGCGACAAGAACGCTAAAAATTTTTATAAAGGGGTCAGGTCCCTTTTGACTTTTGTAAGCGTTCAAGTCTATATTTTTAAAAAATTGTATAAGCAGGACCATACAGAGGAACTAAGGGCTGCCTGACAAGAACGGAAATGATTGATATGGAATTCTGCGATCTGAACTGCGTGCACGCGACCTGGCCCCGGGATGAGGCCCTTGACGGCTCATCGAGCTGCCGCACCTTCCAGGCGATTTATTGCAAGAAAAGAAACAGGATCGTCCATAAGAACGCGCCGTGCCCTGAAAAGGAGAAAAGGCGCACTGCTAATGGAGTTGAGGTTGGCGACCATGGGGATTAGGTTATTGAGGACCCCCGTATAGCTCCTTTATCTTTTTTCTGTCAGGTGTGCCGTCCTCAAGGAGGGGAAAATCCTTGATAAAATCCACGTGCCGGGGCTTCTTATACCTGGCGATGCGGCCACCGACAAAATCGATCAGGTCTTCGGCATTGAGATTCTCTCCGGCCTTCAACTGGCAGACGGCCTTTACCGCCTCCTTCCACTTGGGATCCGGCACCCCGAATACAGCAACCCTTTCAACGGCGGGATGTTCAAGAATCACCTTTTCAACCTCCGCGGGATAGACGTTTTCACCACCCGGTTTGATAAGTTCCTTCTCCGGCTTCCTGCCCTGGTACCAGAGGAAACCCTCTTCATCAAAACGGCCCAGGTCGCCGGTGTGATGCCAACCGTTCCTGAAGGTGTATTCGGTATCTTCCTGCAGGTTCCAGTAGCCCCTGAAGACCATGGGCCCCCTTACTGTTATCTCCCCTGTGTGACCTGTGGGAACCGGATTATCATAATCATCCACCAAAAGGACCTCTGCCGACGGAATGATCCTGCCGGCAGAACCGGGCCTGTCATCATAGGAGGCGAATGAGGTCATACAGGAGGTCTCCGTCTGCCCGTACATGCTGTAGAAGCTTCCTCCCGTCTCATTCTGATATCTCTCAATGGTCTCCGGGGTCTCGATGCCCGTAACGGTCTTTAATGAGGTGATGTCTATCCCTGTCCTTTCATGCTCATCGAGTATCGTTGAAAGGACCGGCGAGAAGACCATCATAACGGATACCCTGCTCTCTTTGATACGCTCCATGGTCTTTGCGGCGTCGAATTTGCTCATGTTCAGGTTAAGGGCGCCCGCCTGAAAACTTGAAAGTGTCATGCATAGCCCGCCCACATGAAAGAGGGGGACGAAATTGAGGTGCACATCCTTGGCCCTGAGATTCAGGGAATAGGCAAAGATAAGACTTGCGCAGAGCAGGTTTCCATGGCTTAAGAGGGCCCCCCTGGGCCTTCCCCCTACGGCCGCCGTGTGCATGAGCACGAACCCGTCGTCACTGGATACCTCTTCCCCATCCCCTAAGCCGGGGTTATCCAGAAGTGACTCGAAGCCTGAAAAAATACCTTCGCTTCCCAGATTGAAATACTCATCAACGGATGAAAGGGTCCCCTCTATCTTCTCAATGGATTCCTGGTATTCATGATCCACGAATAACAGCCTGGGACCGCAATCATTGAGATTAAAGCCCACTTCCTCGGGAGAGAGCCTCCAGTTAATGGGCACCAGGATGGCTCCCAGGGCAGCGGCCGCCCCGTAGAGGAGGAAATATTCAAGGCTGTTCTTTCCCAAAACACCGATACGGTCGCCCTTTTTGATACCGGACATCTTGAGACCCTGTGCCAGGCGATCCACCCTTTCCTTGACCTGGGAGAAGGTGAGCCTTCGCCCGTCATCAACCTCCAGCCATGCCACTTTTTCCCCGTAGCAGGAGGCATTCCGATTGATCAGGTCATAAAAACAAAGGTCATAAAGCCCCATCCCTATTCTCCCTCTATTTTAATTGTTTCCAGGTACCTGCTGATGGCCCCGTCATATTCGCTGGTGATCCGGAATACCTTTTTTGCCAGCCGAAACCTTGTCGCCAATGAAGTGGCGCCGCCAAGCCTTTCCATCTCTTCCAATACCACTTTGTAGTCGGCAGGATCTGTTACAACGGTCACATCCCTGAAATTTTTGGCCGAGGAGCGGAGCATCGCGGGCCCGCCTATATCTATATTCTCGATGGCCTCGTCCAATGTTACTCCCGGCCTTGCAACCGTCTTCTCAAATTGATAGAGATTGACCACCAGGAGGTCGATATCCTTGATCCCATGTTCCTCCATCATCCTGACGTGATCCGGATTGTCCCGCCTTCCAAGCAGGCCTCCATGCACCTTCGGATGGAGGGTCTTGACCCTGCCGTCCAGCATCTCAGGGAACCCCGTGTAATCCGAGATATCCGTGACGGGAATTCCTCCTTCCCTAAGGGCCTTTGCCGTGCCGCCGGTCGATAGAATCCGGACCCCTAATCTATTAAGAGATCCCGCAAAATCGACAATTCCCGACTTGTCCGTCACGCTCAGGATCGCCCTCTCAATCTTTTTCATACTTTCACCTCCCGGCAATATTTCAGTGTGAATAACAATTAGTAATATATCGTTAATCAGGTGCTTTTATCAAGCACAGAATCTATCCAAAGTCCTCTTCATCATAATCTTTGTAGGACCTCCTTTTTATTAACCGCCTTATGAATCCATATATCAGGGCCAGGGCCGCCAGGAAAAAGAGGATCTGATAGAGATTGTTTATCAGTAAGGTGACCCATGTTATCCTCTTCTTGATTCTCTTATTCCATCCCCTTTCGACCTCATCAAAGGGTACTGAAAATGATTTCAAGAACGCCGAATCCACAGGCTCACCCTGCCTGAGACTGTCCAGCACCTTAAGAATGCCTTCCGGACCATATTCACCGACAATATAATCTATAAAACTCCTGCTCTCTTCATAGGCAAGCGTCATGGCTCTTCCATCCCCAGGAAATGCCCCTGCCAGGTCACTAATACGCATGTATCTCCCCGAAAGAATCGCCTCGTCCAGGACCGAATCCCTGCTCATGACAATATCGGAGAGACCGTCGCTTACCCACTGGGCTATTCCCTCGTCAAGCCAGCGCGGGAGGTTTTCCCTTTTTATATAGCTGTGTAAAAGCAGATGGCACAGCTCATGTTTCATGGTCGATTCAAGTGTAAAGGGATCCATATTCATCCTTGAATAGTCGATTACCATCAGGTCCCTTTCGGGGAGCGCAAAGGCCACTATTAATCTACTGCCCGTCATACTCTGAAAGGCGCTGTTGTCTTTAACCAACAGGACCCTTGGCCTGAAATTGACCTTCCATCCCAGGGCCTTTTCAAGGCCGTTTCTCAAGGCCGGATAGATTGCGGCCGCTTTCTCCGCGGCAGAGCCGAGAGGATCTTCAAAAAGGATTACAACGTCCTTCTTCTCCAGGACACTGATATCCAAGGCAAAAACTATTTTCGGGAAAATTAAAAAGAAAAGGGAGAGAAAAAACAGCGTCTTTTTTGGAAAGTGTCCGGCAATCATCTTTTCCATAACAAAAGCCCCCGTAAGGAGAAGTCATTCCCTATGGGGGCCTTGTGCGATTGTTATCGGAATTCTTTACTTTATCGCATCCTTCAGCGCCTTGCCTGCTACGAACTTGGGAACCTTCTTTGCCTTGATCTTGATCTCTTCTCCGGTCTGGGGATTCCTTCCTTTTCTCGCCTTTCTTTTATCCACCTTGAATGTTCCAAACCCCACCAGAGTGACCGCGTCTTTCTTCTTTAATGCCTTTGTGATTGTTGAAAAAACGCAATCCACCGCCGCCTGTGCCTCTTTTTTGGTGTTTACAACCTTGGCCACCTCGTTAACCAGATCACCCTTATTCATCTCCTCCTCCTCCTTTCATTGAATTGATAGGTTAAATACTGTTTCCCGGAACATATAAAAGATTATTGCCCAAATATCAAGTATAAAATGATGATGAGGCCATTTTTAACCGCGTTTTTATTATATATTCGGCCGATGAGGCGCTATTTTTTGTTATTAGGTCCGGCATTTTTTTATCTGACACTCTCCATTGCGACATCAACCCGGACTTGATAACTTGGGAATTTCCTTCTTTAGATCGGCGAATCATGCCAGAGGCAGACAAGCCTGCCGGAGGCGGGCAAGCCGCTTTGTATGGAATCGCGAAGCGATTGTATAACTTGACCCCTATTTCAGCCCAATATATACTCCATCCCGGCAATACCCTGGCCGGACATAGCAGGACAAAGGGAGAAAGATCGACTATGGACGAAAACGCAGCAAGATCGAAAAAAGAGGAATTGATTCGCAATCTAAGTAAACTTCCTTCCCTTCTCGTTGCCTATTCAGGCGGTGTGGACAGCACTTTCCTCCTTGCCCTCGCCCACCAGGCCCTTGGAGACAGGGTCCTGGCGGCCACGGCTGGCTCCATTACCTATCCTAGCCGTGAAAAGGAGGAATCATTGGGCTTTACCCGGCAGAGGGGCATTGAGCACATCATTTTCGAATCGGATGAAACAGGCATCCAGGAGTTCGTCTCCAACGCCCCTGACAGGTGTTATCATTGCAAAAAGTCCCTCTCCCAAAGCCTTCGAAGAATAGCAAGGGAGAGAGGGATAACGGTTATAGCGCACGGCGCCAACCTGGATGACCTCGGGGACTATCGCCCGGGCATAAGGGCGGCTGAGGAGATGGGACTTATCGCCCCCCTTGTGGACGCCCGGCTGAGTAAGGACGAGATTCGCTTCTTATCAAGAGAGATGGGCCTTGCCACCTGGGACAAACCGCCCATGGCGTGCCTGGCATCGAGGATCCCCTATGGGACCCCGATTACCGCTGAGAGGGTGAAGATGGTTGAAGAAGCTGAGGAGTTTCTCCTGGACTGCGGCTTTAGGCAATGCAGGGTGAGACATCATGGGAGCGTCGCGAGGATAGAAGTTGAAAGTTCAGAGATCAGCAGGGTTGTTAAAGAGGGATTAAGGAAAAAAATCCTGGAGAGATTTAGGGAGATAGGCTTTATTCACATCGCTATTGACCTTGATGGATATGTCTCCGGGAGCATGAACCGGGATCTGGAAGATGATGGATCTCTATAAAAAAGGCTCAAGGCTTAAGGCGCAAGGCGTAAGGATACTACAAATTCAGGAGAGAAATCTTTGGATTTATCCCCTTGCGCCCTGCGCCCTGCGCCATTAGCCTCTAATTCATATCCCCTTGAGAAACCGGGAACCCGCCCGAAGGGTGGGACTGAGTCCCCGGAACGGGGCGAAGAAAAGGGCGATGGCCGAAGCCTGATTTTAAAATTGAATTGCCGCATGCATACACTTTTGAACGTTATCAATGCTTTAATATGCAATATCCTAATGGGTATTGCCTGTTTTTTTAATGGAGTCTTGTTATGAGTCATAGGATTGTTTTGAGGGATGCCTTTAAAGGCTATACCCTGGACCAGGATAAGGTGTTGCCGCCGGGGGAGACGGTCAGGAGGTTCAGGGAAAACCTGAAAAAGGTTGATCTGGATATCCTCGAGAGGACCGTTAGGATTGATAATGGGAGGTTAGGCATCCCGGTGTTTTTCAGTATATGCGGAAGGGACGCCGAAGATGTCATCGGGACAAAGAAACAGATGGGCAAAGGAGGAACGCCCCAGCAGGCTGAGGCAAGCGCCGTAATGGAATTAGCGGAAAGATTCAGCTTTTTCAGCTTCCGGAAAAACAACGATAACTTCTTTGTCGAGGAATACAGGAATATCGAGGACAGAAGCCTGCCCTTTGAATATATTGCCCTTTCAGTGCACGACAGCTCCCCGGAACTGGATACGGCAAAAGATGTATTTTCAATGATTCCCCTCAAATGGACCTGGGCCTACAACCTGACTCGTGATGAAGAAATCCTCATTCCCTTTGACTGGTTTTATACCATCAATGAATTTAACGGCCCCTGCGCGGGTAACTGCGTAGAGGAAGCAATCATCCAGGGCATCTGCGAAGTGGTGGAAAGACACGTATCATCCATAATCAGCCGCGGGAGGATGAAAAGGGACATGATAGATATCGCCACGCTAACCGATCCCCTGGCGCTCGAGATGATTCAGAAATACCAGAAGGAGGGAGTCAGGTTGTTTTTGACGGATTTTTCCCTCGATACGGGCATCCCCAGCGTGGGGGCCCTCGCCTATGACCCATCCACCTTTCCCCAAAGCAGTGAGATTGTCTGGACCGCCGGGACCACACCCGACCCGCAAAAGGCCTTGAGCCGGGCCCTCACGGAAGTCGCCCAGCTTGCAGGCGACTTTAATTCGGGTTCCAGTTACGTGGCCAGCGGTCTCCCCAAATTCAGATCTCTTGAAGAGGCGGACTTCGTTACGAGCTCCGATAGGACAATCGATATTCACCGGTTACCCGATCTTTCCAATGAGAACATGAAAGTGGAGGTGGAAAATTGCCTTTCCGCCCTGTCAGGGATCGGCATGGATGTGATTGTGGTCAATACCACCCATCCCCTGCTTCAAGTCCCAGCTTTTTATGCCCTTATCCCCGGAGCCCATTTCAGGGAGAGGGCCGCCGGCACAAGCGTGGGGATGTTCTCCGCCAAGCTGATCGCGGAGAACCATAGTCCCGAACGGGCCATAGGGGAATTAAAAAAAATGGATGAGCTTTTACCGCGGAAATACTATATAAAATTTTTCCTCGGGATCACTTGCCTTTCAATTAATGAGACTGAAGAGGCATTAGGGTATCTCGAGAATTCATTGGAGCTTGATCCAAGAGATGAAGACATCCCCAGCATCTATTCGTATATGGCCCAGTGCCTCAAGGAGCTGAACCGATACAGGGAAGCCCTCGCCGTACTTGAAAAAGCGGAGAAATACGATAGGGAGCGGACCGATATCTACAATCTTATGGGGTTTTGCCACTTTAAATTAAAGGAGCACGAGGAGGCCATCAAATGTTTTAAAAATGTCCTTCGACTGGACCCCACATCGGCAATAGATTATGCCAACATAGCTTCAAACTACAGGGACATGGGCAATAAGGAGGAGGCTATCCGGTACTACCGGTTCGCCCTTGAGCTTGATCCCACCATAGAGTTTGCCAGGGATAATTTGATGAAATTGACAGGAGAAGGAGTGACAAAAGAGGTGTAGTGCTATTTATCCGATTCCTTTCCTTCGCTCCCGCTTACCCAGGACCGAAGGCTCTCTTTTTCAAACCGCCACTTGTTCAGGACCTTTTTGCCGGGAATCTTACCTTCCTTTGCCAGCTTGTAGATGGATCTTTTACCGATCTGCAGATAGGCCGCGGCCTCTTCAATCGTTAATATCTCTTTCTCCATTTGATCCCCCTTTGGGTACTTTATTATGACTCAACTTCAGTAATGTCCGGTTATAATATTGCATACTGATCAAAGGGCCGCAGGGGGATC
>CAZGIZ010000168.1:0-9483 GCA_964526655.1 uncultured Desulfobacteraceae bacterium | reverse complement strand
CGCGAGCGGCTTTAAGAGTCTTCATGAAGGTGATCAGGTCACCTTTGACATAGAGCAAGGCGCCAAAGGCCCGTCCGCTAAAAATGTTAAGATAGTCTAATCTGTCTTCCCAAGAGGCAAAAAGGGCATTTCATCGCGTCATGATGGAATGCCTTATTTTTTTAAAGACTCGTTTCCATTCAGAAATGACCCTTTTCCGCAATACTTGAATCAGTCCGCCTGATGCAGATAACTTCGGAGAATCACTCGACCAGCGGCGGAAGTCGCCTTCTCGAAATTCCTTGATCCTGCTAAAACTCGGACATTCCTGAACCGGATATTATTTAATGTCAACAAAGCATTTGATGATCACAAGTCAATATCATCTGGAGATGTCCAAATGAAAAGTCATGAAAAAAAAGTTGAGCGCTTTTATTCTACGGGATCAAAAAGAAGGAAATGCGATTACACGAACAGGAAACAGCATGATGAAGGATTCCTTTCCTTCGGTTATTGGAAAAAGGGCACAAAAACCTATCTTGAGGCGACAAAAAACCTGCTCGATTTCTTCACTAAGAACAGCGGGATAATAAGACCGACCAGGATCCTGAATGTGGCGTGCGGTTATGGAACCGAGACATTTTCCCATTACGAGAATTTCAGGCCGAAGGAGATAATCGGACTGGATCTCACAAAGGTGCATACGGATTATGCGAATAACAGGGCAAAATGCCAGGGACTTGAAAATGTTATCAAGTTTTTTCATGGAGACGCCTGTTGTCTTGACTTTAAAGAGAATAGCTTTTCTCATGTGGTTGGGATAGAAGGCCCGGCGCACTTCGATACAAGGCAGAAATTTTTTAAGGCGGTCAACAGGGTGCTCGAAAATAAGGGAGAGCTCCTGCTCACGGATATTATCCTCGGCCCCGGGTTCAACAGGGACAAGATATTGCACAGGATCGCCGTAAGTTTTATTGCCAGGTTGTGGGTCGTTCCGAGATCGAATTGTATTGACGAGATGACCTATAAAAAACAGATTGAAGAGGCCGGACTAAAAACGAT
Source organism: uncultured Desulfobacteraceae bacterium (assembly GCA_964526655.1). Lineage (GTDB taxonomy): Bacteria > Desulfobacterota > DSM-4660 > Desulfatiglandales > HGW-15 > CAZGIZ01. The sequence continues at coordinate 8,442 of CAZGIZ010000168.1, read as the reverse complement.
CCTTTTAAAAAGGATAGGTGGTCAGGTGTTTCCCGGCTATGCGAGAAACGGATTTACGGCCCGGACAATAATGAAAAGATTCTCCCAGAGGGGCTTTTTTGCGACAATCGGGCTGACCTGGATATCCTGGCTCCTTGGATGGCTGTACAGAAGAGGCTGCATGGAGTATATCTTCGTCAAGGCGCAAAAGGCCTGATCCTGTCTGCGCCTAAAGCCTGACCTGCTGAACAGAGATGATGTTGGGATGGGCGCGGAGGGTCTCCATTACCTGGTCCGACGCCTCTTTGTCGATTCGAATGATGGACATGGCCTTATCATGTTCCGGCGTGCGACTCAGATGCATATTGGCAATGTTGACATGGAAGTTGCCGAGGGTGCTTCCGATAAGCCCTATGACCCCCGGCTTGTCAAGATTCTGGACAATGAGATTGATCCCCTCCAGTTCCGCCTCCAGGCGATAGTTATCCAGGCGTATGAGCCGTGCCCCTTCTCCAGGGAAGACCGTGCCTGAAGCGGAAGATTCCTGCCCCCTGCTGTAGGCTTTAATGGTGATCATTCCATGGTAGCCTCGCGTATCTGATGTGGTGGAGGTTACCAGCTTTATCTGCCTTTGATCCAGAAGGATCGATGCGTTCACCAGGGTCACTTTCTCCAACAATATCGGATTCAGGAATCCCTTGATCGCCGTCTGGGTGATGGGCTCAAGGGGGAGTTCTTCCAGTTCCGGCCCGCTGTATTCAATCTCAAGCCGTTTCACGGTGGTGTTCAACTGGCCCTGGAGCACCCCTAATTTTTCAGCCAGCATCAGATAGGGATGGAGCTTATCGTATGCCTTGGAACTGATAGAGGGAAAATTCACGGCGTTTCTGATTATGCCTTGCTGGAGATAGCTTACCAGTTGAGAGGCGATGGCCCGGGCCACATTGGCCTGGGCCTGTATGCTGGAGGCACCCAGGTGGGGCGTCATAATCACATTTTCAAGGCCCACAAGGGGGTTGTTCACGGGCGGTTCTGAGGCGAACACGTCCAGCCCCGCTCCAGCGATATGGCCGCTCTTGAGGGCTTTGTAAAGGGCTTCTTCGTCTATGAGCCCTCCCCGGGCGCAATTGATTATTCTTGTTCCGGGCCGCATTTTCGCAAGGGTCGATCGGTTTATGATATGCTCCGTCTCCCTGGTCCGGGGGGTGTGCAGGGTGATAAAGTCGCTCCTTGCAAATAATTCCTTAAGCTCAACCCATTCTATACCGAGGGTGGACGTGGCTTCTGGAGTCATATAGGGGTCGTGGCCGATGACCTTCATGCCCATTCCGATGGCACGCTCCGCCACAAGAGAGCCTATCCTCCCCAGGCCCAGGATGCCGAGGGTCTGTTCGTAGAGCTCGGTCCCCATGAACCGCTTCTTTTCCCAGCGGCCCTCGCGAATCGATTGGTTTGCCTGGGGCACGTGACGGGCCAGGGCCAACATCAGGGCCATGGTATGTTCCGCCGCTGCCATGGAATTGGCCCCGGGGGTATTCATGACGAGGATCCCGCGGGTACTTGCTGCGGGGATGTCTATGTTGTCCACACCCGTTCCTGCCCGGCCGATCACCTTGAGTCGAGGGGCGTTATTTAGCATCTCTGCCGTGACCTTGGTTCTGCTTCGAACCACCATGGCATCGTAATTAGGAAGCTGTTCCGCTATCTGCTCCATGCTCCACTGGTCAGGGGCATCCACTTCAATGCCCTCAGTTGATTGCAGCAGGTCCATGCCCGTTGCATCGAGCCCGTCACAAATTAGGATTCTCATAATCGGTCCCTCGCTCTGCAAAGATTCTCCTTCCGGGTACTTCTCCCCGGAAGATACATCCTTCTATACTATGCCACCTTTGGCTCCCTTTTTCAAGGTCTCAGTTCGTTAATGGATCCTTCAAAAGGGCTTGATCGAGTGGTCGTCAGCCTTGGGTCTGATTTCCCCCGTGTGAAAGGAAAAGAGCCCCCTTGCCCGATCCGCAAAATAGAGCCTGAGGGTCTCCCGTATGACCGGGAACGCAAGGTCATCCCACGGCACTTCATCCTCCCTGAACAGCTTCACCTCAAGGCTCTCGTCACCGGCAAGGAATTGCGCGTCCATCATCCTGCCCCGGAACATCAGGTATACCTGGCCGATAAAGGTCAGGTTATAAAGCGCAAAAGGCTTGAGTCCTTCCACCCTTGCCCCGGCCTCCTCGGAGGTCTCCCGTATGGCCCCTGCTTCCACAGTCTCCCCCTTTTCAAGGAATCCCGCGGGGAGCGTCCATTTCCCGTATCGCGGTTCAATGGCCCTGCGGCAGAAAAGGATGCTCTCTTCCAACACCGGGATACACCCCACCACCATCTTGGGATTCTCGTAGTGGACGGTCTTGCAGTTATCGCATATAAAACGGGGGCGGTCATCCCCTTCAGGGATTCTGTAACTCAGATCGGCCCCGCACCGGCTGCAGTATTTCAAGTCAAAAATCCACCTTTCTGGACGTTTTTTCTCCTGCCCGCGTTCGCCCGAAGATCCAACATCACGCTATGACCCCAGGCCGTACATAGTATCCATAGCATAATTCCTTCTTGATCAAAAGGCCAAACATCCTTGATGAGAAAGATGCCGTTGCGTTCAGCAAAGGCGCTTGTCACCGGATATTACCTTTGTTAATATGATCAGCATATTATCGGATGCACGAACCCTGGTCCTCCAAGTCCTGCCAGAGTCTCGGCAAAGGCAAGACCTCCGGCACGGCGGTCACGGATCCTGCTAAGGGAGACATACACAGTGAGTCTCATGGGCATGATGAAGATATGAAACCAACGAGGCCCTATCACATAAAGGCAATACTCTTTGACCTTGACGGCACTCTGACGCGGCCTGGCGCCCTTGATTTTTCCGGGCTCAGGAAAAACCTGGGCTGCCCCAAAGAGATGCCCGTGCTTGAATTCATTGAAGCGATAGATGACCCTTCGGAAAAGGAAAAGGCGATCAGTGCCCTTGACGAATTTGAAATGGACGGGGCACGAAACTCCCTGCCCAACCCCGAGGCCGGGCCCCTTGTGCGATATCTCCGGTCCCTGAACCTCAAGACCGGTATTATCACCAGGAACTGTTTAAGAATACTCCAAAGGACATTTGAGAATTTTGATACCCTGAAGCCCGATGATTTTGACCTGATCATAACAAGGGATGATTCCCTCAGGCCTAAACCCAGCGGAGAGGGCATTCGTCACGCAGCCCTGAAGATGGGCCTGAAACCCGAAGAAATCCTTGTTGTGGGTGACTTCATTTTTGATATGCATGCAGGAAAGCGTGCCGGCTCTGTTACGGCCTTCCTCAAGAACACCGATTCACCCCTGCCCGACGAGGCCGAATGCGACTATGTCGTTTCTTGTCTTTCGGAACTGAAAAATATTATCCGGATGGGAATGCCGCTCCCGGCGGGTAAATTCCCTGGAGATCTCCTGGAAACCTTTCTTAATGACCTTAATGTCGAAGATCCATCAATCCTGATTAAGGCCCGGGTGGGAGAAGATGTTGCCGCCCTGGATATCTCAGAGGAAGACACCCTGGTTCTGAAATCAGATCCCATTACCTTCCTGTCCGATTCCGTTGGATATTATTCGGTCCTGATTAACGCAAATGACATTGCAACATCCGGGGCAAAACCACGATGGTTTTTAGCGACATTGCTGCTTCCGCCCGGAATAACCCCTTCCGGAGTTTATAATATCCTCCATGAGCTGGCTGAAACCTGCGTCAGATGGGGTATTTCCCTGTGCGGCGGACACACGGAAATAACCGATGCAGTTACCCGTCCGGTCATAACCGGCATGCTGGCCGGGACCGTCGAACGGCCCGGACTCCTGGACAAGAGGAATATGCGGACCGGCGATAAGATTCTTATGACCAAGGGAATTGCTGTCGAAGGAACCGCCATCATCGGTCATGAGTTTGAAGACCGGCTCAGGGCCTCGGGTTTCTCCAGGGATGAAATCGACAACTGTAAAGGGTTCATGGATCAGTTGAGCATCCTGAGGGAGGCGGAAATAGCCCGAAGCCACGAAGGAGTGACGGCCATGCATGATGTAACCGAGGGAGGGCTTGCAACGGCCCTTGAAGAGCTATCCGTCGCGGGCGGTCATAAGCTCAGGGCTGAGACGGATATGATTACCGTGTTTCCTGAAACAGAAAGGGTCTGCGCGGCCCTAAACATCAATCCCATGGGCCTCATCGGCTCGGGAAGCCTTTTGATCTGCTGCAGCAGGAAAACCTCAGGCGGCCTCATTGAAAAGCTAACTGCCGCCCATATAAGCACCTCCTGTATTGGAGAGGTCCTTGAGACGGGAAGGGGCGTGATGGCCGTTGAAAAGGGAAAACCCGCAAACTGGCCCCTGTTTGAAGTTGACGAAATCACGCGCCTTTATGCGCCTTCTCTCAACCCTTCCTGAAGATTTTTCTTTTCATTTTTTTCAGATATCGCATAATCGACCCCCCCGCCAAGTCGGCACCTTTTCCCTTGACAAGCGCGGCCCCTGTGATAGAGAGTATAGGGTATAAAACATTGGTTCTGCATAGTGAACTTGATTTGAAAAATCCGAACAATAACTCCAATCAAAGGTATATGGTGCCGGCCGTGGACCAGGCCGTACGTGTACTGCTCTGCCTGGCCGAGACAGGCTCTTTCCGGAAGAGTCTTACAGAAGTCTGCGCCCAGGTAGGAATACATAAGAGCAGGGCCTTTTCTATCCTTCATACATTACAGAAATTCAATATCGTCCAGTGGAACGGTAAAAAAATGGGCTATTCCCTCGGCCCGGGTCTGATCGCCCTGTCTCGCCAGGTGATTGACAACTTCAACATACCAGGTCTTTCCAGGCCCGTCCTTAAGGAGCTTGCAACAAAGGTGAGCGGCACCGCGGCCTTGGGAATTATCGAGGGCCGGGATGTATATGTGGTTTCAAAATATGAAGGATCCCCGAATGTCCAGCTGACACTGAGAGTGGGTCACCGCTTTCACCTGACGCACGGCTCGCACGGTAAAGCTATCGCGGCGTTCCTGAATAGGGATGAACTGGATAACCTCTTGAAGGAAAAGAATCTCTATTTTTATGGTGGCCCTGAAAAGTTTGACAGGAAAAGGTTCATGAAGGAACTTGAGGACTGCCGCCGTGATGGATTCGCCCTCGAATTAGGAGAGATAAACTATGGGCTTAATACAGCCGCCTCCCCCGTGCTCGGTTTGAATGGAAGTCCTGTGGGTTATATCGTGATAATAGGACTTTTTTCCAAGGCCGCGGCAAAGCGGTTCGGGCCTCTGGTGGCCGAGGCTGGGAGGACTTTGTCCCTTAAGCTGGGCGCATGGGATAACAGGCTAGGATAAAAATCATTCCCCGCAGCAAATCAATTGGAAGCCGCGAAATAATTGAGGGGCTGGATCTTGAACAGGAAGTGGACGGAAATGAACTGGCAGGAAAGGCGCGAAGAGCGCTTTGAGAAGTGGCTAAATCCCCCAGGCGTCACATTCTGGAGCCGGGAGACCGGGGAGAATTACAGGGCAAGGGCTACAAGACTTATCAAGGCAATCAAGTTAGAGGAGCCAGATCGGGTCCCCTGTCAGATACCTCCCGGTTCCTTTCCGGCCTATTACGCAGGCTTCGACCTCAAGGCCGTAACATACGATCATGAGAAAATGAAAGAGGCCTACTTGAAGTTCGTTTTCGATTTTGACACGGACTCGGCAGGCGGAGCGGGCTTCGCCTTCCCTGGAAGGGCCTACGACACACTCGGCTACAGACTATACAAATGGCCCGGGCACGGCCTGGATGATAACGTATCCATGATACAGTTCGTGGAAGATAAATACATGAGGGCGGATGAATATGACCTGTTAATAAACAATCCCGCCGATTTCATGCTCCGCTGTTTTCTTCCACGAACCTGGAGCGCCTTCGCGCCCATGGCAAACCTACCTTCCTTGAGCTCCTTTCACGATATAGCCCAGCAGATATTATTCGCGGCAGGATTGCCGGACTTCCGCAATATGTTCCAGGCCATCGAAAAGGCCAACAAAGAGATGGAAGGATGGCAGCGTGTTGTGGCTGAATGCGACCGTTTGACACAGGAAGCGGGCTACCCAAGCGGAGCAGGCGGCCTGGCCCTGGCCCCCTTTGACACGGTGGCGGACCTCCTCCGGGGCACACGGGGAGCGGTCATGGATATGTTTCGTCAGCCTGAAAAGCTGCTGGAGGCGATCGAGAGAATTATACCCATCACCCTGCAATCCGTAAAGGATATGACCGGCTTCTCCGTGTGTCCCCTAGTGTTCATACCCATACACAAGGGTGATGACTCATTCATGTCCGATAAACAGTTTGAAAAATTCTACTGGCCCTCTTTCAGAAAGCTGTTATTAGGCCTCATTGAAGAGGGCCTTGTGCCTTCCATGGTGGTTGATGGCAGTTACAACCGCAGGCTGGAGTATATAAAGGATCTTCCCAGGGGATCGGTCATATGGATATTTGAAAAGACCGATATGGCCCTTGCCAAAAACGTCCTTGGCGGCCATGCCTGCATAGGAGGCAATGTCACGGGTTCCCTGGTCTGCATGGGCACTCCCGAGGACGTGAAGAGATACTGTCAATGGCTTATTGATACCTGCGCCCCCGGAGGAGGCTATATACTCTCCATGGGTGTAAGCGTGGACAAGGCAAATCCGGATAATTTTCACGCCATGATTCAAACGGCCAAAGAATATGGCGTCTATAGGAGTAGTTAATGGAATGGGAAGATCAATGGAAAGGAGGTGAATAATGAATGACTTGGTTAAAAGTTGATAGGCTTCTTATAATATTTTATGAAAAGGGGGGTATAAAGAGATGAAAAAGATATTTTTATTCATGTTAGTTATCACTGTTTCAACATTCGGAATGGCCCTGAAGGGCTCTGCCGAGGTGAAGCCCCAGTATGGCGGGGTGCTGAGAATACTCGCGCCTAACGGTCCACAGGTCCTCAGCTATGTTCCCGAAATGGGGCCGGGTGACCATGCTGCTGTCTTCCCTGCGGGAGAAAGACTGATGGAGACTACCGGCGATAAGACGACCGCGGGTGTGGAGCCGGTCCTGGCGGAGAAGGTCGATGAAGACCCGGTGAATCTGAAAATCACCTGGCACATAAGAAAGGGAGTTAAATTTCATGACGGAACGGAGTTGGATGCCGATGTGGTGCGCTGGAACTTTCAGCAGATCATTGATGCCAAGGCCCTGCCCCATCAGGAACTAATCAAGGATATGAAGGTTGTCGATAAATATACTCTCGTCATGGAATTGAAGGACTATAGCAACCAGCTCGTACCGGACTGGGGATTCTGGCCGGTCATCACCTCCAAGGCAGCATATGATAAGGCCTCGGGGGGTGACCCTGCGAAGGGCAAAGAGTGGGCCCGGAGCCATATCGTGGGTACGGGTCCTTTCACCCTGAAGGAGTGGAAGCGGGATGTCCATATTATATGGGAGAAGAACCCCAACTACTGGCGTCCGAACAGGCCCTATCTTGACGCTATCGAAGTTCGCTATATCCCGGACCCGGCGACATGCAAGGCCATGATGCTGGCCAAAGAGGCGGATGTATGGGGCGCTCCCCCGAGGGACCAGGCGGATCTGTTAAAGCAGGGTTTTAACAGGCAGAGTTCCTGGCCTGCACTGGGATGGTGCATTTGGCCGAATACCGCCAACCCCGAATCCAAATGGATGAACAAGAAGCTGCGTGAAGCAGTGGAGTATGCTATCGACAAGGCGCCCATAGCCAAGGCGCTCGGGTTCGGCCTGTATAAACCGTTGAAGAGCCTGCCTCCGGAGGGTGAGTGGGGATATGACGCGAATTACGACCCCCGTCCCTATAATCCCGAAAAGGCCAGGCAATTATTGAAAGAGGCCGGTTACCCGAGCGGCCTCAAGATAAAACTGCTCACGCCCGTCTTTATGCCTGAAGCCAAGGACGCCTGCACGGCTATCAAACAGTATCTTGAGGAGGTGGGTTTTCAGGTTACTGTGGATCTGGCAGACCCTGGAAGATTCTTCGGGACTGTCTATGTTAAACAGCCCGGTCCGGACCAGGACCTGGCATGGTGGATATCGGGCAGGGATTCCAATTACCTGCAGAGCTATATGCGCTGGTTCAGCACCGAACCATTTACGCTTCTGTCCTTTCTCGGACGTACACCCGAACAGGCCAAGCTGGATCAAGAGGCCCAGAAGCTGACCGACGTCAAGGCGATGCAGGCAATGACCCGAAAGTGCATGCGCTATCTTACGGATAATGCCCTGATAATCCCGGTCTATGACGCTCCCGTATCCGTTATGCAGCAACCCTGGGTCCACAGCACCCAGTATGAACAGGGCTTCACACGCTGGCAGACGGAAGAGGTCTGGATGGAAAAACATTAA
>CAZGIZ010000167.1:6495-9498 GCA_964526655.1 uncultured Desulfobacteraceae bacterium | reverse complement strand
TCTCTTTTCAGCGGCGAAGGTCTTAGAAGCGAGTTTATTGCATAAGGTGGACCCCGCCGCACGCGGCATCTTCGACAGGCGGGCGGAATGTATTCAGGCTGACTCCCACATCCTCCATGTCCGGCATGTAATTGAGGAAGCCCTCCGCCCGCCTCCTATGGCAGTGTGCAATGCCCTTGCACATAAACCAGTTCGCCTGTCGAAAAGAGAGCCCCATGGGCCGGATTCAGAAAATGCCGTGAACCGATTAAATTCGTACTCATTAACCGGAAGAACCGATTATTCTTGTTGACATACTATATATTGTACTTTAAGATCTATTCGTTTCTACATATGAGGGTTTGATTAACATTTTTCTGACGTTATTAACTACCTCTTTTCTCTTTTTTTGAAAAGGGATAATTGTTGATAATCGTTTGATATTTCTATTTCCTCCTGTTTCCGACTCTAACAATTAATGTAATAACAATCTAATTATTTTCAAAAGTTTGGAATCGAATCTAATTTCCGGAGGTTGATCATGGCTCAACAGAGTAAGATCCTTGTCACTGAAAAGGGGTCCTTTGATCTCTCAGCCTACAGGTGGGATGATAACCTGTTTTCGGATCTCCTGATCAGGGAGAACCCCATTAACAGCGATCAGGCCATGGACATAAGCAGGTCACTCCGGGAGGAGATCCTCAAGATGGAGCTCCGTACAATAACCATCCCCCTCCTTGAAGAGATAGTGGAGGCCAAGCTGATGGAATACGGGCTGACCAAGACCGCGCCCATCAAGCTGGACAGCTTCATGTTCCTGAAGGAGGAGATAGCGCTGTCAGAAAACGCAAGGAGGGTCCTCAGGAGGAGATACCTGAAAAAGGACAGCAACGGCAAGGTAATTGAGAGCCCTGAACAGATGTTCAAACGGGTGGCGCACCACATAGCGACGGCGGAGAAAAAGTATGGTGATGAATCTTCAGTCGCGAAGGTGGAAAAGACCTTTTACCGGATGATGACAGAGTTTAAGTTCCTGCCCAATTCCCCCACCCTGATGAACGCTGGGCGACGTCTGGGCCAGCTCGCCGCCTGTTTTGTCCTGCCCGTGGAGGACAGCATGGAGGGGATATTTGACGCCCTCAAGAATGCAGCCCTTATCCACAAGTCAGGGGGCGGAACAGGATTTTCCTTTTCCAGGCTCAGGCCCAAACAGAGCCGGGTAGGTACAACTGGAGGGATCGCCTCAGGCCCCATATCCTTTATGAAAATTTTCAATACCGCAACGGAGCAGGTCAAACAGGGCGGCACCCGGAGGGGGGCCAACATGGGTATCCTGCGGGTGGATCACCCTGACATCATGGATTTTATACACTGCAAGAGGGACAACAGGGAACTGAACAACTTTAATATCTCCGTGGCCGTAACCGACGCCTTTATGGAGGCGGTCAAGACCGATGGCAAATATGACCTGATAGATCCCAGGGACAAGACAAAGGTCGGGGAGGCGGACAGCTCCGAAGTTTACAGGGCCCTCTTGAGGCAGGCCTGGGAAAACGGTGATCCGGGCATAATCTTCCTTGACAGGATAAACAGGGATAATCCCACCCCGGCCCTGGGCGAGATAGAGAGCACGAATCCCTGCGGGGAACAGCCCCTTCTGCCCCTTGAGGCCTGTAATCTTGGTTCCATAAATCTTGCCAAGTACGTCATTGAGAATGTTGAAAATCCGGTCATTGATTATGAGGCCCTGAAGGACATAATCTGGTGGAGTGTGCGTTTCCTGGACAACACGATCGATGTGTCCAGATATCCACTGCCCGAGATAGACAGGATGGTCAAGGGCAACCGCAAAATCGGTCTCGGGATCATGGGTTTTGCCGATATGCTCTATCAGTTGAGGGTCCCCTACAATTCGGAGAGGGCCCTCGAGACTGCCGAAGAGGTGATGAGCTTTATTGAGAAGGAATCCCATGAGGCATCAAAGGCCCTTGCCGAGGAACGGGGACTCTTTCCCAATTTTGAAAAGAGCGTCTTTAAAGACCGGGAGGGCTGCAACTACAGAAACGCCACCACAACCACCATAGCGCCCACGGGGACCTTGAGCATCATCGCAGGCTGCTCCAGCGGTATCGAGCCCCTCTTCGCCCTCAGCTTTGTAAGGCGCGTCATGGACAATGACGTACTCATTGAAGTAAATCCCTATTTTGAGAGGGTGGCAAAGGCGCGGGGCTTCTACAGCCGTGAATTGATGGACCAGGTGGCAAAGAAGGGCAGCATAAATGAGATAAAGGAGATCCCCGAGGACGTCAGGGAGGTCTTCGTGACCGCCCATGACGTCACGCCGGAGTGGCACATAAGGATGCAGGCCGCCTTCCAGAAATACACTGACAACGCGGTTTCAAAGACCGTCAACCTCCCCATGGACGCGACCGTGGATGACGTGTTTAAGGTCTATAACCTGGCCTATGAACTTGAATGCAAGGGAGTGACCATCTACCGGGACGGCAGCAAGGAAAATCAGGTCCTCAGTATCGATGACACGGGCAAAAAACCGATAACTTCCATGGCCGATGTCAAGGAGCGGCCTGAGACGCTCGATGGCTTTACCACAAAAATTGTCACGGGGATGGGCAATCTGTACGTCACCGTAACGGAATATGAGGGCGAACCCTTTGAGATATTCGCGACCATAGGCAAGTCGGGCAGATCCACGACAGCGAAGACCGAGGCCATAGGCCGTCTGGTCTCCCTGGCCCTCAGGTCAGGGATAAAGGTGGACAAGATTGTCCAGCAGCTCAAGGGGATAGGTGGTGAATACCCTGTCTTTCAGAAGGACGGTCTCGTCCTTTCCATACCGGACGCCATCGCCCGTGTCCTTGAAAACAGGTACCTGAAGGGTAAGAGTCTCAAACGGCGAGGCAAACATGAGAACAGCCTCCTGGGAGAGACCTGTCCAGAGTGCGGGCAGACCATCAGCTTTGAAGAGGGCTGCATGACCTGCCACTTCTGCGGTTTCACGAAATG
>CAZGIZ010000167.1:0-6395 GCA_964526655.1 uncultured Desulfobacteraceae bacterium | reverse complement strand
CCATCAGCTTTGAAGAGGGCTGCATGACCTGCCACTTCTGCGGTTTCACGAAATGCGGGTAAACATCAAAAAGGCACAGGGCACAGGGCGTAGGGCTCAAGGTGGGAAGAAGTGAAGTTAGGTTTTGCCCTGAGCCTTACGCCCTGCGCCCTGCGCCCCGGTATTATTAGTCGATTCCTAATGTTTCAAATCAAAGCAATTTCTTTCATCTATTGAACCGACTTTTGCCACTCTTTTGCGAATATTTCGGCGACTTTCCCAATCTGGCCAGGGTCTATATTCAGGGCCTTGGCCACTTCCCCGTAGAGGGCCTTTCTGTCCTGGTTTTCCGCGTCAACAAGGTTTTTCAGATCCCTTTTTTCCTTCAGGCCCAGTCCCTCCGTGTTCCCAAAGGAGACATAGCCGTCGTCGCCTTCCTTGAGGGCGCCGCTCTGATAAAAAGGCTTCATCTGGGCAAAGCGGCTCTTCATGCTGTCTTTTAAGGCCCGTATGGTGGGATTGGAAACGGTTGTCACTTCCTCGGCCCAGGCCCTCGAGATGGAGAATGAGAATAGACCCTTATGGAGCTGGGACCTCTTGTCAGGTGTCTTGGACTCTTCACCTGCATCGCCCTTTTTCCCCCTGATCTCGTCAACAATTTCTCCTGCCACGGATTCAACCTTTTCGGCAGGAAAATATATATTTATGGTCACGCAGGCGAAGAGGGCCAGGGTCGCGGCCGGAAGGATAATTGAAAAGGGTTTAAAAAATTTCATATGGTCCTCCTTATATTCAAGTAATTGCTGTTCATTTGATAACAGGCCCGCCCTTTGTGGATGTCACACGTTTGATGCGCTTTACCATGTCCTTGAAACTGATGCGGTTATCCGGGTTTTGATTTACAACATCCACACCCGAAAATCCACTCCTTTTTATAAGGTATTCCTTACCGCCCTCCTTTATGGTCCCATTCACCCTGAAGACGTCATTTTCCAGGGTAGTATGGATGCCGATCTTTTTATAGGGAAATTCCTTGAAAAAAGAGGTCAGGATGCTGGCCATTCCAATAAAGGGACTCGCCCCTCCGCCGATACGGGCTATGTTGTCCACGGCCTTTACGCTGATGCGCTGAGGCACTCCCTTTCTTTCGCGGGTCTCCAGCCACAGGTCGAATCTCCGGGGCTGACCATGGGCCAGTTCAAGGTCCCTGACGCTGCCGTAGAGGAGGCCATCGATCTTTCCGAATTCTGTGTCGGCCGTGAGATCCGAGAGGAGGAGGTCCTTCCAGGAGGCGGACAGGCGGATAAAAGGGGCGGGAGTGAGCAGGCCGAAGGCGGCGATATCCGAAAGGATTATTTCTCCACCAAAGATATGGGCCGTTACCTGCCCGGCGGTTGTGAGGCTGTTGTTCCCGAAGTGCACAGGGGCCAGGCTCCCGTTGATTTCACCCTTTACCTTGTGGGGAAGAGCGCCTGATAAAAGGGGACGGATATCGGAGATATCGATTCCAATGCCTGTATCCGCGGACCTGTCAGGAGAAAAGAGTTTCTTGATGAAAATACGGCCCAGGCGGATATGTCCGCCCGGGATCGCAAGGACAAGGGGGGACATGGTATCCAGCCGGTTAGGGCCTGCTTCAAGGGGCAGGTCAAGGGACTGGGGATTCAGGATTGGCACGCGCATGTCCCCGATGGAGAGCATGCCGCGCCTGGCCGTGATCCGGTCAGCACTGGGTATGGTCTGATACCACAGGGGGAGATCGAGTTGAATGCCTTTAAGGGAGATATTGGAATCCGGCAGGAGGAGTTCCCCTTGCCGCCATCTCAGGTTCGCGATCGCGGTCCGGTCCTTTCCGGATACTTCAATGTCCAGATCCCCTGAAAGGGTGCCCCCGAGACCTGCCTGCTTAAGGAAGGGGTGTTCCTCTTTAAAGGGCTCAAGCAGGAAGTGCTCAAAGATCGGCATCAGCCGGGTCTCCGGGATACTGGCCTTGAGCCGGGCCTTGAGGCCGGCATCCGCGGGCATTAGTTTCCCTTGAATAACTGCCTTGAGGATGTCCTTTAGGTCGGTTTGGAGCCCGGTTAATTCGAGGCTGCGGTCGGCCAGGCCGTATCGGCCCGTTCCGGAGACAGAGAGGGCATTTTTTTTGAGGTCAAAGTAGAACCGGTCAAGGAGTATCTCCCCGGCCCCGACTTCCAGTGATGTCTCGGCTGAAAGGCGCCTGTCTCCCCCAAGGTACTCCCCGTTCAAGGTCTGGCTTATCATTAGCCCTTCCCCCATGAAACGATCCGCAGGACCCTGAAAGGCGACATTCTGGAGGCCGATCGCGAGAAAGAATTTCCAGGGATCTTTCCCCTTTTGTTGGAGATTGAGACGCCACTCGTCTTCACCAGAGACCTGCCAGCCGGGGGGAAGGATTCCCGTTGCCAAAGCGGTCTTGATCAGGCGGGTCTCTTTTCCCTGAATGGAGAAGACAAGGCTGTCTTTCATTGACTTCAGGGACATCTTGACATTTCCCATCAGGGAAGAATCAAAGAGGATGTCCGGCAGGATTATTGACCCTTCCTGGATATCCATCAGGCCCCTGGATATGTCCAGTTTAATATCCTTGACAGGGAGCCCCTTTTCTTTCAGTTGCAGGTCAAGGGAGGGACAATGGATTGAGACCCTGTTTATGGTGAGGCGGGGATATTCTCCTGACAGAGATACACTGATCAGTGAAGGTTTGTGTCCGATATTCACGCCTGTAATGGTGGTATTATTGCTCGTTGCCTCCACCGACAGCTTTATATCCGGAAACCGGCCTCTGGCCTTCAGGGTTCCGGTCAGGATGCCGGCCAATGTCATGGGGGAAGATGTGTATTTGTAGGAATTTTCACTGAACTTCACCTCAAGGTCCCCGGTTAGGTCCAGGCCCCTCCCTTCCCGCCTCCCAGAGACACTCCCGCTGATTGAGACAGGTCCGGTCAGGTGGACGGGCTTAAATCCTTCTTTAATCTGGGCAGGGAGGATTGATAGAAAAGAATCGGGTCTGAAGGTGGCATTGAAGATCTCCAGTTCAGCCCCCGGACGCGGACCTGCCTTTGCGGCCAGGCTTGACTTCAAGTCAAGGATGTCCCTTGAAAAAATGGTGAGGAGGGGAAGTTCAAAGCTTTTCTCCTGAATGTCAAAGGAACCCTCTGCCCTGATCCGGATTGCTTCCGGGAAAGGGAGCCTTTCGGATTGATAAATGAGCGTTAACCCATCAAGGTCAAGGCCCGTGGATTGAAGATCCAGTGTGCGGGCCTCCATCCTGTAAAGGAATTCCGTATTGAGGCTGGCCCTCTTTATTCTCCCTTCAGGGCCTTCAAAGGACGCCTTGACCGTGGAGATCCGCCCCTTGATCACGGGGTTGGTGAGGGAGATGGCCTGGTCGGTCGTGATCCGGAGGTCGGGGACTTCAAGTCGTGTTTCCCTTGAAGGCCATTCCGCGTGAAGGCCGCATGTGAGGTTCAGCAACCGGTCGGGGCTCAGACCGGCGTGAATGTTATTGGCCTTGATCCTGAGGTCCTCCAGCAGGGCGACTGCCTCCCCCCCGGAGAGGGACACCTCTTCCAGCCGGATATCCCGGAAAAAGAAAAAGGCCGTTAACGCCCTTGCGGCCCGGCCCAGGAGACTGCCTCCGCCCTTGCTTTCGGGTATTGATGGTAGGCCCCATTCCCGGTTTATATGAAGGACGGGGGATTCAATCTCGATCCTTTGCACAATCAGGGTCTTTTTACCGAAGGCGCCTTCAAGGGTCATGTCAGCCCGGAGCAGGCGGATCTCCAGGCGAAGGCCTGTCAGCCCCTGCCCAGGGCTCATGAGGATGTCTTTGGCCTGGAGTCTCAGCGGGTTAAGGCTGTAGGACAGTTCCCTGATTGTGCACGGGGCGCCGGCGGCACTGGAGATGGATTTTTCAAGGAGTGTCTTGACCCGGGATGGGTGGTGATAATAATAGAGGCCCGTGCCGAAGACGGCGGCCAGAAACAGAAAGACAAGGATGCAGACAGTCAGGATTATTTTTTTAAAAAGGCCCATTATATTTTATGGGTGAAGGATAACATGCATTATCAACTTCCTGGGTTTTAAGGACTTTAAATGTTTGAAGATTTTTGGATTATAGCCTATAAAATATGGATGTCAAATCCCATGCCGGGTCTTTAACTGAATTTGGTGTTTTTATGGACAAGATGACCGAAGGAAATCTGTTTGAAAAGATAAGGCTTAAAAACGGCCTTGACGCTCGGATGTACGATCGATCCAGGCATACGGCAGGGGACAGGTGCCAGGTGATATTTGAGGTCCGGATAGATGTGGACCTTAAACCCGAATATTTTTCCAGTCCCCCTTTATCGGCCCTCACACTTGAAGAGGCCCGGTCTATCCTGGGCAATAAAACGTCCTATCATTATCAAAAGGAGCGGAACTTTATTGCCGAGGACAAAAAGATGGCGGTCCTGGAGAATATGAAGACAGATTTCCTTGATACAAACCTCCAATATTTATCATCCCCGGAATTCCCGTCCCGCCTGATAAAAAAGAACTACAAGGATGCCCACGCAAAGATGCTGTTAAAGAAAAAGCAACAGGACGCCTGGCAGGAGAAAACAGGATAATTCCAACTTAATCCGGAAATACTCACTTGACAATATAGCTTTTAAGGCTATAATTGGCAAATGTATAAGTTGAAATATCGGAGAAGAGCCAGAAATTATCTTGCGAGATTGCCTTTAAAAATAAAGACAGCCATCGTAAAGAAATTGCACGAACTCTGTTTGGACCCTGACTCAACCTCGCTTGATATTGATACCTTAAAAGGAGGCGAAGGATTTCGCCTGAGATTGGGACAATATAGAGTTATCTATACCCGGGATGATGATTATTTTATCATCGAAGTCGTCAGGGTTCGCACGCGTGGCGACATATATAAGAGGTAATTATGGAATATCAGACTATAAAAGAAAACGGTGAAGTAAAATTTGTGGTTCTGCCAATAGACTTATTCAATACCCTGCTTGAACGCCTGGAAGACCAATCTGACTTGCGCGATATTCGAGAGGCCAGGGACGAACCACTATATATCCAGGAAGAAGCTGAAGCGTATATCTTTATGAATCCAGTGAAGAGGGAGCGACTTGAAAAGGGATGGACCCAGCAGGAGTTTGCCGGAAAGTTAGGCGTAAAACAGTCCACTGTTGCCAAATGGGAGCGTGAAGGCGCGGTATACCGAGAAGCGACAAGGAAAAAGCTGGCAAAAGTCTTCGGGATCAATGAAGAGAGCTTTATGTAACTAATCAGCCCCTGCAAAGGCCCCATCCTCGCCTTAACCCGATTTTTTGCCTTTTAACATATTTATCATCCCAGCGGCGTTGCCGCGTTATGTTTATTCACTGGACCTGAATTTTTCCCGAACCCATTAGCGGCTTAAATCAGGATATGGAACTTTCTATCAGTGTCATTGCCTGACCCCTTATCTCCCGCCTGTTTTTCTCCCCCGGATGCCTCGTTTTTTCCTTTGCCTCATGGTTTTCTTTGTGCTATCTAAAATAAGTTAATTTTTGAAACAATAATATCCTGTCAATCGTGCTTGCCCGCCGTCTGTGGGCGGGTTAATCCTGTCTAAAAGCTTTTTTGTTATCAACCCGATAAATACCTTTTCAACCGGGAAGGGCGGAAAAGGAACGGAGGGTTCAAATGCAAAGCCTTGCAATCAACCTGTCTGTTCTCATTTCCAATGATTTTTTTGCCTGCGATAGCGGCCCGCTATTCCCCTATATCAAAAAAAACCCATCGCGACCGCCCCCAGGCGAAAATCAAACTGCTCACTTTAATACTACCGCTCAATCCGAATCTACACTTCTCGCGCTCATCTTCCTACTAATATTTACGCACGGCTATTACATAATATTTTGTCATTCCCCTGTTTTCACAGGGGTGGGCTCTGCGAAAGCAGGTCGAAGATGCCGATTAATCGGCGAATCTAATAAAAATAAAGGGTTTTGGAATTTTGCATGAGGCTCATGTCGAAATCAGGGATGAAGATCTCGGTATCGGGAAGATCATCCGAGACAACGCGGCCCGACTCTAGGAAGGGCACCCTGTGAGGCGTAATGTTGTGAAGAAATTAGACGCAGAAAATGGGGGATACACCTGTTCGATCTTTGTTAGGCTGAAACTCCATGGCCGATCACCTCCGACTATGAAAGGACAAAAACTCAGAGCTTATATTGTAAGCTATTGATATTGTAACTCAATACATAACATATTAGACTGCACGCAGCCTATTCCAATAGTACTGCGTGCAGCCTAACCCACTGTTAAGTATGAGAGGAAATTTCCATGAAAAATGTAGAGATAATTTTCACCCATAAATCTGATAGTGGAGCAGAAGGGGA
>CAZGIZ010000166.1:0-9499 GCA_964526655.1 uncultured Desulfobacteraceae bacterium | reverse complement strand
TACATGCCGGACATGGAGGATGTGGGTGTCAGCCTGAATACATTCCGCCCGCCTGTCGAAGATGCCGCCTGCGGCGGGGTCCACCTCATGCAGTTAACTTGCTTCTAAGACCTTCGCCGCTGAAAAGAGAACCCCATGGACCGGATATCTGCTTATCATAAAAGCCAGAGTCTTTATGCCTGAAAAGTACTCATTAACCGGAAGAACCATTTTTCTTGGCTTAAAAAGACCTTTATTTTAAGTCCTCATTTTATGAGATCATCCAGAGGCGTCCTGATAGCCTTGGACATTGATATTAACAAGGACGCTTTATCCTCGCTATGGATCCCGGCCTCATCAAGGATTCCCTTTGAAAGTAAAAAGAGATCTCTGTAAGAGCCGTCCAGGTCAAAGACCGGATAGGTCTCTCCCTTAACGAAACCCGCCTTTCCACAGACATGGGCCTTTCCCCGGATCATTGTGGGAATGCCGTAGACGCGGCATGTGATGGGCCGGCACTCATAAAGAATACATTCGTTTCTGTCGTCCAGGAGCGGGCAGCGGATCCTTTCTTTTGCAAGGGCATAGGCCTGCATTTGCGGATCGTTTATATTTTTTTGGAGCCTTATTTCTAACCTTCTAAGGGCCCTATCCATATCATTGCACCGCAGGAGAGCTTCGCGTGCTGCTTTGTCATCCAGAAGGGCAAAGTTCTTATTGAGGTATGCTGCCTCGATAAGAAACAGGCCGAATACGGCATGACAACAATCAGCGCAATGGCGTTCGCATTTGATACATGCACTGTATTCTTCCCCTACCTTTTGGAAGGCTTTCTCTGCCTTGTCTGCCAGTAGTTCATAGCTTCGAAACAGTTGGGTTAGATTCATATCTCAACATGGGTTTATAGATTCAAACAAGAAAATGCTGCCCAAAAAGCCGGGCAGCATTACTGAAAAAACACGAGATAAACAGGCCAGGGGAAAAAGGCGCCAACAACTACCTTATGGTTGCTCGAAGGTCAGCCTTTGCCCTTTGGACACCAATAATCCTTTTTGCTTCAAGGTATTTAGAAAGCCACGCGCATGTCCAACCAACAGCTTTAACAAAGCCATCCTAAAAGGGAATCGATCCTATTACTCTTACCTTTAAGAGGACTCCGGTCTCTCCCCCTCAATGGATTTTACTACGAAGCTCTTTGCCTGCAAGGGGGTTATAGAGTTTTGTGATGGCAAACTTCATAACATCAAGGCTCTTCACTTGAAAAATGATATCAAGCAAGGTAAGCTGGGCCTCATCCGGAAGCACACAGGTATTTGAAGAATCAAACTCCATGTCAGGGAAGCCCTTTTTGAGCTTCTTCTGGTCCTTTTGACTCATCGATACCTGGATGGCCTTTTTACCCCCTATCTCTTGTATATGGTCGCCCAAGCCCAATTCTCTGATCTTTTTCTCCTGTTCATCGTCTAAAAAGACATTAATACAATAATCGGCCATAGGGATACCTCCTGCTTTATAAGATCTCATGGCGTCACCATGAGTTTTTCATTCACCTGATGAACCACGAATTTTACGGTATGGTTCAAGTTTTTCCATAAATTCCGGGTGGACCTCAAATCCAAGTTCTAAGGCCTTATCAATACATTCTGCGGCCTTATCATATTCATTGTTTAAATAATAGGCAAAGGCAAGATTGTTGTAGCCGAGCCCGAAAGTGGGCGCAAGATCTATCAGTTTTTCCCCGGTCTCCAATGCCTTTTTCACATCCCCTTTCTGGAGATAGGCATTGGCCAGATTATTCCAGGCCTGGGCTATTTCGGGGTTCAGCTCCACAGCCTTTTCAAGGGCCTGGATGGCTTCATCAGTTCTGGTCATCTGTAGATAGGCAAATCCAAGGTTGGCATAACCACGGGCATATCTCGGTTCAATCTCGATGGCCTTTTTGTTGGCATCGGCAACCTTTTCAAGATCCCCTTTCTTAAAATAGATATATCCAAGGTTGACCCATGCCTCAAACATCCGGCCGCTGTTGGCAATGGCGTCCATAAATGCCTCAATCGCCTCATCAAATCTCTCTTGCTGCATATAGGAAACGCCCAGATTGTAATGAGAACTGGCACATTCCGAATTCTCTGCAAGGATCCTTTTCTGTTCCGCAATAAACGTTTCGGAATCTTGCGGTTCTATCATAATCTTCCTCAATACAATAAAAAGAGGTCACACTCCAGCCCGGATAGCGACCTCCAATGCCACGTGTTAACTTTAAAATGTTGTAAGGCCTAATGATCCTCTGTTTGCCCCCGTCCTTTCAGGCCATACATGGTCGTGCTGCCGGTGGAAAAGTAAACTAATTTTTCTTCGTTAACAAGGGCTGTAGCAGCCTTTTTGATCTCTCTTGCCTTGGCGTCAGGGAAAGTCTTCCTGACGCCTTTTTCCATGTCACTGAAATAGAACTTTGTCTTTTTGTTGGTTTCGGCAAAATCCAGGATGGCCTTTTTAAGATCTTCCATAATAGGGCTCCTTTCTTATATGGGTTATCGTTTAATCGATACCACCCGCTGCCCTTGAGACCTCCCATGCCGCGTCAGTATATTTGAACAGGGTAGATGTCCTGTAGGTATCATAGGCCAGTCGATAATCATCAATAAGGTGTTCGGTAAAAGGCAGGTCACATTTCTCGAAAAACCTCTCCCAGCCAATCCTTTCGGCCCAGTCACCGATTCGCTCGTACTTATTGGCATCTGCCGCGTAGGCATTGATTATCTTCTTCACGGCTTCGCAGACTTCGGGGTAACGGGGGAAATTATTGGGAAGGGCCGGAACCACCACCTTCGAGAACTTGGGAGGTGAAAGCCGGTTAGAAACCTTTCCGCCTGCCATAATAGTCACACAATCCCCCTCTTTATCTGCGAGGGGAACGGCCATGCACATGGTATAGCAGTTACCGCAGAACATGCAGCGTTCTTCTTTTATTTTGACGCTCTTCTTCCCATCTTCAGTCTTTGTGGGAGAGATAGCGGCTGTCGGGCAAGCTGCAATAACCAGCGGAATTTCGCACAGGGAATCCATGACCTCGTGGTCTATAATGGGGGGTTTCCTGTGATAACCCAAAAGGGCAATATCCGAACAATGTACGGCGCCGCACATATTCAGGCAACAGGCCATGGAAATCCTGACCTGGGCGGGCAGGGTCATACCCTGGAAAAAATCAAAGAGTTCGTCCATAACGGCTTTAACCATGGAAGAGGCGTCCGTCGCCGGCGTATGGCAATGTAAGTAGCCTTGTGTATGCACGATGTTGGTCACGCCTGCCCCTGTTCCGCCGATGGGAAACTTATAGCTCCCTGAGACATGCTTCCTGCTCATAAGGTCCTTTTTAAGGGCCTCCATCTTGTCCTGACTGTCCACCATGAATTCAATGTTGTTCCGGGTGGTAAAGCGGACGAATCCGCCACAGTGCTTATCAGCAATCTCACATATTTCACGCACATGTTCCACGGTCATAAACCTGCATCCGCCGCAGCGCACCGTGAATACCTTGTCACCGCTCTCCGCCACGTGGACCAGTACGCCCGGCTCAAGAATTTGATGGTATGCCCACTTCCCGTAGTTTTTCTGGATCACGGGCGGGAAATACTGCCAGAAGTGCCGCGGCCCAAGGTCCGTGAGCCTGTTTTCCATCGGTTTCTCGGGGTTGAATAGTCCCAGTCTTTCAGTCGATAATGCCATGATTATTCCTCCTCTTATTTGGCTATCTCACATGTCTTTTTCGAAATTCTTCGATCGTTCTCTTGAATCCACCGGGCACATCTTCCTCTTTCCAGAAGATATAGGGATTGCTCCGCGGTTCTTTCACCATCTGCGGCATGGCCGGAAGTTCAAGCACCTCTAAAAATTTCGGCAAACCGTAACGCTGGATCAGCTCGCCCAGGCGCTCACGATTCTTGCCCTCTTCCATCCACCAATCCCAGACTTTTTCAACTAACTCTTTTACGTTGTCATAGGGCTGTTCAACCTTCATGAATGGAACGGTCAGCAGGGACATCTGCGCGCCTTCCAGAATCGGGGCCTTGGCTCCGAAAAGGATGCTTACGCCCGTATCCTTCCCCGGCCTGAGGGCTTGAGGCATAACATTAATACAGTGCATACAGCGGGTGCATTCCTTGTCATCGATCATGAGCTTTCCGTCTTCCATCCACATGCAGTTGGTCGGGCAGAGATTAATAACCTCTTTTTCAATATCGAATTTGCCCCAGTCTTTGCCCGCGTGGGCCCCGCCGTTGGGCTTGATTTCACCGCCCATGTATGCCTTGACCGCCTTCTGATCTATGCGGATGTTGTCCCTCCATGTGCCTATAAAAGACATATCAGCCCGCGCAATGGAGGCCACACAACAGTTGGGACAGCCGTCAAATTTGAATTTGAATTTGTATGGGAAGGCGGGGCGGTGCAGCTCATCCTGGTAATAGTGTGTCAGTTCGTAGCATAAATCCTGTGTGTCAAAGCAGGCCCACTCGCAACGGGCCTTTCCAATGCAGCAGGAAGGGGTCCTCAGGTTGGAGCCGGACCCGCCAAGGTCCTGCTGGAGCACGTGGCCCAGCTCATAGAATATGGGCTCAAGCTGCTCGGTAAATGTGCCAAGGAAGATAATATCACCTGTGGAGCCGTGAAAATTCATCAACCCGCTGCCCCTGTATTCCCAGAGATCGCAGATAGACCTTAAATAGTCGCTGCTGTAAAATTTGCTGGCAGGCTGGTTAACACGCAGGGTATGGAAATGCGCTATTGAGGGGAATTTTTGCTGTAGATCGGAATACCGGCCGATGACGCCGCCCCCGTAGCCGAAGACACCGACGATTCCGCCGTGTTTCCAGTGGGTTTCACCGTCCTGAAAAGAGACCTCCAGCTGACCGAGCAGGTCTTCGGCCACATCCCTCTCGATCATCATCCGGTCGTCAGCCAGCTTCCTCCTGTGAAGGGCCTCCCGCTTGGTATCGGCCACGAAGCTCGGCCATGGGCCCTTTTCCAGCTCATCACACATGGGGGTATCATGTTTGATCTTGAAATCCTTGAGTTCCTCTTCACTATAATTTTTCAGCTCTTCATCAGAATAAATCCTAAGCTCTTCATACTTCAGTTCTTTTTGCTCTTCTCTTGGTTCAAAAGCCATTATTAATGCCTCCTTTGCAAAAATAAACGGTTATATACACTATAAGGGGCGACCCGGGAAATACCCTTGATATACCTCTCACCTCCTCCCCAAAATATAAAAAAAGCCTTCAAAAGCCTGGATATAAAAGCCTTTTAGTTTGTGAATTTTGATACAATCAAGTATTTATTACTCAGAATATCGGTACGTGTCAATAAAAAACTCGTATTATTTTAAATGAGTTTTTAACCCCATCCCGAAGTCGATTGACAATATGATCCCGGCTGTCTATAGACATTCTTTATTGAGGGTTAATTCTTCTTTAGGGACATTGCCGAAGAAAAACGTAACATGCGAAATTCAATACCCCGAATAATCATCGCCGCTTTGAGAGGCGGCTCAGGAAAGACAGTCTTTTCCTTGGGGCTCATATCGGCCTGGAGAAATAAGGGATTCAGGGTGGCGCCCTTCAAAAAGGGCCCTGACTTTATTGACGCGGGCTGGCTCAGCCTGGCTGCGGACCGTCCCTGCCATAACCTGGACCCCTTTCTCATGTCCGGGAAAGAGATTATTCAGTCCTTTGTCTCAAACTCACTGGAATCGGATATCTCCCTGATAGAAGGCAATCGCGGCCTTTTTGACGGCCTCGATCTGGAGGGATGCTGCAGCACGGCGGAACTGGGAAAGCTGACCCGTTCGCCCATCGTGATTATAGCCGATGTCACCATGGCCACCAGGACCATGGCGGCGATTATCATGGGATGCCAGCGCTTTGACCCCGACCTTGAGGTATCCGCCGTAATCCTGAACAGGGTGGCCGGCCCTCGTCAGGAGACCCTTGTCAGGGAATCCATAGAAGGGTATTGCGGGATACCCGTAATAGGCTCAGTCCCCAAGTTAAAAGGAGACGTCTTCCCTGAGAGGCATATGGGGCTGGTTCCCCACCTGGAAAGGGAGCAGGCCCGAAAGGCGATCGGGTGGGCGAGGTCGTTCGTTGAAGAGAATATCGACCTTGACGGCCTCTGGAAAATAGCCGCAGGGGCCGGCCCCCTGGAAAAAGCAGAGTCGCCTCAGGAAGAGGGCCCTTTGAGGATGGAGATATCCGATCCTCCCCGTATCGGTTACATAAGAGACAGCGCCTTCTGGTTCTATTATCCTGAAAACCTCGATCAACTAAAAGACCTCGGGGCGACACTTGTGGAAATCGACTCAATGACCGACAGTAAAGTCCCCGACCTGGACGGCCTTTATATAGGGGGGGGCTTTCCGGAAGTCCGGGCAAAGGAGCTCGCGGACAACAGGGCATTCAGGAATTCCCTGAGAGAGGAGATAGAGAAGGGCCTCCCCGTCTATGCCGAATGCGGGGGATTGATCTATCTGGGAGAGGAACTGCTCGTGGACGGAGGGAGTTATCCCATGGTCGGGGCCCTGCCTTTGAGGTTCATAATGAATAAAAAGCCACAGGGCCATGGATATACCATATTGAAGGTGGAACGGGAAAATCCCTACTATCTCCCAGGGGAGATCATAAAGGGCCACGAGTTTCACTATTCGAGGCCGGTCATCATCCGGGCAGGGGAGATCGATCCTGTATTCCAGGTACAAAGGGGTCACGGACTTGACGGAAGGAGAGACGGGCTAACAAAAAAAAACCTCTTTGCAACCTATACCCATATCCACGCAGGGGGCAACAGGCTCTGGGGTAGGAGATTTTTTCAAGTGGCAGTTAATTATAGGGAGCTTGTGAAAAAAAATACTAAAATGTTCACAAAGTGATTGACATTAATAAAAATATGAGATAAATTTCATAATTCAAAATCGTAACCTATTAAGATTGCTGGGATAATTATTAAAGGAGGTTGTCGGGTATGCCAACTGTAGAATTTGAAGGAAACACATTCAATGTTGATGAAGACGGATTTATAGATGATTTCAACAACTGGAACGAGGCATGGGTGCGGCACGTGAAAACCACCGAAGGTATCGAAGAATTGACGGACGAGCATTGGAAGGTCATAAGCGTGCTGCAGGACTACTATAAAAAGAACGGTATCGCCCCCATGGTAAGGATCCTTTCCAAGGTCACGGGCTATAAATTGAAATATATCTATGAATTATTTCCATCCGGACCGGGAAAAGGCGCCTGTAAGATGGCAGGCCTTCCCAAACCCACAGGCTGCGTTTAACATCTTTTTTCATTACGTATCCTTCTCCGACTAAAAAGGCACAAGTGGCAGGTTTACCCCCCTCTCTTGTGCCTTTTTTTTCCTTCAAGGTCTTACCATCAAATTGGGCGACAAGGCCCAGACTGCCGGGTCAGTCACGGATGCGCGGGGTTGGCCTTCATCACTCAGACGGTCTTTTCCTTTGAATCCTTCAGGAGTTTGTACTGGATGCTGTCTATGAGGGCCTGCCAGCTTGCCTCGATAATGTTTTCAGATACGCCCACTGTGGACCATATCTCCTGTGGATCCCTTGAATCGATCTTTACCCTCACCTTGGCCCCTGTCCCGTCGCTCCCCTCTATTACCCTCACCTTGAAATCCACCAGTTTCATCTCATTGATCTGGGGAAAGAAGCTGTTTAATGCCTTTCTCAGGGCGTTATCAAGGGCATTTACCGGACCATCTCCCTCCGCCGCCGTGATTTCCTGTTCATCGCCCACGGAGATCTTGATTGTCGCCTGGGACACGCTCGGCCCGGATCTATCCTTTTCAATGGTTACACGAAATGACTCAAGGTTGAATGGTTCCACAAATTGGCCCGTTATCTTCCTGATCAGGAGTTCAAGAGAACCCTCTGCAGCGTCAAACTGATACCCCTGGTCTTCCAAGATTTTTATTTCATTAACGATTTTTTTGCTGTCATAGCCATTGCCGCCAACCTGGACTTCCATTTCCCTGGCCTTATACTCTATGTTACTCTTGCCGGACAGGTCAGATACCAGCACCCTCCGTCTGTTGCCGACCTTTTCCGGGTCTATGTGCTCATAGGCTGTAGGGTTTTTCTGAATGGCGCTGACATGAACGCCCGCCTTATGGGTAAACGCGCTCTTTCCGGCAAAGGGACGCTGGTTGAAGGGGAGGACATTAGCCACGTCGCTCACGTAGCGGGAGAGCTCGGTTAAATGTTCCACGCTCTCCTCGGGCAGGCAGGCATACCCCATCTTGAGCTGGAGGTTTCCGATGACAGAGATCAGATCGACGTTCCCGCAGCGCTCTCCATAGCCGTTGATGGTCCCCTGGACCAGCTTGACGCCCCCCTGGACCGCCGTTAGGGAGTTGGCAAGGGCAAGCCCGCAATCATTATGGGCGTGTATGCCCGCAGGTACGGATATCCGGGGGATTACCTCTTCCATAATGGTGTGGATCTCATGGGGAAGCGTGCCCCCGTTGGTATCGCACAGGACAATCATGTCCGACCCGCCGTTTAGGGCGGATTGAATCGTCCGAATGGCATATTCCGGATTTTCCTTGTAACCGTCAAAGAAGTGTTCGGCGTCGTAGATAACCTCCCTGCCCCGGGTTTTTAGAAAAACAAGGGTATCTTCAATCATAGACAAGTTTTCCTCAAGAGAGACGCCGAGGATCTGTGATGCGTGGAGATCCCAGCTCTTTCCAAAGACCGTGACAGTCTCTGTCTCCGCGTCAAGGATTGCCCTTATACTGGGGTCTTTATCGGGTGTTGTCCCGTAGCGCCTTGTGCTCCCAAAGGCGGTCAGCCTTGATTTCTTAAAGGAAGTTTTCCTTGCCATCTCGAAGAACCGGGCGTCCTTTGGATTTGAACCGGGCCACCCCCCCTCAATGTAGTGGAATCCCATTTCGTCAAGCTTCCGGGCGATCCGGAGCTTATCCTCGGCCGAAAGGGTGACCTGTTCACCCTGGGTCCCGTCACGAAGTGTCGTATCATAAAGCAGTATTTTTTTTGTCATCTTTTCTACCCCTATAAAAAAATCCGTTATCAGGACCCCTGATAACGGATTTTTTTACGATAATATATATGCAAAAGGATCTATACCATTACCAGCCCCGCTAATTTGAGTCTCTCCATTATGAACTGAAGCAGCAGGGAGGAGACACTTATCCCTGCTGCCCCAATAATTATGATGCTGTTAATGATTGCAAGATCCATTTTGAACATAGTCTTTATCCCGTTTGTCTGAATATCAATGGAAATGAATATAATATCAAAGATATTGAATGTCAACTTTTATCCTTTCGGATCACCAAACATGGATTAAAAGTCTCATCTAACTACAGCTTATTAAGTTTTATTATTGGACTTCAATACACACATATTGCCTTAAAGAGATAACGCTGATTCAGCTTTGTCCGGTTAGGATATTGCATAGTAAAATTTATCGATTGTAAAGGG
>CAZGIZ010000165.1:0-9580 GCA_964526655.1 uncultured Desulfobacteraceae bacterium | reverse complement strand
ATATCCTCAGTCTTTATCGAGAAAGTGAAAACTCCGATAAGCAGTCTTTGGTTTTAATAGGAAGAAAGTAAAAGGACTTTGGTTCCAAAAAAAGTTTGATTAGGCATATTGATAAAAGATCTGAAATGTAATAGACCAGTCTAAAACTGGTCTAAGAGGTATATTATGGAAACAGTGGGTGCATATGAGGCCAAAACGCATCTTCCCAAATTGCTGGAACGGGTAATGAAAGGTGAGCGTATAACAATTACAAAACATGGTGTGCCCGTAGCCGTGTTGCAGCCCCCTGATCCCGAAAAAACCGTCGATACGAAATCGGTTATCGCTGAACTTCGTAATTTGCGTAATAGACATACCCTTAAAGGACTCTCAATCCGCGAAATGATCGAAGAAGGAAGGCGACAATAGACACTCAACTAATAAGGGCGGCAAAAAAGACCGATGTGTCAATCTTTATGGGCTAATACCTACGGATTTACCGGAAAATGAAATTCCTAAGATTTTGGTAACGTTCAAAAGTGTTTGCCTGACTTTAAAACTTATTCCTGATTCATGCGCCGGGACCAATCACCAGACAATTTTTTCCCTGGTCCCGGGTATTCTGTTTGTCCTGGGGCTCGGATCCTTGTAAAATAAGTATAACCATTCTATGGACCAGGAGTCAGATGAAAGATGATTCATGACGGGGCAGATTCACCGGTCAGTTCAGACGCCGGACATAATGATGAGACAAGGGTCGTCAGGCGCGTGGCCTTCTATGCCCTGTTATTGAATCTGGGTCTTGGAATCATAAAGGGCATTATCGCCCTTGATTCCAAAAGCCTGGCAGTGACGGCCGGGGCCATTGATTCGGTAATAGATGCGTTCGCCTCTCTGATCCTGTTTGCAGGGGTAAGTCTATCGACCCGGAAGACCCCATCTTTTCCCCTGGGCCTTTATAAGATAGAGAATTTCATTTCCATTATTGTGGCCTTTTTCATATTTTTTGCGGGTTATGAGATCGCCAGGGAGATCTTTCGACACTCTACTGCTGTTCCGCAGATTTCAATTACCATACTTTTGATACTGCTTGCCGGAATTGTCTCGATTTATCTGTTCGGCCGATATGCCATTGCCATTGGAAAGAGGACCGGATCACCCACTCTCATTGCCGAGGGAAGGCACAGACAGGTGGATGTCCTTTCTTCACTGGTGGTTTTCGCTTCGGTCCTCATAGAATACTTTAACTGGAGTCCTTCCATATTTTCTTTTTCCATTGACCGGATTGCGGCGGCAGTGGTCCTGGTTTTCATCGCCTGGGCAGGATGGGGGCTACTTTCTGACGGGATGAGGGTCCTGCTGGACGCTTCTTTGGAGTTTGAAACCCTTGACCAGGTGCGAAAAATTCTTATAGAGCACCCCATGGTGGTCAAAGTTCAATCCCTCTTTGGGAGAAACGCCGGCCGGTTCCGATTTCTTCAGACAAGCCTGATATTGAGAACCGACGATTTACAGAGGGCCCACCAGATCAGTGAGACCCTTGAACACACAATTCGGGAAAAGGTACCCCACGTGGAGAGGGTGATGATCCATTATGAGCCTCAGCCGCGTACCCATTACCGAATCGCGGTTCCCCTCTCGGACCCTGAAGGTTTAATTAGCGATCATTTTGGTGAGTCGCAATATTTCGCGCTCCTTACTGTCCGGCTTTCGGATCATGTTATTGAGAAGCAGGAAGTCATTGAGAATCCACACAGACAGGTAGAGAAGGCAAAGGGCATTCGTGTAGCGGAATGGCTTGTTCAACACCAGATTGATCAGGTTTTCATGAAGGAAGATCTATCCCGAAAGGGGCCGGGATACGTGTTTGAGGGCGCAGGAGTTAAAATGGCCCTTACAGAGGCGATAAATCTCATTAGGCTTATTGAAGACATGAAAGATAGTCTCTAACCTGCTGAAAAGGATAATTATCAGATTCCTTTGATCCCATGCAGGGCTGGTAATAAAATCCCGGTAAAAAAGAGGATATCATAGAGTAGCCCGCTTCGTTGACGCATATCATTTATCATGTGACATGTTTGGCAGAGACTGCGTCCAGGGGGCAGGCCTCGACGCAGTCCCAGCATCCCATGCACAGGTCCTGAAATACCATTGGTTGTTCAAAAAGGCCGTCAATCTGCTTCATCACCTTGTGCGTACAGGCAGACGCGGCCGCACAGCGCCCCTCCTCGGGGTTGCACGTTTTAGGATTGCATATATCGTAATCAACTGTAGCGAATGATTTTTTAGGCTGCATAAATATTCTATCCTGTCATCCGATTCTTATATCGATTTTATGGCTACTTTCAGGTGAAGTTCCAGTCTCTTAAAAAGTAAACACCTTATATTCCGGATCGGTCATCAGATCGACCAGCACTGTTGCCCCTGATATGACTGAGCCGTCAATGCACTCATCGGGAGCCACGAGTCTTTTGTCCGCGCAGGCCTTACAGACGTGGATGGTGGTCTTTTGCGCGATGAGTTTATCCAGGAGGTCTTTCATATGCTCTCCTGTGGAAGCGCGAATGCCCTCTGCCATTCCGAGCTGGGCCCAATGTATCGCGTCATCGATCAGGAAAATTTCCACCTCCATACCCTTTTCGGCAGCAATGCTCGCCAATTGCATAGCCCGTGTAGCGGTCCCAGCTTTTTCAAAACCCTTCGAAATCACGAATAAATACTTTGCCATGCCAACCTCCTTTTATTTTTCGGTTCAATTTTATTTTCACAATTTTTTAATCAAAAAAATGCTTCGCCTTCTGCTCCAAGGCACCACTTCCTTCCTCGCGCCAGGCGTAGGGAATCCCTGTGAATCAAGACGGCGGTTTTAGAGGGATCTCCCACTTTTTCATATACTTCCATATGGCAGTCCTGCTTAAACCAACACGGCGGCCGACCTCGGCCTTATTCCAATCGCACTCTTTCAATATGTCTACCAGGGCAGAGCGAGAGAGTTTCTCCCTTGAAAACCTGCTGACCATAGATAAAGGAGAAGACCCTCTAAGTTCAGGCCGGTAGGCCAATTGGCGGATTTCAACGGGCAAGTCAAAAACATCGACGTGCTCTCCTGTGCAAAGGACAAAGGCGTGCTCGATCGCATTTTCCAGTTCACGAACATTGCCGGGCCAGGGGTAGTCCATAAGAATTCTCATTGAAGACTGTGTAATCCCTGCAATGTTCTTGCCAGTTTTTTCATTCTGGACCCGGATAAAATGGCTGACCAGAAAGGGGATATCCTCTTTTCTCT
Source organism: uncultured Desulfobacteraceae bacterium (assembly GCA_964526655.1). Taxonomy (GTDB): domain Bacteria; phylum Desulfobacterota; class DSM-4660; order Desulfatiglandales; family HGW-15; genus CAZGIZ01. The sequence goes on along the minus strand of CAZGIZ010000165.1, from coordinate 6,315 downwards.
TCCGAAGAGGGGGGATGGTAATCGGATAGACCTTGAGCCGGTAAAAGAGGTCCTCCCGAAAATCCCCTCTTTTTACGAGGTCGGGAAGATTTTTATTTGTCGCCGCGATGATCCTGAGATCAATTTTACGTTTTTTGGATTCGCCTACCCGTTCAATTTCCCGTTCCTGGACGACGCGAAGGAGTTTGACCTGGATGAAAGGACTGACTTCACCGATTTCGTCCAGAAAGATCGTGCCGCCGTCAGCCTCCTCGAAGCGTCCGGCACGGTCGCGGATCGCGCCCGTGAAGGCCCCTTTGACATGCCCGAAGAGCTCGCTTTCCAGGAGCGTTTCTGAAAGCGCACTGCAGCTCACGGGCACAAAAGGCATGCCGTCCCGGGCGCTATGGTGGTGAATAGCGCCTGCCACCAATTCCTTTCCCGTGCCGCTTTCACCCTGTATAAGAATAGTGGCTTCGCTGGCAGCGGCCGCCCTGATTGCGGAAAAGACCTGCTGTATGGCATGGCTTTTACCGATTATATTGTCAAAACGGTGGATTTCGCCCAGTCTGCGATTGGCCTCTTCCACCCTTTGTCGCGCCTTTGCCAATTCCGTAAGATCGGTTACTGTTTCAACGACCCCCTTGATGGTGCCCTTTTCATCCTTGACCAGCCTCGCACTTTTTATCACGGGGACATCATGCCCTTCTTTATGGCGCAAGAAGCATTCCCTGCCGTCAAGACGGCCATACTGGTAGACCCCGCAATCCTCGATGCCCGTTGGACAACTTTTACGAAAACATTGGGTAAAATTCAGCAGCGTGCATGGCTGGCCGACGGCCTCCTTTGAGGTATAACCGGTGATCCTTTCTATGGCCGGGTTCCAGGATGTTATTACACCTTTGCTGTCAAGGGTAAAAACCCCGTCAGCCATTGACTCCAGGAGGAGGCTGGAAAAATTGGGATCCAATTCACTTCTCATTCGGTCCTTCATAAAGAAATTCGTCCTTTTCGTTTTATTCGGTGTTGGGGCAAAAGGACCCAGGCTTGAAATTTGCCCGTTACCGTAACGCTATTATAAACACTAATATAAGATAAGTAACGTTACTTCTCCCTGTCAAGCTGATTAAAGTATTTTCTATAAAAAATTTTAAATTGGATTACCATTAATAATTTGAATAAATTTAAAAATAATTAAATCTGATTTAACATCTTTATGCAAGCAGAACAAGGGATACTTATAAGACAAACGGCATGGTAATTGAATCATTATAATAACCAAAGAATTTCTCGGCACTTAAATAAATTATCGCCATTTATAACCAGTGAAGGGGATATGTATTGGAAATCAGAGAGATAAAAACCGGTGATGAACTGGAGGCTGCGAAGAAGAACGGTCTTACCCTTGTGGATTTTAGTGCGCCCTGGTGCGCACCCTGTCGCCTTCAGGAGCCTATCATTCGACAGCTTGCCGATCAATTTACAGGGAAGGCAGTCATCGCAGAGGTGAATATCGATGCGAGTCGAGAAATGGCAGCAAACCTGGGCATCCGGAGCATTCCCACTCTGATCCTTTTCATAAACGGCAAAGAGGTACAGCGCTTTGTGGGGCTCCAGTCGGAAGCCACACTTTCAGAGGCCCTGGAAAAGCTGCTTTAATAGGACCTTAGCTGGCAGTTATGGCACAAAAAATGCTTAATCTCTCATACAGGAGAATAACTTGGCATTACCACCTTTTATTTTCATTCTCCTTATCAAAGGGCGGTCGATTCCTGGCACCGTCCTCCAGGGTCGACCTGCCCGCCTTTTTAGCTACCCTTCAGCTTGTCCATCCCCCGTCCCGCTCATTTCCCCGGAGAAGGGAGGTTAATTGAGTGGCGGCAAGAATCTTGAGCAGTGCAGAAAGATAAGGGCGAATCGCTGTCTTAACAAGAAGATCAAAGGTTAAAGACATGTGAGTCTATGCAGTGCAGTCAATGAAAACTTCAGGAAAAGGAGGACATTATGGAAAGGATTTTTAAAGGGATGACCCTGGGCGAACTGGATCTTCCGAACAGGTTTATCTTTCCCCCCATAAAGCTTGCCTATGGGAATCCCAAAGGCATGGTCACTGACCGGCACCTGACCTTTTACGGGCAGGTTGCACGGGAGGGCCCTGGGCTTATGATCCTGGAGCCGGTTTCCGTGACTCAGGAAGGGAAAGAACACCCGAAGCAGCTCTGCGTGCATCTTAGGGAATCCGAGACAGAACTGAAAAAGATCGCGGATGTGATCCATGACCAGGGCCGTTTTGCCTGCCTTCATCTGAACCACGCCGGCGCGGCCGCCAATCCCATGGCCACCAATACCGTCCCCAGGGCCCCTTCCGTCATCACCTGCCCTTCCAGCGGCCAGGAATCCCAGGCCCTTAGGGAAGAAGAGATCGAGGTCATCCTGAAAGGGTATTGTTCGGCAGCGGAAAAGGCCGTCAGGGCCGGATTTGACGCCATTGAGATCCAGGCGGGACACGGATATCTGATTTCTCAATTCCTGAACTCAAAGATCAATAAGAGGAAGGATAAATACGGCAGGGAACGGATGCTTTTTGCAGAGGAAGTCCTGGAAAAGGTAAAGGATGGCGCCCCTGGCATGACCCTGATTCTCCGGGTGTCTGGCAATGAGATGTCCCCTGAGTTTGGAATAAGCCGGGAAGATTTCCTGCCTTTATTGAAAATGGCAGAGGATGGTGGAATCAGCGCGATTCATGTGGGTATGGGGCATGCCTGCTTTAGCCCTCCATGGTATTTTCACCACGGGAGTCTCCCTGAGAAGCCACAGATGGATGCCTTGACCTGGGTTAGAGAGAATACATCACTTCCCCTCATTGTTGCGGGCAGGATGGGCAGAAAGGAGAAGGTCCAGAGTGTCCTGAATGAGGGGTTGGCAGACCTAATAGCCTTTGGGAGACCCTTAATCGCCGATCCAGGTCTCATCGAAAAATGGCGGCAAGGAACAGAATGGAAGGCCACCATTTGCGGGTACTGTCTGCAGGGGTGCCTCCATAGGGTCAAGAGCGGAGAGGGAATTGGCTGCAATGTCAATCCGCAGATCGGAAAACCTGAACCAGGGCTTACCGAAAACCCGTTAAAAATCCTTGTGGCAGGCGGAGGTCCCGCGGGAATGAGTGCCGCCCGCTTTCTAAGTCAAAGAGGCCATGACGTGACCCTGGCGGAAAAAGAGGATCAACTGGGAGGGCAGTCTAACCTGGCATGGCGGGCCACTGGAAAGGAGGGTATGAAAACGACCCTGGATTCCCTTGAATTGTCCCTGAGGCAAGGCGGGGCGAAGGTGCTCACTGGCAGGGTAGCGGATTTAGAGCTTGTCAGGGAAAGGTCTCCGGACCTCCTCGTATGGGCTACTGGCGCCTTTCAAAATATTCCGGAGATCCCCGGCCTCGAGAAGCAGTACGGACTTACATCAATAGAATATTTTAAGAGCGAGAAGGAGATAAGAGGCCCAAGGGTCCTGGTTATCGGCGCAGGGAGAACAGGGCTTGAAATCGCGGAAAAACTGGGACGGGCCGGTTACGATGTGGTTGCAACGAAACGGACCGATCCTATCGGGGGCATGATGGAGATGATCACAAAAAACCTGGCCTTGAAACGGATCGGAGAGATGAAAAATGTTATCCTCATGCCCCACACAACTGTTAAGTCCTTTAAGGATAAGAGTGTGGATATTGAACAGGACGGGGTCAGGATGTCCCTAGAACCATTTGACACTGTCATCCTGGCCTCAGGGATGCTTTCCGCTCCCATGCCCGATGAGGAGATCCGTAAATCGGTTGCCGGGATTGAAGTTATTGGAGACGCGAAAGATGTGCGGGACATCTTCTGCGCGACCCAGGCGGGGTATCAACTGGCAACAAAATACTAATTCCAATTCGCATTCAAGCGTTACTGGTGTTGGCTGCTTCGTCACCTCCTCGACGTACTATTAACGTACGCCTGCGTCGGCTCCTCCTTGCCGCCTAAGTATCATCTTGAATGCAAAATGGAATACGGAGGTGAAATTATGAATGAGATATCCTTTAAAAATATCGCCATTGTGTCCTGCGGCACTCTGAGCCTGGAGCTGAACCACTTAAAGGAAGAGGGTTTTCTGGATACGGACCACTTGTTCTATACGACGCCCGGTCTTCATGAGGACGTCCGCGAACTGGAAAGGCAGCTTTTACAGCGGATAGGCAAGGCGAGGGAAAAGTCAAATAAGGTCCTTGTGGTCTATGGAGGAAAGTTCTGTTATGTGAATGTGGACGACCCCACCCGGACAATGAGAAAGATAATCGAGGAGCAGGGGCCAGATGTAGCGAGGGTGGAGGCCACCCATTGCATGGACATGTTAGCGAGCGAAGAGGAACGTGAAAGGATCGCACAGGAATTGGCCGGCGGAGAAAAGGTCTGGTGGATGACACCGGGCTGGATCAAGTTTCGCCACCAGGTCTTCAAGGGATGGGACCAGGGGCTGGCCAACGAGAACTTTCCCAAGCACACGGGAGGGGCTATTGTCCTGGACGCAATCGGGTACGTGGATCAATACATGGCGGAAAAGCCGGAGGAGTTCCTGGAATATTCCGATTGGATGGGAATTCCGATCCAGGCCTATCCCGTAACCCTGGATCGTTTTAAATCGCTCCTCATGGAACAGGCATATAAATTGATAACTGAAAAGGCCGAGGATTAATCAATATATCATGGCTATTTTTTATAAATCGATCGATGAAGCAAGAAGGATACTGGAGCTGCCTGAGTCTGCGACCATGGCGCAGATAAAAAGAAATTACAAGCAACTGTTAAAAAAATGGCACCCGGACTTGTGCAGGGAAAGTAAAACGGCCTGCGAAAAGATGACGAAAAAAATTAACCAAGCATATCGTGACTTAACAGCCTATTGCGAGCAGTATCAATTTTCATTCTCAAGGGAAGAGGTCGAAAAATACATCCCACCCGAGGAATGGTGGCTTAAAAGATTTGGAAACGACCCCCTGTGGGGGAGGAGAGATGTTTTCGACAAGAGAAAACAGCATCATCCATGAAAATGGCGAAAGCCGCAGCCCTTGTAAAAAGGTCCAAGGCCTGTAACAGCATATCCGCTGTGGGCCAGGGTAAATCAATCTTTAGGAGGTTACACCATGAAAATAGCGGTGGGTACGGATGACATGAAAAGCATTAAGAAAGGTCATTTCGGTGATTCCCGGCATTACTTGGTCTTGGAAGTCCTGAATGCAAGCGTGGTGGCAAGAGAGTGGCGGGAGAACACTCACCCCAGGGACACAGGAGAGGAAAGACACCAGGGGCAGACGCAACGTATTATTAAACAGCTCCAGGATTGCAGCCTTTTTCTGGGAAGAGGCTTTGGCAAAGGTTTCCTTGAGGAAACAACCTCTCAGGGTATTGACTTCATTGTTACAGACATTGAAGAAATTGAACAAGCGATTAAGAGTTATCTTGACGGGCAAGACGAAGGATTTCAGTACTACGATAAGAAGAGGAAGGCCTTTATCCCTTGTTTGCAGAGGTCCTTTAGTAAAGTATAGAAACTCTAAAGCCCTTTGAGCAGGCTCAGGATGAATGGCCTATGGCAAGAAGCCCTTTTAGACATGATCTGCCATTCAAAGCGCTACTTATGGACAATGATGGACAGGAAAAATTAGCGGCGCGGTCGGCTTGACAGTTCTTGAAGATACCATTAAAAAGATTTTATCGGGGGATAATTCATCAACCCGTTGATTGTTTGATAAAACATCTCGGATGGAATTGTTGTGGACCAAGGTTACGGACGTTAAAAAAATTTTAGTCAGGAGATAGAAAATGAAAATTTGCATAATCGGAGCAGGCGCGGGCGGAAGAAGCGCATCGGGAAAGATAAGAGAACTTGATAAGGAAGCACAGATAGACATCTTTAGTAAACAGTCTGAGATTGGGTATGCGCCCTGTGAATTGCCATTTGCAATGAGAGGAACATTCACGGATTGGAATGGTATCTTTTATCCGGGCAAATTTTTTGAAGAAAAAGCGATCAATGTACACTTGGAGACCGAGGTTACGGAAATCCTGAGAGATGAAAAACAAATCATCGCCGGGGGAAAAAGCTATGCCTATGATAAACTGATTCTGAGCCTGGGGGCCAGGCCGTCGATTCCGGACATCCCCGGAGTAGACGGGGGGAATGAGTTCGCGATGGGGACCGATATCGCTGGATGGAAGGAACTGGATTCTGTCGTCAGCGGATGTTCCAGCGCTGCCGTCATCGGATCAGGCGCCATCGGGATAGAAACCACCCAGGCCCTTAAAGCGC
>CAZGIZ010000164.1:0-9722 GCA_964526655.1 uncultured Desulfobacteraceae bacterium | reverse complement strand
GATACTTATCCACCTCCCCTCCGGCCGTTAACCGCGGGGAGGAGATTGATAAACATCTTTTATTCCGCGAAAAGTTGTATTATTATCATACGCCTTTTTAATGTCAAGATATATTTTCCATGACATCTCGGGATTTTATAGCACCTTGACATTGGGAAATAATCAAAATATTATCTGAGTGATGCACTGGAGATCCTTTTCTGTTTTTATCTTATTTAATCCGAATCCGGTGAGCGACGAGAGAATGGCTTTTAACATTAAGACAGGGGGATTGAGATATCCTTGGAAGATGGCTCGGACCAAAATCTTTTTCATAAGCTCCTCACTCTGATAAAAAAACCCCATCTGCAAAAGGGCTCAGACCTGACCGAAGAGATCAACGATCTCATGGACGAGGGTCAGGCCATGGGGTTTATTACCGATGAAGAATCGGATATGGTTCACGGCATCCTCGACCTGAAGGAGACCGCGGTTTCTTCTATAATGATACCCCGCACGGACGTATCCTCCGCGCCAGTGGATTCGACCCTCGGTGAACTCATCAAGCTGGTCACGGAATGCGGCCATACAAGGATCCCTATTTACAGGGACAGCATCGACGAGGTCGTCGGAATACTCCACGCAAAGGATCTTCTCAAACTCATGGGCGTTGATCCGGGACAAAAAATCCCTCCCGATGTCCTGAGAAAACCCTATTTTGTCCCCCGCAGCAAGAACGCCATAGAGCTCTTGAGGGACCTCAAGGCCAAAAAGACCCATCTTGCCATTGTGACAGACGAGTACGGCGGAACTGCCGGCATCATAACAATCGAGGATATCCTGGAAGAGATTGTGGGCGAGATAATGGACGAGCACGATCTCGAACAGCCCATGCTGTCTGTCATCGATCAGGGCTCTGTCATGGTCGATGCCCGTCTCGAGGTAGATAAACTTGAAGAGCATTTCGGGATAAAGCTGCCAGAGGGCGAATTCGAATCCGTAGGGGGATTCATTATCCAGCTCCTTGGCAGGATCCCTAAAACAGGCGAAAAGGTAACCTTTGAAAACCTGGAGATGACCATCAAGTCCGCGGATGAAAGAAAGATAGACAATGTCCTAATAACCCTCACAATCCCATCCGAACAAGCATCAAAAGAAGACAAACAACATTGACCTTCTTGTATTTTAAATGAATCATCTGACTGCAAGAAAGATACTATACTCTATACTGTCGGGACTCATGCTGACTGCCTCTTTCCCTCCTGGAGGACCGGACTGGGTGGCCTGGTTTGCCCTGGTGCCCCTCCTCAAGGCCCTTGAGAATGAATCGCCCTTCAACGCCTTCAGGCTGGGTTTCATTGCCGGCCTGGCCCACTACCTGACATTGGTCTACTGGATAGTCACGGTCCTTGCGACCTACGGAGGGTTGAATGTACCGGTGAGTCTCGGGATAATGCTTCTTTTATGCCTTTATCTCTCCCTCTATCCGGCACTTTTTGCCCTGCTGTTCAATTATCTCAAGGATTCCCGCCTCAGGTCCCTGTTGACAGCAGGGGTCTGGGTATCCCTCGAGTATATGAGAGCACACCTCTTGACAGGCTTTCCCTGGTGCCTCCTGGGCTATAGCCAGTTCAGGCATCCGATCCTGATCCAGATAGCCGATACGGTGGGTGTATACGGGCTCTCCTTTCTCATAGTAGGCTCCAATGCCCTGATATATGCCCTGATTTTCAATTCTCAATCAAAATCGAGGAAAAGATACCTGGGATTGGAGATATCGGTGATGCTCCTCCTCTTCGTCCTCACCCTGACATACGGAAATTACCGCCTCTCGGAATACGAGGGAAAATCCGGAGAAGGAAAAAGCGTCAGGGCCGCGATTGTTCAAGGGAATGTCGATCAATCCGTCAAGTGGAACCCTGCCTTTCAGGAAGAGACCCTGGACAGGTACCGCAGGATGACTCTGGCCCTCCGGGATTTCAGGCCCCGGATCATTGTCTGGCCTGAGACGGCCGTGCCCTTCTTTTTCCAGGATAATTCGCACCTCACGGAAGAGGTCCTTGATATTGCCCGGGAATCGGGCGCCTATCTGATCTTCGGGAGCCCTGCCTATAAAGAGGAAATGAGCAGGATAAGGTATTACAACCGGGTCTTTCTCCTCTCTCCCATGGGCCGATTGGCAGGACATTATGACAAGGTCCACCTCGTGCCCTTTGGCGAATACGTCCCCCTGAAGAGATTCCTTCCCTTCGTTCACCGCCTCGTACCTGCTGCCGGCGATTTCGACCAGGGCAAAGAGGTCTCACCATTAAAGATCCCCGGCCTCTCCGCAGGTGCCCTGGTCTGTTATGAGGCCATATTCCCAGAGATTTCAAGGGAGCACGTTAAAAAGGGGGCTAACATACTTGTCAACCTGACCAATGACGCCTGGTTCGGCATGACGAGCGCGCCCTATCAGCACCTGATAATGTCCCTCTTCAGGGCCGTGGAGACCAGGAGGCCCTTAATCCGGGCAGCCAATACGGGCTTCAGCGCCTTTATAGACAAGAGGGGCGAGATTATCTCGAGAGGGGACCTTTTTAGGGAAGAGGTCCTCATGGAAGAGGTCGGTTTGGGAGACAACACCCTGACCTTTTATACCCGATACGGGGATGTCTTTGCCTATCTCCTTATCTTAATATGCTTGATTAAATTTTTTAGCGAATTATGTTATCATCTGTTTAGGAGAGATTAGAAAAGGATAGTCCCCGACCTATGGGACCGGGGGGCGGTAAACCTTGTAAAGGAGATTAGAGTCATGGACCACGAAATAATTGAGAGAATCGATGATATCATGAATACCCTTGGTGATCTTCGAGGTCATCTTTGACCTGGATAAACAGGAGAAAGAGCTTGAGCGGATAGAAAAGATAATGTCCAAATCGGACTTCTGGAAGAGGAGCCAGGAGGAGATATCCAGGATTAACCAGGAACGGGCTTCGATCAAGGAGGATGTGGACCAGTGGCAAAGGCTCTCAAGGGAGACGGATGACGCCAGGGTCCTCGCCCAGATGGCCCTCGAGGAGGATGACGATACAACCCTGAAAGAGGTGGAAAAGGATGTCCTTCGCCTGGAAAAGGAGACAGAGCGACTTGAATTTCAATCGCTCCTGGGCGATCCGGACGACAAGAGGAACGCAATTGTTGCCATTAATGCGGGCGCTGGAGGGACCGAGGCCCAGGACTGGGTTGAGATGCTCTTCAGGATGTATCTGCGCTGGTGCGAATCCAGGAATATGTCCACAAGGATAATCGACTACCTGGAGGGAGACGAGGCAGGGGTCAAGAACGTCACATTCACCGTAACCGGACCCTACGCCTACGGTTACCTGAAGTCGGAACACGGGATACACCGTATGGTCAGGATCTCCCCCTTTGACGCCACGGGCAGGAGGCATACCTCTTTCGCGTCCGTCTCCGTGTACCCGGTGGTGGATACGAACATCGACATAAAAATAGATGAAAAGGACCTTCGCATTGACACCTTCAGGGCCAGCGGCCCGGGCGGCCAGCACGTAAACAAGACCAGCTCGGCAGTCAGGATCACCCATCTGCCGACAGGTATCGTCGTCCAGTGCCAGAATGAAAAATCGCAACACAGGAACAAGGACATGGCCATGAAGGTCCTGATGTCAAGGCTCTATGAACAGGAAAAGAGCAAGCTTGAGCAAAAAAAGCAGGAGATCCACCAGAACCAGAAGGAGATTGCCTGGGGAAGCCAGATAAGGTCCTATGTCTTCAATCCCTACAGGCTGGTGAAGGATCACCGCACCAACGAAGAGGTAGGGAACCTGGAGAGGGTCATGGACGGGGACATAGACATGTTCATCGACGCCTACCTCAGGATGAGGCGGTAAAATATAAGGATAAGGCTTAAGGCGCAGGGCTCAGGGCTCAAGGCAAAACATAACTCAACTTCTTTACACCTGTGCCTCTTGGCCCGCCATCTTGTCTCGCCATAGCCTCTGGCGACGGTGGAAGTCTCATACGATGGCGGCTGCGCCGCCATCAGAGCCCCCAGCAGGTCGTCACCTGAGTCTCTTTCGAAGGCGCTACATAAATCGCATCTTGAGGGCAGTCGATTTCACAAAGGGCACACAGGCTGCAATCCTCCGGATATCGCGCCACGGCCTTCCCGCTGTCCTCATCCATCCTGATTACATCCATGGAACAGCTCTCAACACATATCCCACAGCCGTTACACAAATTATCGTCAATAGATTCAATGGACATTGTGATCGTCTCCTTTTTCGAACAAAGGACTATGCCCTTGCCGCTTTGTTGAACTCTCCAAAGGTTTATTCCTCACCCGGGAACCTCATGGGATACCTCTCCCTGTAGGGCCTTGACAGGTCAGGCCGCCACTTTTCGGGCAGAGGTTTCTTCACAACCTCCATCACGCCCCCCCTGTCCCGGATCCTTACATCGGCGAACCAGTCAGGGTCATTCCTCTTTGGAAAATCCTCCCTGTAATGGGTGCCCCTGCTCTCGGTCCGGAAGATCGAGCTCCTCAGCATCATCTCAACACTGAGAATCCTGTTCCTGGTCTCGTGTGCGAGCCGCAGCTCGTGGATATCCCTGGCGAAAAGTTTGGGCGCGATATGTTTCTTGAGGAATTGGACCATTGTCAATGCCGCCTCCAGCCGGTCCCCGTGCTTTACCAGGAGGATGTAATAGGGCATCATTAGGTTATAGAGCTGCTGTTCCACCCAATAGGGTTCAAAACCGCCCACCCGGTCTATCGGTCCATAGATATCCTGTTTCAGCTCTAAAAAGGCCTTCCTGTCCACCGCCGTACCCTTGTTCTTTGACGCGTACCGGGCGGCGGCCCGTCCGGCCCTTGCGCCCGTCACGGAGGCGTTACGCAAACCAAAACCGAAGGCGGGGTAGGAGGCCCCAAGGGCCTTTGATTGATACACGTCACCTGCGGCGTAAAGCCCGGGGAGATCCGTGGCACAATCCGTGCCCGTGGATGAGATCCCTGTCCCGCCGCCGAAAATATGGTGCCCGGGCGCGCTTTCAAGTCTCAATACCCCTGTGAAAAGACCGCCCTTTGTCAGGTCTATGCCGACACGTTCAAGCCGGAATTCGGTTTTCGAGTCCTTTATGTCCCTGAACGTCGCCTCCAGGTCTTCCGGTCTCGCCGCATCCAGATTCCAGATTATCGGTCCCCGGCCTTCATGAACCGTATTCGCGGCAGTCATCCTGTTTGTTTCATAGCCTTCCGCGTCAACATAGCTGTTGGTGAAGGAGATGGCGGGGCCATAGGAGACCCAGCCGGGGTACTTGGCTGGTATGGTATTGAAGGTCTTTCCCCGGAGGTCTATCCTGGTCTCCTGTTTTTTCTCGGCCTTAAAGCCCGCAGCGCCCACATTCGAATACTCTTTGCCGCCTATGCTGGCCCCGGATCGATAGGCCATGGCTTCCCCGTCATAGGAGAGATGGCCCACAGGCCCCATTGCCCCCGGCACATTCCTGAAAGACCCGTTTCCAGTGCTCATGACCGTCGCCTTTGCCTGAAAGCCGTAAAAATCACCCGTGCGAGTGTGAAATCCGGCGGCCCCGACCACTCCTCCGTCCTGCTTGAGGAGATCTGCAATCATGATCCTGTCCATGATCCTTACGCCGACCTTATGGGCCTGACGCCTCATGGCCGGGAGAAATGTCCACCCGCGGCCCAAAAAACAGCACTCGAGGGGCCCAAAACCTATGGGTCTCCCATACCTGAGCACGGTCCCATCTTCATTTTCTTTGACCTTTACGCCCCATGAAATAAAGTCCTGGTAACGTTCGCGTGATTCCCGAAGGGTGATTTCCGTCCATTCCGGGTTGTTCAGGTACTCGCCAACCCTGTTGACCTGGGCCATCCAGGCATTCAGATCATGACCCCACTCGGGGTTGAAGACCGAATAGTCCCCCTCGGCAAAGGCGGTTGAGCCGGATCTGCTGACATAGTTCTTGTCCACCAGGATCACCTCCGCGCCTTCTTCCCTGGCCTTTATGGCGGCAAAAAGGCCTGCCATGCCTCCACCGATAACCAGCACATCCGTCGTCTCAAGCTTGTTTTCACTCGCCATTGAAACCTCCTCTCCTTAGTGAACTCTGTTAAGCATAAAACTCTGTAGGGCCTTCCCATCCCTGTTCAGAGACGGCAGGCAAATCCTTGCAGACTATAATACTGTTCACAAACCGCCTTGCCAAACAAAATCTGAGTTCCAGGGTCGTCTATCCAGTATGGGACCAAATTAGATAATCGATTCCTAAGCGGCCTATCGCATAAATTTCATGGCCTATTTTAATTGAATAAATTCAGTGAATTGTCCCTATAATGAATACCTGCCAAAAGAATCCCGAATACCATTAAATTTTTTTTGATTTATTATATCTTTACTGATATATATTTATGTCTTATCGGATATAAACGTTTATCCGGACACGAATGGAATGGAACCTGATGTTCAATCTGTATCAACAGTCTGTGCTTCTGTTTGGGCGCCTCTTTAAATCTGATGGAAAAGAAATTAATAAATATTTGCTTTATTAAATTCCACATCAGTAAAAATAAGCCAATATTATTAGGGAGATAATAATGGAAGATGAAACAAGGGGTGGAATAGCATCAATGGGTCTTTCCAGTGAAAAGCAACAGGAGATCCTGTCCCGCTGTTTCAAAATGGTGGATTACCTGAACGATATGGCGACGGATATCATCATGGAATTCATCAATAACGCGTCCTGTCCCGTGGCCAGGCAGCTGCTTCGAAACACGCCCGAAGTGCTTGCGGTAAAGGCCTTTGAAAAGGCCATAAATGACCTAAACAAGGTATTCCGCAGGCCTGATGTGCATATAAACTGAAATCTGGCAAGGTCTCTCGAGAGGAGCCGGCCCAGGGGACTGCTCTCAGACTATTACCATTTCTCGGAATCTTGGGTCTCTTTTTATCATATTAATTCACACGACAAAAATTTCACTTAAACAAGGAGGGAATCAGATGAAAAAGATCAAGTTAAAAATCAACGGCCGGACAAAACAGTTTGTGGTCGGCCCTGACAGGGTCCTGCTCGATCTCCTGCGCGATGACTTGCACCTTACCGGGGCCAAGCAGTCATGCGACCGTAAAGGGCAGTGCGGGGCGTGTACGGTAATCGTCAACAACAAAGCGACCCGGTCCTGTCTCACAAAGGTGGCGGACCTGGAAGGGGCCGAGGTGATTACCGTGGAGGGCCTGGGCACGCCTGATAATCCCCATCTGATCCAGGAGGCCTATGTCCTTTCCGGAGCGGTCCAGTGCGGATACTGCACACCGGGCATGATCATGGCGACCAAGGCCCTTCTCGACCAGAATCCCGACCCGGACACGGAAGAGATCAAAAAGGCCCTGGCCCGGAATCTGTGCAGGTGTACCGGTTATAAAAAGATTATCGATGCGGTGAAGCTGGCAGGCAGGTTTTTACGCGGGGAGACCTCCCCCGACCAGATCCGGCCGGATCCCGCGAAAGGAGTAATGCATGTATCTCTTCCCAGGCCGTCGGCCATGATCAAGGCCTGCGGGACCGCAGAGTTCGCGGCCGATATAAAAATCCAGGGTGCCCTTGAGATAGCCGTGGTCCGGAGCACGGAGCACCACGCCAATATCAAATCCATAGACACCTCCGAGGCCGAAAAGATCCCCGGCGTGATCGGAACCATGACAGCCAAGGACATCAAGGGGACAAACAGGTTGAAATTCATATTCAACGACCAGCCGCTCCTGTGCGATACCAAGGTCAGGTGCCTTGGGGATCCTATAGCCATAGTTGTTGCCGAGACCCTGGAGCAGGCCAAGGCTGGTGCAGCGGCCGTCAAGGTCGATTACGAGCCACTCCCGGTCATGATGACCCCTGCCGAGGCAATGGCCGACGGCGCCGTACGGGTCCATGACGAGTTTCCCAACCTATGCTATCAACAACCCCAGGTCAACGGGGACGCCAAAAAGGCCTTTGCGGAATCGGCGGCCTTAGTAGAGGCCGAGTTTTCCACACAACTCAACCATCAGGCACCCCTGGAGCCCGAGGCCTGTGTCGCCTATCTCGAGGGGGAAGGAGAGGACGCCGTACTTGTGGTCATCGGCCGGAGCATCATGATCCACACCCACATGGCCACGCTGCAGGAGGCCCTGGGATGGGAAAACATGCGTTATGAGGAGCCCTTTTCCGGCGGGCAGTTCGGAATCAAGGCCGCCATCACCTCCGAGGGTATTGCCGGTGCAGCGGCCCTCCATTTCAAGAGACCCGTCCGTTACATCCCCAGCATCCATGAATCCATGCTCCTGACCTCGAAACGGCATCCCTTCACCATGAAGGTCAAACTGGGGGCAGATAAGGACGGAAAGCTGACCGCCTATGGCAATGATTTTATCGTCGAAAACGGGGCTTACATGATCCTGGGTATCGTGGTCATTCTCCGCGCGCTGGAGATGCACTCAGGACCCTATTATATCCCCAGTATTGATTCCCTGGCACGGCTCGTTTACACCAATAACGCGGCAGGCGGGGCCGCCCGGGGAGCCGGGCCACCCCAGGTCACCTTCGCCCTGGAGTCGGCCGTGGACATGCTGGCGGACAAACTGGGAATCGATCCCCTGGAATTCAGGCTGAAAAACTCCCTCATGCCCGGTCAGAGCGTCTCCACGGGCGCCGTGATTGAGCAGTGGCCTTTCCCCGAGATCTGCGAGCTCATCCGGCCCCATTATGAACGCGCAAAAAAGGAAGCCGCCGCCTTCAAGGACGGACCGATCAAGCGAGGTGTCGGTATCGCCGCCCATTCCTTCGGTATTGCCGAGCCCGGAGACAAGGCTCAGGTGGCTGTGGAGCTTGACCTGGACGACGGTGTCACCGTCTACGCCGCGGCGGCGGATCCCGGTGAAGGGAACGATTCCATGCTGACCCAAATCACCGCTCATCTCCTGGACCTGCCAGTAGAAAAGGTCCGACTGGTTACCCGGAACACGGATCAGACCACGGAGACCGGACCCGCTGCAGGCAGCAGGATCACCTACATGGTCGGCGGTGCCCTGCAGAATGCCCTCGAACAAATGAAAGCGGCTATGAAGGAAGCCGGTGACTCCACCTATGAGGGGATGAAAAAGGCCGGGAAACCAACGCGTTACATGGGGACGAAAAATGTCCCCGAGGGAGGGCTAGACCCCAAAACCGGTCAGGGTCCGACCTTTGATTCTCAGGTCCATAATATCCAGATGGCCGAAGTGGAGGTCAACACGGAAACCGGCGAGGTACGGGTGATCAAAATGACAACGGCCGTGGATCCGGGACCGGTGATTCATCCTCAGAACCTGGAAGGACAGCTCGAGGGCGGTATGGACCAGGGTGTGGGATACGCGCTCAGGGAGGAATATATTCACGGCAAGACCAAAGACTGGGTGACCTTCAAGTTTCCCACCATGAAGACGGCCTTTGATATTGAAGTTCTTACTCCCCGGGAGACCCCTCGAGCCAGGGGGACCCTGGGTGGAACCGGCATCGGGGAGATGACCATGGTCTCCACTGCCCCGGCCGTGATCAATGCCATAAAGAACGCCTGTGGAGCCAGGATCTTCAACCTGCCTGCCACGCCGGAGAAGGTTCTGGCCGCCCTGGCAGCGGGAAAATAGAAGGATATGGATGAATCCGACGACTCCAAGCCCCTTTCCGGCCACCCCAACCGG
>CAZGIZ010000163.1:0-9853 GCA_964526655.1 uncultured Desulfobacteraceae bacterium | reverse complement strand
GTGATTACAGTCCCCTTGACCCCGGACTCCTATTTATCTATAATTCATATTTTAATGAGCTGTTTTCGATATCCGGCCAGATGTAGGGGGACAGGAGGACAATATGAGATTTGAATCATTTGAGGAGATAATGGAATATGCCGTGGGCAAGGAGATTGAGGCCGCCGAATTTTATGAAGGCCTGAGCAGGCAGGAGAAATATTCCGGGGTTAAGATGACCTTTGAGGACTTTGCCAAAGAGGAACGGAAGCACCAGGCCATGCTTGAGAACTTTACCAGGGAGAATATCGAACGCTACAAGATCGAAAAGATACCGGACCTCAAGAGAAGCGACTACCTCGTGGAGATCAGCTATGAAGAGGGGATGCCATATGCAGATATATTGAAACTCGCCATGAAGCGCGAAGAGAAGTCTTTAAAATTTTATAACGATTTCAGTGAAAAGGCCGGACTGGAGGAACACAAGAAATTGTTTCAGATCCTGGCCCAGGAAGAGGCAAAGCACAAACTGAAACTGGAAACAATGCTTGATGACTATATGGCTGAAATGGGGGATTAGGCGGATGCCCAATTCTTACAGGGCGGCCCTCAGATTTCGCTCTATCTCCTGCTTTGGAAGCGCACCGACCAGCTTGTTGATCTGATTACCGTTCTTGAATATCAGCATGGTCGGAATACTCTGTATGCCGTATCGCGACGAGATCACCGGGTTTTCGTCCACATTCAGTTTCGCGATTTTAACGCGGCCCTGATATTCAGCGGCAAGCTGTTCCAACACGGGCGCGACCATCCTGCAGGGGCCGCACCATGGGGCCCAGCAATCCACAAGGACAGGACCGGGATGGGATATAACTTCCTGGCTGAAGCTCTGATCCGTAACATTAACCGGAACAGAAGGCGAGCTTGCCGGTCGCAGTGGAGAGCGGCATTTTCCGCAGACGGGGCCTTCATTTAACCTGCTCTTGGGTATCCTGTTTTTGGTCCCGCACCTGGGACATTTTACAATTACATTTTGCCGGTCCATATCCGTTTCCTGATTTTTACAGACGCGGGTCGATGTGGCCCGGCCCGCCGCATTCGGGCGTGTAACAGGTAACGTTTAGAAAATCGCATTTTTCCTTGCATTGAGGGCACACATCCGGTGGTACGGACGCGGTAATAAGGAACCCGCAATTGCCGCATTTCCAGTAGGTCTGGCCGCATTGCGGGCATATATCCCCATCGAATTTCCCTTCGGCCGTATAACCGCAGTGGGCACATACGCTTTTTCCCGTCTCATCAACCATGATAATGTCTCCTTTGATATATAAATTCAGCTTTACAAATCAGTTCGCCGCACTCACAATTGAAATTTTGGGATACTAAATAATATAATAACACACAATGGACCTCCTGACAATTTTTTTGATAGCAATAGCTCTCGCGATGGATGCCTTTGCCGTGTCCATAGCGAGCGGAATTGCCATAAAGAACCTGCAAATCAGGCACGCCCTGACAATAGCCACATGGTTCGGCCTGTTTCAGGCCATAATGCCGGTTATCGGCTGGTTCGGGGGGGTCAAACTTCGAGGTTATGTAAGTGAAATAGACCACTGGGTCGTGTTCGGGCTCCTTTTCCTGATAGGGTGTAAGATGATCTACGAATCCTTTCAAATCGACCCGATTGAAAAGAGGTCGAATCCCCTGGATCTCCATGTCCTTTTCGCCCTGTCAGTAGCCACAAGCCTGGATGCCTTTGCAGTGGGGATAAGCTTTGCCATGCTCAATATTTCAATAATGGCGCCTGTAATAATCATAGGCGTCATAACTTTCCTCATGTCCTTTATTGGTGTCTGGATCGGGGACAGGGGGACGCATTTCTTTGAGAAGAAGATGGAGGTGGTGGCCGGACTCATCCTCATAGGCATGGGGGTAAAGGTCCTGATAAGCCACCTCAGCGCGGGTTGATTAAGATATTAGACAGGATTACAGGATTTATTTGTGTTTTTGGTTTTACCTTAAACCTATACCTTATACCTGGTATCCTGTTTCATGGATGTCGTCTTCAATAGACAGGCATGACCTGGCTCGCTTTGTGAGTTCCCTTGGGATATAGTTACCTGGAGGTGTTGTGATGCTTGATGATTTCAGACCTGTTGAAATAGGGCATAAAGAGATCTTTAACCGGTTCTTTCGAGAAGATCCGCCCCAGATCTCCGAGCTGACCTTTACGAATCTCTTTATCTGGAGCCACCGTTATCATCCCATATGGACCCAGCATGAAAACTGCCTGTTGATTATCCTGAGGCCGGAAGGGGCCGCTCCCTTTGGGCTGCCTCCCGTGGGAAAGGGCGATAAGGGCAAGGCCATTGATATAATCATGGATGAACTGGGCCGCTTTACCAATGACACAAAGGTCTGCAGGGTCAGTGAGGAATTTCTGGAAAGACATGTCAACAGGGAACGCTACGAAGTTCAGATGGACAGGGATAACAGCGATTATGTCTATTCCGCCAGGGACCTGATCCAGTTGTCCGGGAGAAAGCTTCACAGAAAAAAAAATCATTTAAACCGGTTTTTGAGGGAACACAGGTTTGAGTATCGGAATCTGGATATGGAACTGGTGGAATGTTTTCTGGACATGCAGGAGGAATGGTGCCAGATGAAGGAGTGTGTTGAAAACCCGGAACTCCTTTCCGAGGATTACGCCGTTCATAGGGCCCTCACCTATTTTGAGGAGCTTGATTATAAGGGGGGGGCCATCCAGATCGATTCCAGGATCGAGGCCTTTTCACTGGGCGAGCCCCTTAACGATAATACGGCGGTGATCCATATTGAGAAGGCCAATCCGGAAATCCCAGGGCTCTATACAGCCATCAACCAGTTATTTTGCAGCAATGCCTGCTCCGGCATGGACTATATTAACCGGGAGCAGGATCTGGGTCTGGAGGGGCTGCGAAGGGCAAAGGAGTCCTACTATCCCCATCATATGATAAAGAAATACACGATCTTTCCCAAATAATAGTCCCAGACGCATTTGTCCAAAAGCGGAAATCTCAAAAAGTCTTTATTCGCGCCCTAAAACCGCGGCCTAAGGAAATGCCTAAAAACGGGCTATGCCTTGTAAACAGGTCCACGGTAGAAGGGTTTGAAGAGAAACACAGCACCTGCCTCTATCAGTAAACATATATTTGTAACCTCGTTATTGATGCTTATACTATTATTAAATGCTCGAATAATGGATGGAGCGTAAATAATGGATAAAAAGCCGAACAGATTAATAGACGAAAAGAGCCCCTATCTCCTGCAGCACGCATACAATCCAGTGGACTGGTATCCCTGGGGCGAGGAGGCCTTTGAGAAGGCGCGAAATGAGAATAAGCCCATTTTCCTTTCGATCGGATACTCCACGTGCCACTGGTGTCATGTCATGGAAAAGGAGTCCTTTGAAGACCATGATGTGGCGAGCCTGATGAACGATGTTTTCGTCTCGATCAAAGTTGACCGGGAGGAAAGGCCGGACCTGGATCATATCTATATGATGGTCTGCCAGATCCTGACAGGGAGAGGCGGATGGCCCCTGACCATTATGATGACCCCCCATAAAAAGCCCTTTTTTGCCGGGACCTATATCCCCAGGAGCAACCGTTTCGGGAACCCGGGGATGGTTGATCTGATTCCCACCATTAAAAAGGCCTGGACCACACAGCATAAAGAAGTCCTGGAATCCGCGGACAAGATTACCGGGGTCCTCCAGGGTATCGAGGCAGTGAAGCCTGGTACGGAATTGGACAGGACCGTGCTGGACAGGGCCTATCGAGAGCTTGCCGACAGTTTTGACAGGGAGCATGGGGGCTTTGGGAACGCCCCGAAATTTCCAACAGTCCATAACCTCCTGTTCCTGCTTCGGTACTGGAGGAGGAGCGGCGATCAGGAGGTCCTTGAGATGGTGGAAAAGACCCTCAGTGAGATGAGACGGGGGGGGGTCTATGATCAGATCGGATTCGGTTTTCATCGTTATTCCACTGACAGGGAATGGCTGGTGCCCCACTTTGAAAAGATGCTGTACGACCAGGCTCTCATTGCCATCGCCTACCTGGAGGCCTTTCAGGCGACAGGCAGGGAGGAATATGGCAAGACGGCGAGGGAGATCTTTACATATGTGCTGAGGGACATGAGAGGGCCTGAGGGGGGATTCTTTTCAGCGGAAGATGCCGACAGCGAAGGTGAAGAAGGGAAATTCTATGTCTGGGAGGAGGGGGAGATTCAGCAAGCACTCGGAAGAGATGCGGAAATAATAGGCAGGGCATTTAACATCAAGAGAGAGGGAAATTTCAGGGATGAGGCCTCAGGCAGGAAGACCGGCGCCAATATTCCGCACCTCAAGGCACCTCTCAAAAGCATAGCCATCGATGCTGGCGTTCCTTACATCGAACTCAAAGAAAGGATCTCATCCGCAAGGGAAAGACTATTCGAACACCGGGAAAGGAGGGTCCATCCCCATAAGGACGATAAGATCCTGACAGACTGGAACGGTCTTATGATAGCGGCCCTTGCAAGGGGCGCACAGGTCCTGGGAGAAAAGGAATACGCGGAGAGGGCCGCGACTGCCGCTGCTTTCCTGCTTGGCCGCATGCGCGGCCCGGAGGGCCGGCTCCTGCACCGCTACAGGGACGGTGTCGCGGGCATTACTGCCAACGTGGATGATTATTCCTTTCTGGTCTGGGGCCTGATTGAACTGTATGAGGCCACTTTTGATCCGGATTACCTGAAGACCGCCATTGAATTGAACGGGGACATGATATCTCATTTCTGGGATGCGGAAACCGGGGGACTCTTCTTTACCCCGGACGACGGGGAGGCCCTGATCGTTAGGAAAAAAGAGATATATGACGGGGCTGTTCCCTCGGGCAACTCCGTGGCCATGCTGAACATGCTGAGGCTTGCGCGATTTACAGGGATGCCGGACCTGGAAGAGAAGGCGGCCGAAATAGGGCGCGCCTTTTCCAACTCCTTAAGGGAGCGTCCATCCGCTTATACTTACTTCATGACGGCCCTTGATTTCGGCATAGGGCCCTCCTATGAAGTGGTCATTGCGGGAAGGTCGGGGGGCAGTGACACAAAGGAGATGATAAATATCCTTCGAAGCAGCTACATACCCAACAAGGTCGTCATTCTTCGCCCTGTTGAAGAGGCCTCCCCTGGCATAGACCGCCTGGCCGGGTTCCTGAAAGGGCATGTAAGTCTCGATGCTAAGGCTACTGCCTATGTCTGCCTTGACAATTCCTGCAAGGCCCCGACCAATGACACAGGCAAGATGCTTGAAATGATGAAGGTATGAACATGGATATTCATCAGGCGGGTATCACGGCTTAGAGGCTTAGACCTTGAATCTCGAAACCATTTCCTTCAGTTCCTTTGCAAGATTGCTCAATTCACTGGAGTTTAGATTCATTTGAGAACTGCTGTTGGACATCTCTCCCGCGGCCTGGTTTACATCAGTTATCTCCTTCGCGATCTCCGTAGAGACGACGCTGCTCTGGGCGACATTATCGTTTATTTCCTTGATGCCTTCGGATGTCTGGGCAACGTTGTTTGCGATCTCTTTTGTGGTCAATGACTGTTCCTCAACGGCCGTTGCGATGCCTGCAACTATCTCGTTTACATCATTGATGACCTTCAGGATCTCTTCGATCTCCGAAACGGTCCCTGACGTTGAACCCTGGATCCCGGCAATCTGCCCCTTTATCTCACTGGTCGCATCAGCCGTCTGTCTGGCCAGTTCCTTTATTTCATTTGCCACAACGGCAAAGCCTTTTCCGGCCTCACCCGCCCTTGCGGCCTCAATGGTCGCGTTCAGCGCAAGGAGATTGGTCTGTTCGGATATTTCCGTAATGGCCTCTGTAACCTTTCCTATCTCCTTGGCCGCGTCGCCCAATTCATGCACCTTGGATGAGGCGTCCTGGGCCCGGGATACGGCTTCGCTGGTGATGTTGCGGGCCTTCTCGGAGTTCTGGGCGATTTCGTTTATTGTGGCCGTCATCTCTTCCGCTGAGGCAGCCACCATCCCCACATTCGTAGATGCCTGTTCCATGACCGTTGCCACAGAGCCCATGTTTGAACTCATCTCTTCACTCGAGGAGGCCACGGAGTTTGCCTTGGCCGACATCTGAGCGGCCCCGTCGGATATCTGCTCGGAAAGGTTCAACAGTTCGGATGAGGACCGGTTGAGGGTTTCCGCGTTTCCTGCAATGTTTTTTATCATGCCTTGAAGCTTTTCCATAAAACTGTTAAACAGGTGCGCCAGATCACCAACCTCATCCCTGTTTTTTATATCCAGCCTTGCCGTGAGGTCTCCCTCACCTTCAGCAACGTCCTTGAGTCCGGCTACAACCCTTAGTATGGGTCTGGTCATGGAGTTGGAAAAAAGGATGGTTATTGGCAGCAATACAAGGATGCATATTATAGAGACGAGTGTCAGTATCTTTATCATTTGCCAGGTATTTGCCTTGGCGATGTCCGAGGAATAGAGTGAGGCGATCGCCGCTATACAATCTGAATCGGAATAGATCGGCAATACGCTCTGGAAGTAATCTTTATCGTCTATATTGACCTTGTTCAGCAATGTCTCCTGCTTGTCCGTACTCACCTCCCCATTTTTCTTGCCGAAAATGGAGAGATCGAAGTCAGCGTACTCCTTGAGGGTGCCTATGTTAAGCCCCGTTCCAGTGAATATGTTAATGTCAGTTCCAGCGAGCCGGGAAATTCGTTCGATGAATGGATAGTCAAGGGCCTGTATCGCAGTTACAAACCCGTACTGTTTTTGTTCACTCTTTTTGGTCTCATAATTTTCTCTTGTTACCACAATGGGAACATAAGAAACCAGACAGATGTTGTCATCCAGGTTTTCAAACCGGACCGTCTCCCGGGTCGGAATCGGTTTGCCGAATTTGGATGCAAAATCCCCCAAAGAATCCCGCTTTTTCCATAGTTCGTAATTAAATTTCTCGCCCGGCTTTAAAGAGGCCACCTCAATATTTTCTTTATCATGAATGAATCCGAGTGACGAGCCGTTATCGGTCAAAATGGAAAAGGCCATCAGGTTACCTTCCATGTCATATATGAAGGCCTTCTGGATGTTGGCATTCATGCTTATATTATATATCGCCTCGGCCATCTTTGTGTAATTTGGCCTGAGCAAGACATAGAGGAAAATTTTTCTATTGTCTACTATGTTGTTCATTAATTCACCCATGTCATTGATAGTGGCCATTTGATGGGAGTCAGTCAGGAGTTTTTCCTGGCGGTTTGATATGAATTCGTTGATAAGGGTGAATGACTTTTTCAGGATCTGACTTGAGATCTCCTGATTCTGCCTGTTGATAATTATCGAGACGGTGATGGTGGAAATAACGGTAAGGATTATCAAGAAAGCCGTACTCCCCAGGATAGTCTTAGTCTTTAACTTCATTTTCATTTTATTCACACCTCCATGGACGTACTGCTGAAGCTTCCTTTTTTTATTTTATAATCGTTTGATATGGATAATTGATCTTTATGCAAGACACGTACCAAAGAAAAGATCAAAATTATTTAATAATATCAAGGATATGTTTTCAAAAGCATGGGGGCGGGTCGACAAAAAATTGGCGCTTTTCGGGGCTGCTGTCAGAAATCCACCAAACGGAGTTAGGGCAAGGCCGGAATATATCGGACAGGACTTTCGAAGAAATCAGATACACAGTACCTACTTTTATTCGCCTTCGCCAGAATGCCCCGTGCGGGAGCACGGGGATGAATGGTGAAAGGCGATCGCGGCGTAGCCCGCAGGGCGAAGCCGGGTGGCTTCGGCACAGTTTCGTTTGGCTTTGCTTCAGATGCCCCGCCCTGTGGGCGGGGAGCTTCACTGATAAAAGATGGGGTTTTTATCGGTCAGTATTTTTGCGCCCCATTTCGTGCGGAACCGAGGTCTGAATTGACGGGCGACCTCATTCATGTCAAAGCCGAACCTGTGTCTTCTGTCCAAAATATCGGCACGCTCGAGTGCAGCTCTAAAATCGAGATCAGGGGCTTCCGGTCCGGGGGATATCAGTATCGCGTTATTCACTCGCTTCCCCACAAATACATAGGAGCGGCCATATACCGACCGAAAAGTCCTGAGCTGCGAGTGGAACAGGCGGTGATCTCTCAAGACATTGGCCACAACAACGCCTTCCGGATGGAGGAGGGCCTCAACCTGTTCAAGGAATTCACTTGTGGTCAGGTGAAAGGGGATATACTCGCTATGGAAGGCATCAAGTATGATCATGTCATAGACCTGTCTGGGTCTCCTGTCCAACTCCTGCAGGATGAACAACCGGCCGTCTGAGATGTGGGCATGAAGCCTCTTGTCTGTCTTAAAGAAAAAGAATCTTTCCGCCGCCTCCAGCACATCGGGATCTATATCAACGACATGGATCTCGGAATCAGGGAAGTGGTCATGGATATCGCGTGGTATCACGCCTCCGCCAAGGCCGATAATCAAGGCTTTCATGGGATTTTGGTTGATAAGTAGGCCGGCGAAGACGAGCTTTGTATATTCCAGCATGTGTCTTCCAATGTCCCTGATGTCAATTTGAGACTGTTTCCCGGCCCTCGGGCCTTTTCCCAGCCGCAGGGTTCGAATGGAGCTCTCTTCATAGACCATGACACAGTGGTAGAGATTTTCTTTTTTGAATATCGGTATCTTGGCGGTCTTTTTCATGGGCAGTTTAGATCATATTCTTTTTTATATTTCTCAGCCAGGCGGATATAATCCTTCGGCGCCTGCTTTACCCACCAGAGCTGCTGGGGCGTTACCTCCCCCTTGATCTTTGCGGGTACCCCGACAACGAATGACCTGTCCGGTATCTTCATTTCCTGACTCACCAGGCATGATGCGCCTATGATACAGAAATTGCCGATCTCGGCATCGTGTAGAATCGTGGCATTCATGCCGATAAGCACGTGGTCGCCAATCTTCCGGCAGTTAACCACGGCTCCGTGACCAATATGCACATTGTCGCCGATCAACAGCTCCGAGAGGTCGATTTCCGGTGAACCGGAATGGATTACGCAATTATCTTCCACTGCTGTATTTTTCCCGATTTTGATCCTGCCGAAATCCCCTCTAATAACTGCGCCGGGCCACACGCTGGAATTTTCACCAATCTCCACGTCGCCGATGATATAGGCCGCTTCGCTCACAAAGGCGGTTTCCGCTATTCTGGGTGTATTACCATTGAAACTCCTGATCATTTTTATCTCCTTTTTATGAAGCTGCGCCCTTTCCTCAGGGAAAGGGGGTATCGAAAAGATTCCTTATCGAATGAAAGTTTCAGGGGGCCGGCAATGGATCTCTCTGAGGACGACCCTGTGCCTAACCTTTGGTCTTCGGGATAAGCTCGCTTATGTATAAAGCGATACCCAGTAGGAGGCATGTGTTCGCAAAATTAAGAAAGGAAATGGGCAAGAGACACAGGAAACTCACATAAAGCATTTTTACCGCCACCCCCGCGATAAGACCAGCCGCACCCAAAAGAATACAGATGTTTGCAATATTATGTACGAGTCTCATATCCATTCCTCCTTTAAATATATCCCCTTTCGAAACCGAAAACCCGCCCGAAGGGGGGACTGGGTCCCCGGGACAGGGCGAAGAAAAAGGTCATGGCTTGGCCCGATTAGTAGACTTGATTCAGGAAAAATGCGCCGATGCTTACACTTTTGAACGTTGCCGATAGTTTAGATGGCTAAATTGAATTGTCAAGCAGGTTCACTATTTACGGGTCAGAATAGGGATTTATTCGCCTTCGCCAGAATACCCTGCGGCTTGTTGTAGCGTAGCGGAAATCCC
>CAZGIZ010000162.1:5308-9888 GCA_964526655.1 uncultured Desulfobacteraceae bacterium | reverse complement strand
TGAACAGGGCTTCACACGCTGGCAGACGGAAGAGGTCTGGATGGAAAAACATTAAGGACCAGAAAGGGCATCAAGTTCCACGACGGATCCGACCTGAACGCGGATGTGGCGGCCTGGAACTATCAGCTCCTCAAGGATACGAAAAAGTTACAATTCAGTGAGATGATTAAGAGGATCGAGGTTGTTGACGACTACACAATGGTCCTGCACCTGACCGATTACAACAACCAGTTGAAATATTCCTTCGGCTGGGTGGCCATACTCTCCAAGAAGGCTTATGAGACCAAGGGAAAGGAGTGGTGCCGCACCCATGTAGTCGGGACCGGGCCTTTCGAGCAGGTCGAATGGAAGCGGGATGTCTCGCTGAAATGGAAAAAATTTGACGGCTACTGGCAGAAGGGCAAGCCGTACCTGGACGGGATCGAGGTCATCTATATCCCCGATCCCGTGACCGCCTCGGCCATGATGCAGGCTGGTGAGGCGGATATGTGGGTCACGGGCGCCACTGCAAAATACCAGGCGGAAATGGAAAAAAAGGGTTTCATAAGAAAGGCCTACTGGTCCGGTCTGCCGAGTATCCTCGTTCCTAATACGAAAAATCCTAACGGCCCGATGGCCAACCTGAAGGTGCGTGAGGCGGTTGAATACGCCATTGACAAGGCGGCAATTGCCAAGGCAATCGGATACGGTTACTATACCCCGCTCAAGATGATGCATCCCGAGGGCGAGTGGGCCTATGACCCTAACTGGCCCGGCCGGCCCTATAACCCGGATAAGGCAAGGCAGTTATTAAAAGAGGCCGGTTATCCCAAGGGCCTCAAGATCAAGCTCCTGGCCTTTGCGGCCTTTGGGGGCGGGGCAAACGCGGCGGAGGAATCCAGGCCTATTTAGGTGACGTGGGAATTACTGTGGATCTTGATCTGGCTGACCCTGGCAGGTACTTCGGCAGCATGTTCGTTTCCGGATGGGATGACCTGCTCTTAGGGTTCTGCGGAATTGATTATAACTCCCTTGGGACGATCCAGTCATGGTACGGCCATTCACCCAGGACCCAGATGGCCAGCTACAAGCAGACGGACAAGATAATCGCCCTGAGCAAGGACTCGATCGCATGCAAGACGGAAGCCTGCATGAAAGAGGACAGCAGATAGATTGCCCTGGAATTGGGAGAACAGGCTCTGATCATCCCGCTTTTCAATATTCCTGGCGCCTATATAACCCAGCCCTGGGTCCATACCAATTATCTCGAGGAGGGGTTTGTCCGCTGGAAGACAGCCGATATGTGGATGGAGAAACATTAATTAAAGGAGGTCAGATATGAAAAAAAGCATTTTGATATCTTTATGTATGGTCGCTGTTGTCCTGGCGGCCCTTGCCCCTGTTAATGCTCAGGGTGCCGTCAAATTAACCGCGGCCAATTACCTTCCGCCAATGCATAAAATGTCGCTTCTGACGCAGTGGTTTTGCGACGAAGTAAAAAAACGCACGAACGGGGAGGTGGAAATCACCTATCATCCCGGGGGCACGCTCTTATCCCCCGTAAAAATGTACGTTGGTGTTGAAACCGGCGTCGCGGACATGGGTTTTTCCCATACAGCCTATACAAGGGGGCGCTTCCCCGTGACCGAGGTGTTGGACCTGCCCCAGGGCTATCCCAGCGGCTATGTGGCCGTACAGGTGAGCAACGATTTCTATGAAAAATTCAAGCCGAAGGAGTGGGATAATGTGCATGTACTCTACTTTGCCTCATCCCCGCCCCTGGTCCTTCATACCAATAAAAAGCCTGTCAGGACCATGGAGGATTTGGCAGGCATGAAAATAAGGGCCACTGGACAGATGGCCGATGTTATCAAGGCACTGGGAGGCTCCCCTGTGCCCCTTCAAATGCCTGATGTCTATGAGGCCCTGAAAAGAGGCGTCCTCGATGGTGTCACGGTGGATCTCTCTCCGCTGAAATACTGGAAGTTCGCGGAAGTGATAAAGTACACCACCGCCTCATGGCCTCTCGGAACGACCTACTGCTTCTATTTTGTCATCAACAAAAACAAATGGGATAAATTATCTCCCGACGCCCAAAAGGTTATGACCGATGTAGCCATGGAGGCCAAGGATAAACAGGCCGCTCTCTGGAACGAGATGGATTTTGAAGGAAGGGACCTCTTCCTGAGCCAGGGAGGGGAGATAATTCAGCTCAGCGATGCCGAGATTGCAAGGTGGCAGAAGGTCGTGGAGCCTGTAATAGGCCAATACAAGAATGATATGGTATCCAAGGGATACAAGGAAGCCGATGTGGACAGCTGGCTAAAATTCATAGGTGAACGTATTAAATACTGGAGGGCGGAAGAGCAAAAGAGGGGGATTCCAAACCCCTACATTCGCTGAACGAGTAATGCATGGAGTGATGGAGTGATGGTAAAAAAAGCACTCCATCACTCCATTACTCCAAAACATATCCCCTAAAAAGCGGTAATAGGAACTGAAAAGAGGATTAATGAAAGTGGTATACAATGCTCTACTCCGTGTGAGTAAATGGCTTAATGCGATAGGCGCCTTAACCCTGACCTTCATGATGCTTTTGACCGTTACGGACGTTATCCTTAGGATCGTAAGCCGCCCCCTTTTAGGAACCTATGAGATCGTAAGCATATTGTTGGCCGTGGTGATCGGCTTCAGTATCCCCAAGGTCTCCCTGGATAAAGGGCACGTTTACATGGAATTCCTTCTGGATAAGCTCTCCTGGAAAAACAGGGCCATAATGCTCACCTTTACACGAATCCTCTGTATAGCGCTCTTTTTGCTCATAGGTTATAACCTTTTTTCCATTG
Organism: uncultured Desulfobacteraceae bacterium; assembly: GCA_964526655.1. GTDB lineage: Bacteria > Desulfobacterota > DSM-4660 > Desulfatiglandales > HGW-15 > CAZGIZ01. The sequence continues at coordinate 7,063 of CAZGIZ010000162.1, read as the reverse complement.
CCAATGAATATCGTCTCTCCGGGGAAGTCACTCCCACCGTCCAACTGCCCTTTTACCCTGCGGCTTACGGGGTGGGGGTCTGCTGCTTCCTTGAATGCCTTGTTTTTGCTTTTAATATCCTTAATATCTGGAAAAACCGGGATGAATGAGATAACTGTCGGAATTTTAGGTCTGTGCATACTTTTGCTTCTTTTTGCCACCGGCATAGAGCTGGGCTTCGCCATGTCCCTGGTCGGATTCGCCGGTTTCGCCTACCTCAACGGTTTTCATGCGGCCATAAATCTTTTGGGAAGGGATGTCTTTGAGGTTATCACGAATTACGGCTACACTGTGTTCCCTCTCTTTATCCTCATGGGTCAGATCGGCTTTAACGCGGGAATCGCGGAGAGGCTTTACGATTCGGCCCACAAGTTCATAGGGCACATTCCCGGCGGGCTCGCCATGGCCACGGTAATGGGCGCCACGGGCTTTAAGGCAATCTGCGGCTCTTCAGCCGCCACCTCCGCCACCTTTGCCAGTGTCGCCATCCCTGAAATGGACAGATTTTCCTACAGCAGGAAACTTTCCACGGGAATCGTTGCCACCGTAGGGACCCTCGGCGTCATCATACCTCCCAGCGTGACGCTTATCATTTATGGCATCCTGACCGAACAATCCATAGGTCAGCTTTTTCTTGCCGGGATCATCCCCGGCTTGATCATAGCCCTCCTTTTCCTTGGGATCATTTATGCATGGGCAAGGACAAGACCGCAGGACGCCCCCATGTCGGATCGATCCTCCTGGAAGGAAAGGATACGTTCCCTGCCCCAGGTCGCCTGGGTTATCGTTGTCTTTGTAATGGTTGTAGGCGGAATTATGACCGGCTTCTTTACCCCTTCGGAGGCCGGGGCCGTGGGCACCTTCGCGATCCTTATCCTTGCCATAGCCATGAAGGGCCTAAATTTCAAAAAATACGTCACATCCCTTGATGAAGCACTCCGAACAACCGGCATGATCCTCATGCTTGTTATCGGCTCCACCGTGTTCGGGCATTTCATCGCCGTGACCAATATACCCCAGGCCACGGCGGAATGGGTGGCCGTGCTCCCGGTCAACCGTTATATCGTATTAATTATTATCGGATTCGTTTACCTGATAGGGGGCTCTTTCATAGACGACCTTGCGTTCATGATACTCGCGACTCCGATTTTCTATCCCATAGTGCTCAAATTAGGCTTTGACCTTGTCTGGTTCGGTATCTCCCTCGGTGTGGTTCTTATGATAGGGGTGGTCATTCCTCCGGTGGCTGTATGTGTCTTTGTCGTCAAGAATATTACCAAGGAGCCCATAGGCCAGATATACAAGGGGGTAGCCCCGTTCCTGATCTCCCTTGTCATAGTCTGGGCCCTCCTTTTTTTATTTCCAAAGCTGGCCCTCTGGCTGCCCTCTCTGATTTACGATTAAATCCATCAGCAAGATCCAATGCGACAGAAGCTTAGGACCTCTTTCTTGAAAAAGACATTGAAAGCGGATCCCGCGCCCCAATTCACCAGGTTGATTGACTTCATGATACAAGTATGATTAAAAGCCCTAATTTATCGAAGAATGAATCGAATATGAACAGAACTGCCGATATGGAGGAAATTGAGGACCTGGGCTTCTCACCGCTAAGTCATTCAATTGTTCTGGCGCCCTTCGACGCCCTGTCACACTCCGTACGCGGCATGAGGGGCACCATGCTGGACATGTATCGACAGCCGGAAAATGTCATAGAGT
>CAZGIZ010000162.1:0-5298 GCA_964526655.1 uncultured Desulfobacteraceae bacterium | reverse complement strand
AAAGATATTAAAGATAACCCTGGACAGGCCAGCGCCTCCGCCGAACGGGGCGGGCAACAGGCGAATTTTCGTCCCGCTCACAAGGGGATCGGACGATTTCATTTCCATAAAACATTTTGAGACCTTCTATTGGCCCACTTTAAAAAAATTGATCGAGACCCTCATTGAAAGGGGGGCCACGCCATGCATTTTTTTCGAGGGGAACTTCACGGCAAGACTGGAATATCTGCTCGAGCTGCCCAAAGGAAAGATCCTCGGTCAATTTGACAGGACAGATATTTTCATGGCCAAGGAAATACTGAAGGACCACCTCTGTATCAGGGGCAACGTGCCTTCCTCCCTGCTACAGATCGGAACAGTCGATGAAGTCAGGGATTACTGCAAGAGACTGATCGACGTGGTGGGGAAGGACGGGGGTTTTGTCCTGTCCCCCAGGAGTTCCACGGACGAGGCCAAACCTGAGAATCTAAAGGCCATGATCGATTTCACGAAGGAGTACGGGGTTTATAGTTAAACTGATAGGATTGATAGGCTGAAGGCATTTGGACTGTAGGCGGCGCTTTAAGAAAGAATCCTGTATAATCCTAAGAACCCTGAACGCGAGGGGTCGTGGGCGCTTTACTCCGAACGATGCTCAAGAACTAACAGTCTTCAGACTACAGCCTATCTAACCGGAATAATAACTTTTGTCTTACCTGATCCATATGATCTGGCTTAAGAATTTTATTAAACAGAGAGGGACTTAGAATCATGAATCAGGGAGAACTGACCGGTTTAAAGGTGATTTGAATCGTACTCATTTACCGGAAGAACCAAGTGCTGTGAAAAAGAAAGGAGAGTCATTTTGAAAAGGCAAGGGAGACTCAATATATGAAAATGGAGAAGGGATGGGCGGAATTAACACCGGCTGAAAAACAGGAAAAGAGGTTCGAGGAGTGGCTTTCCCCGAAGGGTGCCAATTTTATCGACAAAGAAGCTGAAAGCGCTTACAGGAAAAAGGTCTCGAGGTTTATCAGGGCCATAAAACTGGAAGAGCCCGACCGGGTCCCGGTTATTCTGCCGGCAGGGACATTCCCCCTCCATTATGCCGGAATTACACTGAAAGAGGCCATGTATGACAACAGGAAACTCTGCGCGGCCTATCGCAAATTCTTTGACGAATTCGAGGCGGATACATTCACCAGCCCCCTCATGGTGCACCCGGGAAGGCCGGCTGAAATAATCAACAGCCGGATCTCAAAGTGGCCGGGGCACGGCCTTCCTGACAGTGCCAGCATGCAGCAGTTTGTCGAGGGCGAATACATGAAGGAGGACGAATATGATATCTTTTTGGACGACCTGTCCGATTTCTGTCTCAGATATTATCTCCCCCGCACCTTAGGCGCTTTGGCGCCCTTTGCGAATTTTAGCCCCCTCCCCCACATACTGGGTATGCCCAACCGGTTCCTGATGCCCGCGGTCATGCCCGATGTCCGGGCGGCATTCCAGGCCATTGTGGACTATGGCAGGGAGACGGCCGAATGGCAGGGGCCCATAATAGCCTTCCATCGTGAGGCCTTATCCATGGGTTATCCATCCCTTATGGGGGGCCAGGCCCACGCCCCCTTTGACATACTGGCCGACACCCTCAGGGGGACCCGTGGCATTGTCACGGATATGTACCGCAGGCCGGAAAAAGTCCATCAGGCCATGGAAAAGCTTGTGCAGATAAATATTGACTGCGGGGTGACCATGGCAAACGCCTCCGGAAAACCCATTGTATTCTTTGCCCTTCACAAGGGCGACGATACTTTTATGTCCGACAGTCAATATGAGACATTTTACTGGCCCACATTCAGGAAGGTGATCCTGGGGCTGGTCGATGAGGGCTGTGTGCCCCTGCTTTTTGCAGAGGGCAAATACAACAGGCGGCTGAAAGTCATCAAGGACCTGCCCAGGGGCTCCGCATTGTGGTGGTTCGATCAGACGGATATGTCTAAGGCCAAGGAGATTCTGGGCGATATTGCATGTATTTCAGGAAATGTCCCCACTTCACTGATGTGTACGGGCACGCCAAAGGAAGTAAAGGACTACTGCCGGAAGCTTATCGAAGTCTGCGGCAAAGGCGGGGGATTTATACTGACCGGCGGCGCCTCCATAGACAGGGGAGATCCCGGTAATCTACGCGCCATGACCGAAGCCGTCAAAGAATATGGGGTTTATATGAAATAGAAACAGGTGTATATTATATGGAGAATTTTATAGATGATTAAATAAGATATTTTGTGAACCTAACATGTTGAATGAAAGGAGTCGAAACTTCCCCACCCTGTTAAGAAACGAGATCTACAGAAAAATTTATGAAAAGGAGATGTATCCCAAAGACATCTTTCTGTCCGAAAACCCGAAAACAAGGATCTCCCGCGACCCGCTTGAGGGTATAAAAAGAAATCTTGAGGAGGGTGTCTATAAATACCCTAAGACGATGCCGGACTACCTGAAATGAGGTACCGACCGCTCCCCCTGGCGTATTAAGCTGAATTTCGCCATAGCCAGTTCGGCTTTCTCCCTGCAGTAGCATGCTACTGCAGGGGTCAATTATATCGGCTTTGGCTTCAATAAAATGCTGATTTGATCTCCTACATAAAATATGAATGGGGGAACATTTTCCAGAATTCCATGTCGCTATCCTGCCACTGGGGGCTAAATTTCCTGGCGTAATAGTCGGCAAATCTGCCCAGCCAGCGCCACCAAAAATTCTTGCCCATCTCTTTTGCCTCGAGGATATCGTTTAGATAAGTGGTGATATTGATCATCTCCTCCTTGGGGATATAGGATGCCGCTCCTTCTTTGAATGACTTTACGGTATCCTCAGGACTCAAGGCATTGGCCGTTAACATGGCGGCAATCACTTCCTTCTTTCTTGCGATGTCGAGAAGTTGATATCCATCGACTCCCATGATATCCAAAACAGCAATATCAAAATGCTGATTCTCCAGCATTTTTTTTGCCTCCTCAAAGCTGGTTGCCTTAACCACTTCACAACCGGACAGCAGATCCTCCAATGTCTCCAATATATCAGCTTCGTCATCAACAATAAGGACCCTCTTTCCTTTCAGATAGTCTCTCCCACTCATTGGGACTCTCCCTTTATGAAGGAATAAGAAGTATGTTTACAGATACTCCAATAGTTTACAAAATCGCTCTAATGATAATAAGATAATCAAGTACTATATATAACCTCACCCTCAGATGATTCTTGTAGCTGTTCGAAAACATGCCTCCATGGGCTCAATACCTTTATGATCCTTGAACCTTGAACGGAGAACACCAAACCCCTCAATTTAGGATAAACCAAGTGAAATCGAATTCATTAAATTAGCAGGAATTAGACAAGCGCGCCTGCCTCGGGTATTACATCATTCGGGTCAAGTGACTTTGTAATCTTGTTCCACCATACGTGGTAATTGGATAAATTTTTTCCGACTTCCTCGTTCTGGCCCATCAGCAGCGCGAAGTAGCGTTCTTTAAAGGCCCTCTCGCTCTGTTCTTTGTGCCAGCTCTCTACGGCCGCCTTTGCCTCGGGGTTCAGGGGATCGAATTTGCAGAATATTTCAGTCTTGCCGAGATGCCCCTGCTCAACTCCCCACCCGAAAAAGGCCCCCCCGTCATCCACGATCAGGCCCTTTTCTATCAGAGGCTCCTTGGCCTTGCCAGCTCCTACGGCCCACTTGATTGTCAGGTCTCTCTGGCCCATGACAGGAATTGAGCTGAAGGCCCCTCCGGCTCGGAATGTCTCCCTGATGGAGGCGGAAATCCTTATGCACTGGCAGAGCAGGATTCCTTCGGTCTCAGGATCTTCGACCGATTTCAAGGACTTCCCGCCGGCCTCATCGACAATATGCTGCAACACCTTTTTCTTATATTCAAAGTCCGCTGCAGAGTTGCCTGCTATTATAACAAAAAATCCCGGTCCCTGCACCTCCTTGCTTATGCGCTCGAAGACCTCCTCCTCTTCTTCGTTGCAGGTTGTTATGTTGCAGGCCACCATTGCCGCGTTAAAACCCATCAGCTCGAAGGCTACTTCACTCTCTCCGATCCTGATCTCCGCCTGCCACATCTTCTCCACGGACGGGAAGCTGAAATACCTGGCCATGAAGTTGGGCGGTATCTCGCTCAGGGTGTATTTCGGCGATATCCCCTGTATGGGGAATTTTGCGGGCCCAGGCCAGTGATAGAGCTTCATCGCGGCCTTGGTAAATACCCCCGGTGTCACCCCCGGCGGCACGGCGCTGGTAAGTATGCTCCTTATGGAGGGACCCGGGCCATCGCCGCTGAACCACTCGTCCGAAGACCCCAGAGAACCAGACCTGACTATGTCCCCTTCTGGGGTTACCCATTCTATGGCAAGATGGTTCCGATCATCGCCGCTTGTGGTCTGATCCAGATGCCCGTGCCCCCTGAGCATGGCCGAGCAGTTGGTCCCGGCCCCCTTCAAGTTGAAATGCAGGCCCCTTTTCATCAACTCGGCCTGAAGCTGTGCAGAAATGACATAGGGCTCCACCACTGCGTACATGTTTTTCTCATTTATTTCAATTATGCGGTTCATCCTTCTCAGGTCTAAATAGACGATGCCAGGCTGGAACATCCCGGTCCAGCCTGTGCATACGGGTCTGAACTTTACCTTGAATTTGTTGCACAGCCTGACTATCGCTTGAACTTCCGCTGTGTTCTTTGGAAGGATTACAGCCGCGAACTCGGTCCCGTGATAGGAAGGCATTATTACGGGGTCATCGCAGATATATTCCGCTCCGACCACATCTTCAAACGCCGAGTAAATATCTTTGCTTAAAGCCATGATTCATTACCCCCTTTATTAGATTGCTTTCTCCACAAGTTCAACGATGTCATAGATTTTCATGCTGCTGCCCGTTTCCCCGATCGCATCGTTAAAGGTCTTCTCACACCAGGGACAGGCCGTAACAATCGCCTCGGCGCCGGTGGATCCGGCTTCCTCTATTCTCTCCCGGGCGGTCCATTTTGCAAATTCGGGATTTGAGTCGATGACTCCTCCCCCGGCCCCGCAGCACCAGGAATATTCCTTGATCCTGATCATTTCCGTAAGACTCACACCGGGAATGCTCCTGAGGACATCCCGGGGCGGTTCATAGACGCCATGGGTGCCTCGCCGGTAGACCTTCGGGGGGTCGAAAACAAACCTGTCTCCCGGGATCTTTTTTCCTTCCCAGTGTATCCAGGGCTCGCCCAGCCTGCCGAGACGGCACGGGTCATGGTAGGTGACCGATAGATCGACCTTCT
>CAZGIZ010000161.1:0-10024 GCA_964526655.1 uncultured Desulfobacteraceae bacterium | reverse complement strand
ACACATTTTTCATTTTGTCAATGTAAAATATTTCACTGAGGGATGAATATCCTCCGACAGCCATTTTAAAACCATAAAATCAAAAATTTTCAATAAGAAAAAGAGGATAAAGGGGAGGGGAAGTGAGTGAAAAGAAATGCTTGTTAAAAGTCCGTTCAAAATGAAGGGTTATTATTGGATATTTATTGACATTCCAATTGGTTGGGGAAGTTTTTGAAATTTTGAGTAGGCTGTTGAATAAATTTATTCAACAGCAACCGCGGCATTCTTCGAGAACGGGGAAGCTCGATTTTTACTATTTTTATAGATGCGGAGAAGGCGATAAATTTAACTTACATGCCTATGTCCGTGCGGCTTATGAGGTCATCCTGAAGGTCCTTGTGAAGCTCGACAAAGTAGGCGGAAAAACCCGCCCCGTTTGTTGGTCTGGGGGTTTATGCCGTTGTTTATGGCCTGGAGCAGGACATTGTTGATGTTGAGAAAGGATCACAGGTAGTACAGCTTTTCATCCACCCTTGGAGGTCTTTGTCTTAGAAGCTTGTTGGTCTTTTCTTTAAAGCTGAAGGGGTCTTCCCCCTCCAGGAGGTCGCCCATCTCGGCCTCAATCTGTTCCGGGTCTTCTCCTGCCTCCATCCTGGCCAGGGCCTCTTCCATGCCGGGACCGAGGTTTAATCCTGTCATATCCGAGAGCTTCCGCATCAGATTGGCAGCCTGTTTCGGGTCATTTTCATCAAGGCCCTCGGCCTCTCTCGCAAGGACGGCCATGGCCTGTTCCATCTTTGACTCGTCGATGTCAGGCATGGCCGTATCTTCATCTTCGCCCCTGTTTTTGAGTGTTGAAAAAGTTGACATTTGCCTTTGGAGTCTTTTTTTCTTGCATTTGGGACAGTAGGGCCTCTTTTCCACATTCACGGAGCCCGAGAAAAAATTGAATATCATATGGCAATTTTTGCAGTAAAATTCGTATATTGGCACGATATTACCCCGGCTAACTAAAAAGATGGAAATCTGACAGGATTTCCTCTATGGGATTTCAAAAATGTCCGGAAATATTATCTATCCGGGCATTACCTGAAATCAATTCAGCATAAAATCGCAAAGCGATTTCATGACTTGCGATTTGAAATACAAAAAAAAAGTTAACCAGTCAAACCTTTTATTGCGGTGTGGATTACGGCTTGTCTTTTTTTTTACATTACTATAATCTCTTACACACCCTATATCGAATCGGAGGTCATGTCCTGGTGTGACGATCACAATAGCCGTATTGTCGGATACCCACCTCAGCAATGTAACAGGGGAATTCGAAAAAATCCACGAGCAATACCTGTCTGACAAAGACTACATACTTCACGCCGGAGATTTTGTGAGCATAAGGGTCGTTAAGTTCCTGGAGGGCGCCAATTTCCACGGGGTACAAGGCAACATGGACCCTGTTGAAGTAAGAGCGGCGCTCCCTGTGAAAAAGGTCATAAAAGTAGGCTCTTTCAGGCTCGGCCTTATTCATGGGTGGGGCTCCCCCAAGGGACTTGAGGAGAGGTTGCTGCCCGAATTTCAGGGGGTTGATGCCATTATATACGGGCATTCCCACAGACCGGCCAATCATCTCAGAGAGGGGGTCCTCCTGTTTAATCCCGGAACGGCAGGCGGCCATATCCTGTCATCAAATCGCACTATGGGGATCTTAAGGATAGGGGATGATATAAGGGGGGAGATTATCAATATCTGAATCTAACAGTGAAGATGCCTGGTAGAGATCATGAATTCTGGTCATTATATGGCAGTGTTGGTTGTCCGTTGTCCGTGGTTAGTTGCACATCTGCTTTAACGGCCTTATTTTATAAGGAATTTGCCTATGCTTCAGTGCATCCTCATGGAGCAGTTGCCATTTTCATTGACTACAGACAACTGACAACGAACAACGGACATTACCTTTTCTATTGAGCGGGGATATTTCAACCATGAAAGTACTTTGGGCGCCATGGAGAATGGATTACATCCTTTCCAACGAAAAAGGGGAGGGCTGTATTTTTTGTCCCGGAGAAGACCGGGAAATGGATGAAGAGCGGTTGATTCTGTATATGGGATCAACCACGATGGTAATGATGAACAGATACCCGTACATCAACGGGCACCTGCTTGTGGCCCCGATAAGGCATGTAAAGGGCCTCGAGCTGCTCTCGGAAGAGGAGAGTCTGGATCTCCTTGTGACGGTCCGAAAATCCATTGAAATCCTTAAAAAGGCCATAAACGCAGAGGGCTTTAATGTGGGGCTGAATCTCGGGAAGGTGGCTGGAGCCGGTGTCGAGGAACATCTCCACTTCCATATTGTGCCCAGGTGGAACGGGGATACTAACTATATGACCGTATTCGGAGAGGTGCGTGTTATTCCGGAGCATATCAGGGAGACACACAGGAAGTTAAGGCCCTATTTTGACAAGATTTAGGAATACCAAGGCGTCGGGTGGTGCGTTTGGATCAGTTGGCTATCAAAGAAAAGGAGGCGGAAAATGAAACATGTAAAATTTCTGATCGGCATAATCATCATTTTGGTAGTTATTATTCTGATAGTGGAGAACCATGAGGCCTTTTCCACCAAGGTCATATTCAAGGTGGATGCCTTCTCCCTCCACTACCGGTCTGTCGAGATATCCATGTATTATATCGTGACCATTGCCTTTCTTTTCGGGGTTATCATCACCGGTCTTTACGGCATCGTGGAAAGGTTCCGCCTCAAGGGAGAGATAAGGCACCTTAAAAGGGCGGCCGTGGAAAAGGACAAGGAGCTAAATTCCCTTAGAAACCTGCCCATTACGTCGGATAATGTCGTAACTGGCGAACTGGGTAATGGTTACAAATAGGCATTAAGGGGTATTTCATGTTTCTTCAGCTCCGGCAGTGGTTTTTGACGCCTGAGAATCAGATCCTTTTTTTCGCTGTAATCGCCGCCTTTATTATCGGGTTTGTCATCGGACGTCTTGTTCATTATCGCAAGTACAAAAGCGAAAGAATCATTATCAGCAAAGGGGACAATGCCTTTTTTAAGGGCATCAGGCACCTCCTTTCCGATGACCGCGATCAGGCCATTGAAGAATTCACCAAATCAGTCCAGGTCAACTCGGACACCATTGAGACCTACATGGCCCTTGGAAATCTCTATCGTTCCAAGGGGGACATCGACAGGGCCATACGCATCCGGGAGACCATCATCCTGAGGCCCAATATAGATGAACAGACCAAGTTAAGGGCCCTGTTTGATCTTGGAGTGGACTACAGAAAGGGCGGGTTTATAACCAGGGCCCTGGAGACCTTTCTGGACTTGATCAAAAAGCAGCCTTCCAATCCAGTGACACTTGAAGAGATAGAAAAGATATATGAGGAGATGAGGGACTGGGAAAACGCCTTTGCCACCCGTCAAAGGATATCCAGGCTGATCAGGGGAGACCACAGGCATATACTTGCACATCACCAGACCGAGATGGGCAAAAATCTGCTGGAGAGAGGGGAGACAGCCAGGGCAAAAGCGGCCTTTCAAAAGGCCATTTCGATCCATGAGGCTTGTGTTGACGCCTATCTCCACCTTGGGGACCTCTACTTCGAAAATCAGGAATATAGAAAGGCTATTTCCACCTGGAAAAAGGTGGTAACAATCGCTCCGGGCTACACATTTCTTGCCTATCGCCGCCTGGAAGGGGCCTATTCAAAGATGGAAAATCTCAAACCCGTGGAGGAATTTTTAAAGGAATGCGCCCGGTTCAATTCCGATGCCTTTACACACCTCGCCCTTGCGAGGTACATGCATAATGAAAAAGACTACGAAGGTGCCCTGAAGGAGCTCGAGAGCGCTATCGATTTGAATCCCTCATTTTGGGGGGCGAGGAGATTCATAGGGGAGATACTCCTGAGCCTCAATAGAAAAGAGGAGGCCCTTGAGGCATACCGAAGACTTATCAACCACATGAACGTGCCGGATCTTGAGTTCCAATGCTCCAATTGCGGATTCAGACCGTTGGACCTCCATTGGCAATGTCCCCAGTGCAGAAAATGGGATACGATCACTTCCATTGAAGCAGGTGTGGTTGACCCATCATCCCCCCACCAGAAGCAGATGGAAATAATCGATTCACCTCAGGGCGGTCAGAGGAAAGAAGTATGAGCCAGATGACGCCGATGCTCAGACAATTCCTGAACATCAAGGAGTCCTATCCTGATTCAATACTCTTTTTCCGCATGGGCGATTTTTATGAGATGTTTTTTGAAGATGCTGAAAAGGCATCCAGGATCCTCGGAATAACCCTTACCTCCAGGGGTTCCTATGAGGGCAGGAAAGTGCCCATGTGCGGTGTCCCCCATCATTCCTCAAGGTCATACATAGCAAAGCTTATTGAAAACGGCCGCAAGGTAGCGGTCTGCGAACAGGTCGAGGATCCAAGGGAAACAAAGGGCATCGTCAAAAGGGAAGTCGTCAGGGTGGTTACTCCCGGGTCAGTGGTGGAAGAGCTCGACGTGGACAGCGATAAAAACCTTTATATGGCCGCCATTGCCCGTGATAAGGGTGCTTACGGCCTGGCACATGTTGACCTCTCCACAGGGGAATTCCGTGTCACGGAAGTGGGGGAATGGCGTGAACTTTTGGATGAACTGGGAAGGATAGGCCCCGTAGAACTGCTGGTGCCGGAGGGAGACAGCCTGGCCGAACGAAAAGAGCTCTCTTCCTACAGGGTCGAGGTGCTGAAAAGGGATCAATACCATAAAGGAATGGCGGAGCGGCTGTTAAAGGAGCAGTTGGGGGTGGTTTCCCTGAAGGGTTTCGGGTGCGAGGGCCTCACGCAGGGAATCGCCGCCGCGGGGGCCCTGGTCCATTATCTGAAAGAGACTCAAAAAGGTAATCCCGGCCACATAAAGGAGATAACGACCTATCGCCTTGATGATCACATGTTCCTTGACGAATCCACTGTCTCGAACCTCGAGCTCTTTGAGACAATGCGAAGGCGTTCCGTCAAGGGTTCCCTCTTCCAGATCCTCAACCGCACTGTCACTCCAATGGGGAGCAGGCTCCTTAAGAGGTGGATCGGGTACCCGCTGATCGACCTGGACAAGATCCGGAAGCGGCTGGCCGCTGTCTCCAGTTTCAGGGATGACAGGATCTTCAGGGACGAGATAAGAACAGGACTGGACGGGATATACGACCTTGAGAGACTGAACGGGCGCATTTCTTTAGGGAGGGCCAATGCCAGGGATCTTATCGCGCTGAGGCTGTCCATTCTCAAGCTGCCCCCCATCAAGGAGGGCCTTGCCAGGTCCGCCAGCGAGCTGCTTTCGAATGTTGCCTCAAAAATGGATATCCTCCAGGACGTTGCCGAATTGATAGACAGGGCGATTTGTGATGATCCGCCGGTCTCGATAAAAGAAGGTGGTATTATCAAGGAGGGCTATGACAGGGAGCTGGACCAGCTCATATCGATTACCAGGGACGGCAAGGCCTGGATAGCTGATCTGGCACTTTCGGAGAAGGAGAGGACAGGCATTTCCAACCTCAAGGTCGGGTACAACAGGGTCTTTGGATATTATATAGAGGTTTCACGGGCAAACATCCATCTTGTACCCTCTGATTATATAAGGAAGCAGACCCTGGTCAACGGGGAGAGATATATCACAGAGTCCCTGAAGGCCTATGAGGAAAAGGTTTTAGGCGCCGAAGAGAGGAAGATTGAGCTCGAGTACAGGATCTTTGAGCGGGTGCGGGGTTGCCTGGCCCTCGAGAATCAGCGCATAAAGGATACGGCGGCGCTGATAGGCGAGATAGACGCCCTCGCGGGCCTGGCTGAAACAGCGGAACTCAACGGCTATACCATCCCTGAGGTCAATGAAGGAAGTGTAATAGACATTGTGGACGGGAGGCACCCGGTAATAGAGCAGACGGTAAAGGACGAGGATTTTGTCCCAAACGACATCCATCTGGATGACCTGGAGCAGCAGTTGCTGATTATCACCGGACCCAACATGGCGGGAAAATCCACAATTCTCAGGCAGGTCGCGCTGACGGTCCTGATGGCGCAGATGGGCGGTTTTGTGCCAGCCTCAAAGGCGGTCATCGGCATGGTGGACAGGATATTCACCCGTATCGGCGCATCAGATGACCTTACGGCCGGCCGGAGCACGTTCATGGTAGAGATGGACGAGACCGCCAATATCCTCAGGCACGCCTCCCCAAAGAGTCTTGTTATTCTGGATGAGATAGGCCGGGGCACCAGCACCTATGACGGCCTGAGCATAGCCTGGGCCGTGGCTGAGGCGTTGCACGACAAGGAAGAAAGGGGGGTCAGGACCCTCTTTGCCACCCATTATCACGAATTGATGGAGCTCTTGACGGCCAAGAACAGGGTGAGGAATTTCAACATTGCCGTGAAGGAATGGAAAGGTCAGATCCTTTTCCTGAGGAAACTGGTCCCGGGCGGTACTAACAGGAGCTACGGCATTCAGGTGGCAAGAATCGCGGGCATCCCTGAAGAGGTTGTCCGGCGGGCAAATGAGATCCTGGAAAATCTTGAGAAGGGAGAAATCGATGAGTTAGGGCGGCCCAAGATGGCAGGCTCAAGGATAAGACCGAAACATGACGATGTCTCCCAACTGAGTCTCTTCGGGGGGCAGGATCGAAGATTGATAAAATGGATTCAAGGGCTTGATATATCTTCAATGACGCCCCTGGAGGCCCTGGTGGAGCTTGACAAGATAAAGAAATACGCGGATGGGCTTTGATGATTAGAAACAGGACAGCCAAGATAGCCTTTTTCCTCTTTTTTTTGCTCATGGTGCATTGTCTGACGTGGATCCCAACGGCGGCCTACGGGTCCGCAGCAGGTCCCGAGGCCCTCATAAAAAAAGCTGATCAATATAAAGACAACCTGTATCATTCCAAGGAAAAAATGAAATTTCGCCACAACTGGCTGAGATGCATCAAGGCCTATGAGGCCGTGTTTGAGAAATACCCTAAGAGCGAACAGGCGCCATGGGCCATGTTTCGCTCAGCGGAGATGTATAAGAGGCTTTATGGATATTCAGGGCTGGAGGCGGACCTGGATAAGGCCATGGAGACCTTTCGAAGGGTAACATCCGATTACAGCGATCACCGCCTGGCTGATGACGCCCAATACAAGCTGGGAGAGATAGACTACCGGATAAAAAAAGACCCGGCCCAGGCCTATGTGGAGTTTTTAAAGGTTGATATAAAGTTTCCTTCAGGGGATATGCGGCCCAAGGCCAGGGCGATGATGGATGAACTGGCCCTGATCATCGGGAAAAGCCTGGATAAGGAAACGGAGGAAAAAGCTGTCACATCGGCCAATGGTCTGACGGCCGTCAAGGATATCAGGCACTGGTCAACCCCGACCTACACACGTGTGGTCATTGACCTGGAAGGGCCAGTAAAATACACCTCCCACCTGCTCAAGAAAGATCCGGACCTGAAAAAGCCGAGACGTCTCTATCTGGATCTTGAGAAGGCCAGTATCGGTTCGGATATTGAAAGCAACATCCCCATAAAGGACGGATTGCTCCAGAGGGCGAGGGCAGGGCAGTATGACACGGAGACTGTCCGTGTCGTTCTCGATATCAACAATATAGAGGGGTTCAAGACATTTCCGCTCCATGATCCCTTTCGCATCGTGGTGGACGTCAGGGGCTATGAAAGCAAACCCGATATAAAGATAATAAGCCCCAAAACAGATAAGAGGCCCCCCAGAAAGGGAATCAGGAAGGTTGAGGAACCGGATAGGACGATTTCACTTGCGAGGCAATTGGGTCTGAGTGTCAAAAGGATCGTGATTGACCCGGGTCACGGTGGCAGGGACCCTGGATGTTATCACAAAGGAGGAATAAGGGAAAAAAATATTGTGCTGGATCTCGCGAAACAACTAAAGAAGAAGATTGAGAATGAGATCGGTTGCGAGGTCCTCCTCACAAGGACAAGAGATGTATTCATGCCCCTGGATGAAAGGACGGCATTTGCCAACATAAAAAAGGCGGATCTTTTCATATCCCTGCACGTAAACGCCCACAGGCAGAGCAGGATTTTCGGCGTGGAGACCTATTTTTTGAACATGGCGACAGATGAAAGGGCCGTCATGGTTGCGGCAAGGGAAAATGCCACATCAGAGAAGAACATCAGCGACCTCCAGTCCATCCTTAATGACCTTATGCTCAACACCAAGATCAATGAATCGAGCAGGCTGGCACACCAGGTCCAGAAGGGTATGATGAATAATATAAGAAACACCTATAAGACCAATAAGAGCCTTGGCGTGAAGCAGGCTCCCTTTTATGTCCTTATAGGCGCCGAAATGCCGGCCATTCTCGTGGAATCAGGCTTCATTACCAATCCCACGGAAAGGACCCGCCTCCTGAATGAAAAATACAGGGAATTACTGGCCGAAGGGATAACAACGGGGATTAGATCATACATCGACAGCATTGATAACGCCTACAAGGGCGGGTAGAGGGCTTCCTTAATATTTATCAATTAAATTCCTTCCATGGAAGTGCCATTTCATTGCAGGAAACCCAGCTTATTCGGAAGTAAGAAACGGGGGCTATGCCATAGTAGTCATTGCTCCGGTCGGGTTCTTTTTTTCAAGCCCTATCTATAGGCCAAGGTGGCGGTTCCCGCAGATGGAAGGGTTCAATAGGACAGGTCATTTCATTACTTGATTCCAATCCATGAAATGATGATTTTTTAAATGAGCGATTTTTCGATTATGCCATATTTGGGCAAAAGATGGAAGGTTGAAGGTGGTTACCGCGAAGTGCTCGTGATAGCCGTGCCCCTGATCCTGAGTACAGGGGCCTGGTCTGTCCAGAGCTTTGTAGACAGGATGTTTCTATCCTGGTACTCGACGGAAGCCATTGCCGCGGCAATGCCGGCAGGTATCCTCTCACTTGCAATAATGAGCCTGTTCATGGGCACGGCAAGTTATGTGGGCACCTTTGTGGCGCAATATTACGGGGCGGGTATGTATCATAGGATTGGTCCGGCGATCTGGCAGGGGATATATGTCTCTGTGCTGGGTGGTATTGTGATGATTTGTCTCATCCCCCTTGCCGGGCCCATATTCGCTTTCGTGGGACACGACGCGCCGGTTCAGCGTTATGAAGTGGAATACTTCCAGATCATGTGTTTCGGGGGAGGTCCCCAGGTCGCCGCCTCCGCCCTTTCCGGATTTTATGCGGGAAGGGGCAGGCCATGGCCGGTGATGTGGGTGAACTGCGCCGCCACGGCCCTGAACCTTATCCTGGACTATGCCCTTATATTCGGAAGATGGGGTTTCCCGGAAATGGGGATTAAAGGGGCGGGCCTGGCGACCGTGCTCTCAAGCGTGCTCTCTTTTGCAATATATATGGCTTTAATCTCTAAAAGCGGGAAGAACATGACCTACCATACCCTCAAGGGCTGGCGTCCCGAGAAGGAACTCTTTTCCCGTCTCATGCGTTTCGGGCTTCCCTCAGGTATCCAATTCTTCCTGGACATCGGGGGTTTTACGGCCTTTCTACTCCTGGTGGGCCGTCTGGGGACAGCCAGTCTGGCAGCCACAAATATCGCCTTTAATATAAACATGCTGGCATTCATGCCCATGCTGGGCCTTGGAATAGCCATATCAGTGCTCGTGGGCCAATATCTGGGCAGGGACATGCCGGACCTGGCCCAGAAAAGCACCTACTCCGGATTCCATATGGCCTCCGCCTATATGATATGCCTGGCCGCGGCCTATTTTCTGATACCCGACATCTTCGTGGCGCCCTTTGCCGCCAAATCCGAATCAGAGGGATTCGCTGAAATTTACGGCCTCAGCGTAGTTCTCCTGAGATTTGTGGCGGTCTATTCCCTGTTCGACGCGATGAACATAGTCTTTGCCTCCGCAATAAAGGGCGCGGGCGACACCCGGTTTGTAATGTTCATGATGGTGGCACTGTCCGGCGCCGTGCTTGTCATCCCGACCTATGTGGCAGTAGTAATCCTGGGCTACGGGCT
>CAZGIZ010000160.1:0-10059 GCA_964526655.1 uncultured Desulfobacteraceae bacterium | reverse complement strand
ACCTCCGACACCCTGCTCCCAAAGCAGGTGCGCTACCAGGCTGCGCCACGCCCCGAATCATCTTTTACACTATTTATTTACTCCGGCACTCCCGCCTTCAAGGGGCGGGATACGCTACCAGGCTGCGCCACGCCCCGAATCATCTTTTACACTATTTATTTACTCCGGCACTCCCGCCTTCAAGGGGCGTGATGCGCTACCAGGCTGCGCCACGCCCGGAGGGCTCTTAAGTTATATCTTTCCCGGAAGAAATGCAAGGGTGAAAAGGGTACCGGCAGCCCATCTTTCTATTGACTTTGATCCCCAAGAATTTTAAAAATGCCTTTGAAAAATCAGCCAGATCCGGAAAAAAATGAAGGATATACAGAATCATATAGACGACAGGAATATTGATATCGACCAGGTGGGGGTGAAGGGGATCAGTTATCCCATAACCGTCCTTGACAAGACAATGGGCAGGCAGCAGACCGTGGCCCAGATCAACATGTACGTGAACCTGCCCAGGTATTATAAGGGGACCCATATGAGCCGCTTTGTGGAGATCCTCAACGAACACAGCAATCTCATTTCCCTGCAGAACTTTTCCGAGATCCTGGAAGAGATGAAAAACAGGCTCAATGCCAAAAGCGCCCATATGGAGATCACCTTTCCCTATTTCATAAAAAAGAGGGCCCCGATCTCTGGGAGCGAGGGCCTTATGGAATACAAGTGCACCTTCAAGGGGTCCTTAAACAAGGGAAGGGACCTTATAACCATCATCTATGTCCCCATTTCCACCCTCTGTCCGTGCTCCAAGGAGATAAGCGATTTCGGGGCCCATAACCAGAGGGGTGAGGTAAAGCTCCAGGTCAGATTCAGGAAGCTGATATGGATAGAGGACCTTATCCGCCTTGTGGAGGAATCAGCATCCAGCGACGTCTATTCGGTCCTCAAGCGGGAGGATGAAAAATACGTGACCGAAAGGGCCTATCAGCATCCCATGTTCGTGGAGGATATTGTCAGGGACATCGCCCAGAAGCTGAATAATGATCCCAACATCACCTGGTTTGCCGTGGAATCGGAGAACTTTGAGTCAATCCATAACCATAACGCCTATGCGTACATAGAGAAGCATAAAGTATGAT
The DNA here is from genome assembly GCA_964526655.1 of uncultured Desulfobacteraceae bacterium. Classification (GTDB taxonomy): domain Bacteria; phylum Desulfobacterota; class DSM-4660; order Desulfatiglandales; family HGW-15; genus CAZGIZ01. Next base: position 8,935 of record CAZGIZ010000160.1, on the reverse strand, counting down.
TTTATTTCTCACAGAGCCCTCTGAGCAAACATAGACTGAAGCAGAAATGCTGAGAGGATACTGTCCGTTGTCGGTTGTCCGTCGTCAGTTGTTCTGTTTCAATTCACCCGCATGCCATCTATCAGATTAAAGCTCGTTGACTGTTTCATATTTCTTGTACCGGAGTCAAAATGGCTCGGACTGGATTTGAAAATCTTCGTGTATATCAATTAGCAGAAATATTATCTGACAGTATATGGAAAATCACCATTCAATGGGACCGATTGGCACAGGACGCCGTCGGGAAACAACTGATAAACTCTGCTGATAGCATAGGTGCGAATATTGCCGAGGGGACAGGCCGCGGGAGTTTTGCCGATAACCGAAGATTTGCGAAAATAGCAAGGGCATCATTATTTGAGGTTAGACATTGGCTCAGAAGGGCCCACCAAAGGGATCTCTTGTCAAAGGATGACATCCTGTCATTACAAGAAATCATTGATGAGCTTACACCCAAATTGAGTGCCTATATAAAATCCATTGGCAATATACCTGATAAGGAATAGTTATTGACCACTGACACCTTTTTTGGAGGAAGAAATGGCTGAAGACCTGAAAAAAATGTACAAGACAGTTATGGATGATCATTTTCCGCCTGAAATCACCATCTCCTTCGGCGATCAGGTGCTTGTCTATAGAAAAAAGTCATGGAAGATTCCCGATGAGAATAGCGGGGAAATCATCGAAAAGGGGCTACGCTACGGTGAGAACCCTGGCCAGGAGGCCGCCCTCTATGAGCTCGTGAACGGGAACCTGGTCCTGGGCGACTGCAGGTTTATCGACCCGGGGAAGGGCCTTGTTTCGGCCATTGCCGATGAGGACATGATACAGGCGGGAAAGCACCCCGGAAAGACCAACCTCACGGACATTGATAACGCAGTGAATATAATCAAGTACCTCTCGGAAAGGCCCGCGGCCGTCATTGTCAAGCACAACAATCCCTGCGGCGCGGCCTATGGAAAAACCATCGCCGATGCCTTTCAGCGCGCGTACATGGCTGACAGGGTGGCAGCCTTTGGCGGGTGCGCCGTCTTTAACCGGCCTGTGGATAAAGAGACATCGGAGATGATCTCGCAGGTCTATGTGGAGGTAGTGGCGGCCCCGGATTTTGAAGAGGGTACCATACCCGTCCTGGCCCGAAGAAAGAATTTGAGAATCCTTCGTGTCAACCGCATTGAAAACCTTTCCTATTACAGGGAAGCAAGATTTGTGGATTTCAAGAGCCTCATGGACGGGGGTTTCATTATCCAGCAGTCGCCCCTCAACCGGATTAGGAGCGCGTCGGACTTTACGCTGGCCGCCGCGGAGTACAAGGGAAAGAGTTACAGCATTGAGAGAAGACCATCTGAAGAGGACTACGCGGACATGCTCTTCGGCTGGCAGGTGGAGCAGGGGATCACATCCAACTCCGTAATCTATGTCAGGGACGGCGTGACCGTGGGCATAGGGACCGGCGAACAGGACCGGGTAGGTGTCGCCGAGATCGCCATCTACAAGGCCTATACCAAATATGCCGACGCCATCTGCTTCAGGAGACACGGGATACCCTACAAGGATCTGGAGAGGATGGTTGCGAGGGGCGAGAGAGGTCGCGACATCCTGGAAGATATCGATAAGAAGACCAGGGATGCCAAGGGCGGCCTTATCGGGTCAACCATGATATCCGATGCCTTCTTCCCCTTCAGGGACGGGGTGGATGTGGCCATCAAAGAAGGTATAAAGTCCATCGTGCAGCCGGGCGGGTCCCTCAGGGACTTTGAGGTCATTCAGGCATGCAACGAGGCCGATCCCCAGGTGAGTATGGTCTTCACGGGACAGAGGGCCTTTAAGCATTAATAAAATTGCTTCGCAATTTTATCATACGCTCCTTTGGAGCTTAAAGGCCCTTATTATGAAATCTGTAAGGTCCTTGATATTATCAAGGCCGAATATAGGGACCTGAAGGTCCTCCATTTCCTGATCGGTCACCATGGCGATAAGATTGGGGTCCTCGAGGCAGAGGGTTTCTGCATGTACCTCGGGCCTGAAAATCTCCACCTTGGGTCCGTTCCCGCCCTTGTAGCCCTCTGCCAGGACAATGTCCATCCCCGAGAAAAAGGGTATGAGCTCATCAAAGGAATAGTCGTGATCCACGTCCATGACAAGGCCTATCCTGTGAGGCGATGAGATAATAGACCTTTCCGCGCCCGCCTGCTTGTGGCGCCAGCTGTCTTTCCCCGGGCTGTCCATTTCAAAGGCATGGAGATGGTGTTTGACGGTCCCTACCCTGAGACCCCTCTTCCTGAGTTCAGGGATAAGTTTTTCCACCAGTGTGGTCTTGCCTGTTCCGGACTTCCCCACAATAGAGACCAGTTGAGGCTTTTTTGATTTCTCTTCCATGGGCTCGGCCCCCGCCTTGGATTCCTCGATTATCAGCCCTTTTGGCCGCTTTCCTGGTCGAAGATGGACTTGAAAAGCCTGTCTTCAGCCTCCAGGCACTCTTTTTTTAACCGGCTGTATTTATTGAGGAGATCCTTCCCCTCCCTGGTAAGCCGGGAACCAGTGGTCCTGTCCGCATCCACTATCCTGACATTAAAGGATTTCTCTGTGGCCTTGATCTTGCCCCAGACCGCCTTGTAGGACATCTTCATTATCTTGGCGGTCTTGTTTATGGATCCTGTCCTTTCAATGTTCTCAAGTATCTCTTTTCTGCCTTCGCCTATAATGATGTTATCATTCTCATCCACAATCCATTGCCTTGATAACAACTTGAGGGATCCCATAATTCATTTCACCTCCTTTAATGTGTTAGCCCACTTCCATCCAGAGCCTGCCGCTCTTAGACGGGTCATATCCTCCGAGGTCATTTACCCTGTCCCTGAACTCCTGTGAACTGATTGTCTCAATCACAGCCCTGATATTGTCATTATCCAGCATGGAGGAAGGGATGATGAGGTCATACTGTTCCCGAACCATGGGAATGAAGTCCAGGCCGAGGGCCTTTGCGGCCGCGTAGATTCCCATGCCGCAGTCCGCGGCCCCGCTCAGGACATCCACGGCCACGGCCATGTGAGTGAACTCCTCATTATCATACCCCTTTATTCGCTCCTTTTTTATGCCTGCCTGCTCCAGCCTGTAATCAAAGAGTATTCGCGTGCCAGATCCCGCCTGCCTGTTAATAAAGTTGACGCCATCCCTTGTGAGATCATCGATCCCCTTTATCCCCTTTGGATTATTCGCAGGCAATATCAATCCCTGATCCCTCAAGACCAGATTAAACACACTCACCTTCAATCCCTTGAGGTATCGCCTTATGTAGGGGATGTTGTACTCCCCGGTTTCAGTATCAAGGAGATGGGCGCCCGCCAGGTGGCAGATCCCCTTTTTCAGGGCCATGAGACCGCCCAGGCTCCCGACGTTCCCTGATGAGACGCGTATACCCCTTCCTCCCCGCCTGATCTCATCTGCAAGTATGTCCAGGGTGATGTCGTGGCTGCCGATGACGACCACCGTGTTCAGGAGTTCTTCTTCCTCCACAAGGAGTTCTGCATCCAGATCCTCGTCCTGGTTCACCCCCTCTGAGAGGGCGGGAATGCGCAGGATGCCCTCGGCCCTTGTGAGGGTGGTGATGGATCCCGCGGCCCTGGGGAGGGGCGTGGCTATTAACCTGTCCCCCACCCTGCCGATATTGACCCTTAAAAACTCCTCCGTCCCCAGCTTTGAAGGGATGTCTCTTGAGGGTCTGACCCTTATGTATCTCTTCTCCGGAGGCCTCAGCCCCTGGAGATTGTAGAGGAGAGGCCTTACAAACTGTTCGCAGGAAAGGACGGCTGAAACCATGTATCCCGGAATGCCAACAATTGGCTTGCCCTTTATATTTCCAAGAATGGTGGGCTTGCCCGGCATCATGGCAACCCCGTGGACAAGGACCTCCCCCATCTCCTCGATGATGTTGGCTGTGTAGTCCTTGCTTCCGGCCGATGACCCGGCATTGACAAGTACGAGATCCACATCGGATTCGACCGCCCTCATTATGGCGTCGCGGATCTCCCCTTCCCTGTCAGGGACAATGTCATAGACAAGGGGAATACCGTGGCTCTCGCGGACAAGCCCCGAGAGGGTAACGGAATTTGACTCGATTATCTGACCCTCCTTTACACCGCCCTTTCCCATTATGTCCCTGTGATTAACCAGCTCCGATCCCGTCGGGATAATGGCCGCCACCGGCCTTTTCCGGACTTTGACTGAAAAGAGCCCGGCCGATATCATCGCGCCCATGTCATAGGACCGGATCAGGTGATTTTGAGGCAGGAGCATCTGGGTGGCGACTATGTCCTCCCCCACCTTTCGTATATTCTGCCAGGGATATGCCGGGGAACGGATCTCAATGTCCTCCTCGTCCATCTGATGGACCTTTTCAATCATAATGACCGCGTTATAGCCCGTGGGCATCGCCTGCCCCGTGTTGATCCACAGGGCGTCTCTTCCTATTTTCAGGACCTTTGGTTCCTTTTCAGTGGTTCCATAGGTATCTTCCGCCCTGACCGCCACCCCGTCCATTGCAGCGGAGTGATAGGAGGGGGCCGACATCCTCGCAAAGACCGGCTCCGACGTCACGCGGCCGAGGGATTCCTCAACGGGGACCTCCTCGGGAAGGGTTCTCTGGTCCTTCCACCGGCTTAAAAATATTTCCCTGGCCTCTTCAAGGACCTTCATTGAAAGATAGACGTGCCTGTGCCTCTTCATAAGGAAACTCCCCTAAAGGAACTGAAGAGCATCACCTTTACGGGCTGCCCCTGGTAGAGCCCTTCCGTATTTCTGTCCACCCGGATCAATCCATCAGCCTCAACCAGGGTAGAGATAAGCCCCGACTTTCCGAAGATCGGCTCGGCCGTGTACCTGCCGCCCTTCTCGATCAGCTTGACCCTGATATAGTCGTCCCTCCCGTTTGCGGATTCGATGTTCCTGCTCAGCTCCGCCTCCACATGGAAATGCGCGTCCTCCCTGAAGGGCTCTTCACCTGAAAGCCTGGAGAGGAAAGGGTTCAGAAAAATCTCAGCCACCACCATGGCCGAGGCAGTGTGGCCTGGCAGGCCGAATATGGCCCTGGTCCCGATCCTTGAAATGATAGTAGGCTTTCCGGGGCTTATGGAAATCCCGTGGACAAGAATCTCCATGTCCTCAAAGGATTCGAACACCTTCAGGGTCATATCCCTTGTCCCCACGGAACTGCCTCCTGATATCCAGAGGGTGTCCGCTGTCTCAAGGCCCCTGGCGACCATCTCTCTAAGCCCTTTAAAGTCATCTTTGCACAGCCCCAGAATAACAGGGACGGCGCCTGCCTGGAGGCAGAAGGCGCTCAGGGTATAGCTGTTGATATCCCTGACCTGTCCCGGTTCAGGCCTCTGCCCTATGGGTATGACCTCGTCGCCCGTGGAAATGACGGCCACCCTCGGTCTCCTGTGCACCGCAATCTCGGATATGCCGAGTCCTGCCAGGAGTCCAAGATCCTGGGGCCTTAGGAGATAACCCTGTTCAAGGACTGTCGCCCCCTCCTTGATATCGTCGTCCGGCCGGATCACATTCTCCAGGGGCGATATAGCGCGGTTGACCTCTACGGTCCTGTCGTCCAGGGCATGGCAGTATTCCAGCATAACCACCCCGTCCGTGTCCTCCGGGAGCATTCCGCCCGTTGAGATCCGGATTGCCTTGCCCTGACCGGCCTTCACATTTGGGGGCTGTCCCATGAGGACTTCCCCCTCCATTTCAAGGAGGGCGGGGAGACTCTCGGTGGCGCCGAAGGTATCCTTGGCCCTGACCGCGTACCCGTCCATAGATGATCTGTAAAAACCCGGCAGGTCCTCGGCTGATATTATATCCCTGCTCAATACACGGCCCAGACCCTCCCCCAGGGGTACAGTCTCTTCACTCGTGGGGCTAAATCCCTTCAGGATCTCGAGGACCTCTTCTGATGTCTTGACCTTAAAATACAAAATCCTACCTGCTTTCCTTTATCATAACTTCCTCTAATTAGTGTCCATTCAGAAATAGCCAATTTCTGGATAGGGCCCTTTGCGGTCAGCGATCAGCAGTCAGCCAAGCCTTTGATTTTAAAGTCTTTTGCTGAGAGCTCAATGCTGATGGCTGATAGCGCGAATCCAAAAACCTTAGTTTATGGATGAGCACTAATTAGGTTCTATTATGGGTGACATAACATATGGAATGGAATTCCGCAATACATTCGCTTAAAATCCATAAGCTATCAAATGTGCTTTTTCCTCCATTTCTACCTGTTTAAATCATGTTAATATCCCCCATGAACAATAGCAAGTAACCTTTTCAACTGGATCGTTATCTCCAACCACGCTGGAGAAGAACTTCAAGATTAAAACAAGTTTTTATTAAATTGGATGAACCATTTTTAAAAGGCAGGATTTATGATATATAACAGGATAGATTACAGGCAATAACACAAAAGGATGTGGGCCTTGAATTCAGACACCCCATACATAAAGCATATCTACTGGATGACTGAAAAGGAAAATGAACTCTTGAGGGAAGAAATGGATTCTCAGGGGATCAAAATGAGATCCGCAAGGGGGGTGGTATGCACCCCACTTAACGAAAAGAAGAGGCTCTATAGTGTCGCGCCGGGAGTGTGGAACGAGACTTGCTCACGGCAGGGGAGCTGGTACAGGCGCTCGGAAAAGAACGGCCTCTTTCTCGTAGTGAGCCCCTTTGAGCTGGCCGGATATGGAGACAGGAGGGAGGCTGTAATAACCCTGTCCGACCTTACACCGCCGCGGCCGGTCAATATTAAAGAAAAAAAGGAACTGATTAATGACCCCGTGTTTATGGAAAAAGTGCCGCCCGAATGGCACAATGTCAGCGACAGAGAGAGGCGCATGACCCTCAGTTGGGTAAAAAGACTTGGTTCCGATGTTGCGGACTACGATTTTCTATTCCTGACCCACACGGCCAATCACGCCAACTTCATAAGGCCGCGATTCTCCACAGATGAAGGCCGGTCAAAAATACCCTTTTCCATTGACCGGAGCGCAAACCTCTGCTCCTGCTGCCTCGAAATTTTTCAAGTCATCGGTGAAAATCTTACCAAAAAACTTGTCACCCCTTGTGCAGGAGCCGTCATCTTTGCCGGCCTGGAACCCGACAGGTTCCTATTGGTGGAAAGGGTAAGATAGTCTGAAGGCCGTGCCAATATTTATGACCGGTACCGAATCATTTTTTCCCGGCTGTTTCCTGTACGGTCAACTTTTTCAATTCATCGGCTCTTATGGCCAATTCCTTTCCTGCCTCACCTGCCCTTGCCGCCTCAAAAAGGGTGTCCAGTACAAGGAGCCTGGTCTGATGGGATGTCCTTTGTGTATTTTCCGCCATATCAAACAATTCATTCATGCTCATACCATTCCTGAGGCATTCTAATATTATTATGCCGACTGGTGATTTTTGTGCATTATTTATGCCAAAGGATATTAATTGAAAAAATCGGCTATGCTTTTGCTGGGAAGGTGTTTTTGGGGAAAATGGGGCAAGAAAGACGAGAATTATGAGTTAAGAAAATGACAAAAAGTCATTTTATTGACAATAATGGCTGGTTTATATCGATAATTTCATTTTAAGGCATTACCCAATAGGTCTCCCCGGCTCCCTGGGTCTTCAAAAATTCCGTTCCCTGTTCAAGCCCTATTTATCTTCCAGTGCGGCGATTCCGGGTAATGTCTTTCCCTCAAGGTATTCGAGTGACGCGCCTCCGCCCGTAGAGATATGAGAAAGCCTGTCTTCAACACCGAATTTCTTTACTGCAGCGGCGCTGTCCCCCCCTCCCACAACAGATAGGGCTGGAGACTCCGCAATGGCCTCAGCCATCTCCCTGGTCCCCTGGGAAAATTCGTCCTTTTCAAAAATGCCCATGGGCCCGTTCCATACTATCGTCCTGGCGGGTTTTAATTTTTCCCTGAAGAGCTCGACTGTCCTCGGCCCTATGTCCACGCCCATGAAGCCCTCTTCAATATTCGCATCAGGGGTGGTAGTTATCTGGTTGGGCTCATCAGGGTCATCACAGACCAGGTGATCAACAGGAAGCACTATTTCAACGTTCCCTGCCTCTGCCTCTTTTAGGATCGATAGGGCCACGTCCGCCACATCCGCCTCGTAGCGGGACGATCCAATATCAATGCCCCTCTGCTTGAGGAATGTATATGCCATGGCCCCGCCAATGATAATCGCGTCAACCCTTGAAAGCATGTTCCTGAGGACCGGGATCTTGTCGGATACCTTGGCGCCCCCTAAAACAAGTAAAAAAGGCCTTTCGGGGTTTCTGTTGATCTTCTCAAAATATTCTATCTCCTTTTCAACGAGAAATCCTGCCACTGACTCGAGGTAATGGGTCACTCCCTCTGTTGAGGCGTGTGCCCTGTGACATGTTCCAAAGGCATCATTAACAAATATATCACCCAACATGGAAAGCCTCCTTGCAAATTCCGGATCATTCTCCGTTTCCTCCCTGTGGAACCTCAGGTTCTCGAGGAGAAGAATATCGCCGGGCCCCATTCCCTTTACCGCTTCTTCAACCCTGGGCCCAAGGCAGTCCTCAAGGGCAATAACCGGTCTTTGCAGCAGCTCGGCAAGGCGCTTCCCAACGGGAGCGAGTCTCATCTCCTCTCTCACCTCTCCCTTGGGCCTCCCCAGGTGGCTCATGAGTATGAGCCCTGCCCCCTGGCTTAATATATACCTGATCGTTGGCAGGGCCGCCCTTATTCTCGTGTCATCCGTAACTTTTCCCTTTTTATCCAGCGGGACGTTAAAATCCACCCTCATAAGCACTTTTTTACCCTTTATATCTACATCTTTTATGCTTTTTTTATCCATTTTATTCCTCGATAGATACTCCCTTGCT
>CAZGIZ010000159.1:0-10123 GCA_964526655.1 uncultured Desulfobacteraceae bacterium | reverse complement strand
TTCACTGCGGAATTCATCTATAGCTGTCTGAAGAAGAGTGGATTTGAAAAGATAGAAATAATCGAGAGAGACCCATATCCCGGGGTAGAGTATGAGAGCCGTAGGGCTTACGTATTTGCGACAAAGCCAGTCGTGCGAAAATTGCCCTAATCAGGTCGCCGGGGATTTTAGCACCTCAGCCATCAAACCATCCGCCGTCGCCAAAGGCTATGGCGTGACAGGTCCGCCGTCGCCTATGAAAGGCATGGGGTCAGCCCTTGAATTGAGACAAAGTTGAACAAGTCATATAGGTAATATGGCAAGACCACTAAGAATCGAATATGAAGGTGCCCTTTACCATGTAACCGCAAGAGGAAACGAGCGGAAAAGGATTTATTTTAACAAAACTGATTATAAAAAGTTTAGAGAATATATTGAGGGTACTCAGGAAAAGTATGGCTGTTTGTTACATGCTTACGTTTTTATGACCAATCATTATCACATGATTATCGAGACTCCGAAGCCAAATATCAGTAAGGTGATGCACTATATCAATGGATCATACACAACCTATATAAACAAAAAAAGAGACAGAAGTGGTCATTTATTTCAAGGAAGATACAAGGCAATTTTAATTGATCGAGATAATTATCTTTTGGAACTCAGCCGATATATTCATCTCAATCCAGTAAGAGCGCATATTGTTGAAAAACCAGAAGAATTTATTAACAGCAGTTATGCATCATACATCGGAAATAGGAAAGATGACATTGTGCATCATGATCAAATACTGAAGATGATTTCAAAGGACAAAAAAACAGCTCCGAAATTATATCGGGAGTTTGTCGAGAATGGAATAGGAGTAGATCTTGAAAATCCACTTTCAAAAACCTATGGCGGTTCGATATTGGGTGGAAAGTCTTTTATTAAACAGGCATTGAGTCGATTAAAAGAAGGGGTCGTAAGCCGGAAAGAGACATCTCATAGAAAATTATTAGAATCAGCGTATCAATCCGATATAATTGTAGATGCAGTCTCGGCCTTTTTTGGCGTCGACAATAAAGAGGTCTTAAATGACAGAAAAGAGTATCGAAACATTTGTATCTATATTATGAAGAAATATACGGGCATGACGAACGGCCAAATAGGTCAGATTTTCAATGGTCTAACCTTCTCTGCCGTGGCAAAGGTATATCAGCGAATGTCAAAGGCAGTTGAAGAAAACAGGACAATGAGAAAAAAAGTGGGCAAGATTACTTCCACTTTGTCCTAATTCAAGGGCTGACCCCTTTTTCCAGAGAGAAGAGGATTGTGGAATGACGAAACATATAAAATCACGACACCACGGCTGGCGAAAGAATCGAGACAACCGCGACATGATCGCCATCTGCCTGTCGGATGGCCCCAGGACGGTGGCGGAGATCGAAAAGCAGTTCATCGCATTTCCCCGCCGTTTTGGTCTATTCATAGAACTCTTTGATCAGGAATCCATTGACCGTGGCGATCTTACCCAAGAACTGCTGATCGATCTTGAGAATATGAAGGAAGCAGGCTGGGTAGAGCAGCAAGAGGAGCGGTACTCCCTAACACCGCTTGGTCACGAAAAAGCTGCCGAGAAGCTGGCTGGCTTGCGCAAGGTGGGGGGAATCACCCGAAAGCTCATGCAGCCGCAGACTGTCTCGAAGTTCTCACTGGGTGTGCACCTGGGACTGGCCGCGCTCAAGCTACCTGCAGGCTTACTTTCTGGCAGCATAGGGCTGATCAACGATGCTGCGGACACCCTTCTCGACGGGCTCGCCAGCCTACTGGTCTACGTTGGATTCCGCCTCAACAGGGAACGTGCGGTTAATGTCGTGCTCGTGCTTCTGATGTTGGGCACTGGTGGCCTCACCTCTTACGAAGCAGTGAAACGTTTCTTCAATCCCTTCAAGCCTGAAGTGGACTGGTTTGTCTTCCTTGCAGCGGTAATTTCCGGTCTGGTTTGCCTGGTGCTATGGGCCTATCAGCGCTATATTGGTCTGCGCAGTGGCAGCGTGGCGCTTATCACCCAATCGGTCGATTCACGCAACCACGTAATCGTTTCACTCAGCGTCACGGTCGGATTGGTTGCCTCCCTACTCCGCTTCAGCCTCCTGGATACGCTGGTGGGACTGGTTGTAGCTATTTTAATCCTTAAGAGCGCAATTGAGTTAGGTATCGAGACTGTACGCTCCCTGAGAGAGGGGGATGCGAACCTCGCCCGCTACAAAATGGGGTTGATTGAGCGTTACGAGAAGTTTCGGAAAAAGCAGTTGCGCGACTGGATGCTCTACCTGGTCGAAAAGGGAAAAGCTATTACGCTGGATGAATTGAGGGCGCTGGCACGCCAGGCTTTTGACTTTAGTGACAATCCGGCATTGCGGGAATTTGGGTTAGACCAGCAGAGCGATGTCAGCGAGCTGGTTGAACATAGCCTGCAAGAATTATCCGAGAGCGGGTGGCTGGTGGGGAATGAGCGCCTAAGCACCACCAACGCAGGGAGAGAGCACCTGAGGCAAATGATCAAAAGAACGCGTGGGGAAAGACACCGCCTTTCGACTCTAAACCAAATGAGGTCGCGATAAGAAATTAATATTTGGCTGAATAGTTCTGACTTTCCCTATGAATTCGGATCATTGATAACATTTTTGCCTTTGACAAAGATGGTTGAGGTTGGCCGTGCAATCCGATTTGCTCTCGATATCTGAAAATTATCGATGGCGGGGTATGCACAGGCAATGCCATGCATTTTCATAGAGATTGAGGGAATAGATATAGCTCGATAAAATAAGGGAAAGAGGAGGGACACAATGAATCAACCAATTAGGATAATGCCTTGCCTGGATATGCAGAACGGACGCGTTGTCAAGGGGGTCCATTTTGTGGACATTCGAGACGCTGGTGATCCGGTCCAATGCGCAAAGGCCTATTGTGACACTGGCGCGGACGAACTGGCACTGCTGGACATCACAGCCACGGTGGAAGGTAGAGCCACCATGCTCGACGTGGTTAAACGCGTCGCCGATGTCACTACAGTGCCATTTACCGTTGGCGGAGGTATATCGAGCGTGAAATCGGCAGAATTGGTTCTAAAGGCGGGCGCAAACAAGGTATCAACCAGCAGCGCCGCCTTTCGGAAGCCTGAACTGATCCAAGAAATGGTCAAAGAGCTGGGCGCCGACAATGTGACAGTGGCCATCGACGTGGATCAGAACGAGGCCATGCCTTCAGGCTATGAAGTCTATATTGATGGGGGGCGGACCGCCACCGGCTCCGATGCGATCGAGTGGGCAAAACGCGTTGACGGATACGGTGTTCCGGTTATCCTGCCTACCAGCAAAGCAGGCGACGGGGTGCAGACCGGTTATGATCTGCCAATGATCAAAGCAATCAAGGAAGCGGTCTCGGCCGAGGTGGTGGCTTCCGGAGGCGCAGGAGAATTGGATCATTTCTATCAGGCTGTCGAAGCGGGTGCTACAGTCTTGCTTGCCGCTTCGGTATTTCATTTTGGGATCATTGGAATTGGAGACTTGAAGGACTACCTACGGGGCCGAGGCGTTACTGTCCTCTGAAGTCTCCAGGGCAGCAGGCAGTTATTCCCCAATCGGTTTAGGCGGTTAACAATAATGAAAGGTGAGGATTTATGGAAAAAAAGATATTCTACTTTGAGGATCTTAAAGGGGAAAACACCCAGGCAACCCTTGAACTTGTGAGTGAGAGACTGGAGGACCTCGGCATCAAGAAGCTGGTTTTGGCCTCTACAACAGGGGCGACCGCAAAAAAGGCCATGGAGTTTTTCAAGGACCGGGATATCAAACTAATTGTGGTGCCCCACCAGTATGATTTTCACAGGGACGTGAATCTGTTTCCCGGGGAACTGGTAAAGACCCTGAGGGAAGCAGGACACGAGGTCCATTTCGGAACCATGCTCTTCCACACGGACAGGCTCTATGATTCGAAAATCCCAACGCTTATGGCCAACCTCCTCCGCTGCTTCTGCCAGGGAGTCAAGGTCTGCTTTGAGATAGTCCTCATGGTCACGGATGCAGGCTTTCTCACCAAAGGTGAAAGGGTAATAGCGATGGCCGGTACGGGCAGGGGATCTGATACGGCCCTGGTCATGCAGGCGGCATCTTCCCAGAACTTCAATAAGCTCCGGGTCAATGAGATCATCTGCAAGCCACTTTATCCCTTAAATATTGAAGAGGCCCTTTCAAAGGTCCCGCCTAAAAACGATTAAGAAATAAGGCGCAGGGCGCAAGGCTCAAGGCTTAAGGAAAAACACAACTTCATTTTTCTCCTCCATGCGCCTTGCGCCCTATGCCCTGTGCCATGCGCCTTCTTCATTGATATCATCATGAAGAGAGAACAGGGCCGGACAATTGGTATGGCTTCTCACAAATCCACCAGCTCAATATCCCCCCATGCGGTCATCCTGTCTCCCATGATCGCCAGGCCCCCGATGATGCCCTCTATTCCTTTGGCCCGCTCCGCGACCTTTTCCAGGTCCTTTTTTGTCCTGGCCATATTTCCAAGCGCGGTTGCGGCACCGTCCGCCCTGGCTGCGGATGGAGATAGGAGGCAGACGACATCGGCCGATCCCATGCTGAAGGAATGCCCCACCCTCCCGGAAGAGGAACAGATGCCCATGGGCATGTTTCCGGGCTGGACCATTATGCCGATCTTCCCGCTCAGGGGAGACTCGCCAGCAAAGACCGAGACGGTCACGGGCCTGCCGGCCTTTAAAAAGACGTCACCCCCGTTTTCAACAATAACCTGCCCCGTTGATTCGAGGAGACCCTTGCCCACAAACTGGGCAACGGCGCCGGCCACTGAGGCCATGGGACCCACGTCCAGATCCCTGGTGGCCGTGATCATCTCCCTGACCAGGGGCGGCCCATAGATATCATCTGAATAGGACCTGAGGGTAGTCAGGAACTCAGGGTGGGCTTGAATGTAGTTTTCAAGCTGGAACCTGTAATGGAGGACCAGGTCCCGGGTCTCTTTTTCCAGGTTCCTGTCCGTGCTGACCCAGAGGTCCGTCTCTTTCACGACAACATTATAGGATATCAGCCCCTGGGTCCTGACCCTTTTCCTGTAGAAGCGTTTCTCATATTCAGGCATGCCTGCCCCCAGAAACAAGGCATCCCTTAACAATCTCAAGGGCCCTCTCTCTCATATCAACGGCAAATTCGTCATTATTTAAAAGCCCCTTTTCCAGGGCCGAAAGGGTATCATAGTAGACATCCCAGCCTAATCGCTCCTTTTTATATTGCCGTTTAAGCCCGCCCTTTTTCCCTCTCACGAATTCCAGGGCGGTCATGATGCGCTTTGATCCCGTCTCAAGGAACTCCATTGCCCTCGAACCTTCATCCCCGGCAAAAAAGGATTCAACCTTGAGACAGAACTTCAGATACACGACAGATACCGGGATTTTGGATATGAAACAGCCTGTAAAGGGATCGACAATATCCTTTATTTTGTTTATGTCCCTGTTGATCGCCTCTCCGTAGGCCGTAAAAAAGAGGATGCGGACATAGTCGCCGATAAGTTTGGGGACATGGGAGGAACTGATCGCCTCCTGGGCGAAGACCTCCTTGTCATGCCTCATGATAAGGCCGTCCTCATGGGCATAGGCCAATCCCTCTCCCCTGTTGAACAGGGCCGAGAGTATATAGGCCTGGTCCTCGGCCCTGCCTATAAAGGAAGGGGTAAAGGGTCGATGACGCCTCAGACTGTCAACCAAAATGCCGTTAGTGCCTCCCGTGACATGGATTCGCTGGATGCACATCTTTTTGCCGTCCAGGAGGCCATCCCCGTATCTTGTCATCATCTCCGCCTCTGTTGACAGGGCCTGGGTGATCGGGCTGAAAAAGATATACTCGTCCGCGGATAGGGCGCTTTCTGGAAAGGGGACGTCAGGACTGAATAATGATTCGTGAATATCGCTTTCATTAACAAGGGCCCCTGCTATCATGCCAAGCTCCAGCGGCCGGCCGCCGGAATCAGTGCCCCTTGCCCCCCAAAGCGGTGTTCTCAGGTGTTCAAAGGCCGAAGATCCGGTCTGATCGAGGAGTTCCTTCTGGGGAAAGACCTGGTCAAGGTCTATCTTGAAAGTCGCCTTTGTTTCAGGCCTGATAAATATCTTCCAGAACGCTGAAACGGCCTTTAAAAAACTGTAGTGTCTTCCGTAATCGCCATCAACACCGAAGACCTTCAAAAGCTCGCGAGAACCCCTTGTCTTGAGATAGCGGTCGGCGGCGGGGGATATAACCTCATCTATCACCTTTCTTGTATCCACCTCAGTAAACACATAGACGTCAATATTCTTCAATTTGTCCGGACCGGCCAGTATCTCCTCCACATAGGGTTTGGCGATCTCATGTAGACCCCGGTGGGTCACGGACAGGGACAGGACACATGTGAGTCTCCCATCCTGGGCACTATTCCCGCGTCCATGTTCAAATTCAAGTGCATCTTCGAGTCCCTTCAGCCCGTACAGGAGTTCGTTGCCCTCCGGTTCCACGCCTGCGTGGATGGGGTGATCATACCAGTAGAGCTGCGGTTCATGGGAGATCTCAAGTAGCTTCTCCCTAAGCCCTTTGCTTAGGTGGAGGCCATCAGGGTCTTTCCCTGGGAGAGGCAGGGTCAAAAGTACGTTTGATGTGAAAAGGACCTCTCGTTCAGGGTCCCTGACGGGCGTTTTATTAAGCTCACTTATCAGGACGGTCCTTTTTCTCCTGAGGGCCTCTGTCTTTTCTTTTCTGTTTTCTAAGATTCCCTGGGCTTCCGGAAAAAAGACTGACCATAATCTTTCCCTGGTCTCCACGGGATCGGCCGCAAGGTCATTATATGAAACCCATTCGGACAGGGATTTCAGACGGGCCTTGAATTCAGGATCACGACCGCTCACTTCCCCTATCTCCTCCTTCACCAGGTCTATTCCCCTCAGATAGAAATCCGCTGCATTGGCCCATCGTGACGAGTCCCTTTTGACCTGATCAAGAAATCCCCTTGCCCCTGAGGCCTCCGGTTCCGGGTCTCCTGATAAAGCAGCGAGAAAGGCCTTGTTAAGGGACCTGGCGATACGGGAATCATCGTCCATTTCCGGGGAAGACATGCCCGAAGCACATGGAAAGGAACGGATAAATGATCTTACAATGGATTCAAAATTTCTGACCATGGCTGAAAGATATCATATCCGATTTTATCGTGTCCAGGACAAGACCGAAAGATATTGACTTGCCCTTCAATGGGGGATAATTTATACAAAGTTTTGGTAATGTCCAAAAGTATATACATGGCTTCATTTTTCCGAACCAGTTCCAAAGGTCAGGCGAGGCCGTGACCTTTTTTGAAAGGGGATATCTCTTTAAAAATTCCAAAGGACTTTGCCATGACTTAAAATTAGAGGTTTATGGCTATGGACCCATGGGAATCTCCTGTGAACATTTCAAACCTCTAATTTTAAGTCATTACTGACTAACGTGGTAGATATCCCCTTGAGAAAAGGGGTATGGCCGAATGCATGACTTCAAAATTAAATTGTCCTATGCATACACCTTTGAACGTCACTAAATTATTAGCTGAAAAGGGCATCTCATGGCAAAAGGGACCCTCTCAAAAAGGGAGATGGAAAAACTCGGAAAAAGGCTGACTTATGACCCTGAACTGGTATGGGACTCCATAAGCGAAACTGAAAAGAAAAGGGTCTTTGAGTTTGCCGAAGAATATAAGATTTTCCTTGATAAGGCAAAGACTGAACGGGAAACCGTAAAATATATTAGGGATAGGGCAAGGGAAAGCGGCTTCTCAGAGGGCCGGACCCCCCCTTCTCCCGGCCCCATGTTCAAGTCGTTTCATGAAAAGTCCATTGCCCTTGTAAGACCCGGCAGTGCGCCTTTAAGCGAGGGATTGCGCCTGATCGTTTCCCACATCGACGCGCCGAGACTGGACCTGAAACAGAGACCTCTCTATGAAGAGGTCGATCTGACCTTTCTGAAGACTCATTACTATGGGGGTATAAAGAAATTCCAGTGGCTTGCCAGGCCACTGGCCATACACGGGAGGATTATCAAGGCGGACGGCGATTTTGTTGATATCGCACTGGGTGAGGAGGAGAGCGATCCCGTCTTCACCATCCTGGACCTCCTGCCCCATCTCTCCAGAAAGGCCCAGTATGATAAAAAAATGGATGAGGCCATTGTCGGGGAAAAGCTGAACCTTATTGTGGGCAGCCTTCCAATGGGTGACAAGGAGTTGAAAGAACGCTTTAAACTTGCTGCCCTGAATCATCTAAACGTGAAGTATGGTCTGGTGGAGGAAGACCTTGTCAGTGCTGAACTGGAGATCGTTCCCTCCGGCAAGGCGAGAGACGTGGGCTGGGACCGCTCCCTTGTGGGGGGCTACGGTCAGGATGACAGGGCCTCGGCCTTTACCAGCCTCAAGGCCCTGCTGGACATGAATAAACCCCGGAAAACCTCGGTGGTCCTCTTTGTGGACAAGGAAGAAATCGGGAGCGACGGGGCCACCAGCGCCAAATCCAAGTTCCTGGAATCAGTGATCTGCGATCTGATGGTGAATATGGGACAGACGCCCAGCAGTCTTGAGGTCCATCAGACCCTCGCAATGTCCCAGGCCCTTTCCGCCGACGTAGGCAGCGCACTGGATCCTGATTACCAGGAGGTTCACGAAAAAAGAAACGCGGCCCGCCTGGGTTACGGCGTCTGCCTGACCAAGTTCACCGGGCATGGGGGAAAGTACGGTGCCAATGACGCGAACGCTGAGTACATAGGGTGGTTAAGAAGACTGTTCTCCAGGAACAAGGTATGCTGGCAGACGGGAGAGCTGGGTAAAGTGGACGAAGGGGGTGGAGGCACCGTGGCCAAGTTTCTCGCCGTCTATGGCATGGAAATAATCGATTACGGACCGCCTGTATTATCCATGCACTCCCCCTTTGAGATTTCCCATAAAGGTGACATTTATATGGCATATAAGGGTTTCAGGGCCTTTTTAGAGGCCCCCTTTGAATAATAAAATCTGATATGTTATAATTGTGAAAAAGACGGCTACTAACCACATAAGGGGGTCGAAATGAAAAACCTCCTGGCAAAAGATATCATGAATAGGGATGTACTTTCAGTTGGAATGGATTGGTCAATAGACCAGCTTGCCGATTACCTGATCGCCAATTCCATCTCAGGGGCCCCGGTAACTGCTGAGGACGGAAGCCTGCTGGGAGTGGTATCCCTGACGGATATTGTCCGGTATAAGAGTATGCCTGCAACCGATTCCGATACAAACGACCCCCATGAGTACTACATTCATTGTCCTGAACGGAAATACTCCCCTGCGGATATTGAATCCTTTCGTATTGAGGCTGAATCCCTTGTAACGGTCCGCGAAATCATGACACCCATGACCTTCAACGTCCAGGAAGACACAAACTTGAAACAGGTGGCTGATGCGATGATCAGGGGCCGTATCCACAGGGTGTTCGTTACCCGTGACAAGAAATTGGTCGGTATTATTACCACCATGGATATGCTCGGGGTAATAAGGGATATCTAAGAAAGGTTTTTTGGATTTAAGAGACGATCTCCCATGGGTAATGGGCTATTTCACAAATAAATACTTTACAAGATTATGAGAAGGTCTAAGGAGGACAAGATGAAAAAACTGTATTTCTTTCTGCTGCTACTTTTCACATTCACCGTCACTGACGCGCTGGCCGGGGATCTCAAAGAGATTCAATTAAATGACGGTTCCCTTATCTACTGTGAGGTCATATCATTGAGCGATGGTGTTTATGCCATGAAATCCCCGGTTCTTGGCTCTTTAAAGATTGATGAATCAAATATCAATTCCATTACATCCATACAGAGCACCAGGGAGGAGATTCAGGCCCTCAAAAGCGAGATGTTAAGCAATGACGAACTCCTTGATATCATCCTTGCCCTGCGAAATGATCCCGATTTCCAGGCGGCGCTTGAAGATCCAAAAGTTCTGGAAGCGGTGAATTCAGGCGATATCAACGCCCTCCTGGCCAATCAAAATTTCGTTAAGCTGTTAAATAATCCCAGGATTTTGACTATTCGAGACAAAATGCAGAAGTAAGATAAGAGCC
>CAZGIZ010000158.1:0-10205 GCA_964526655.1 uncultured Desulfobacteraceae bacterium | reverse complement strand
ATGAGCTTGGTTAATGTGGCCCGATCCGTTTTTCTGTCGATAAAGTTCATGGTCGCAGCCTAAACGATCTATCTTGAAAAATCAAGCTCTATGTTTGATATTTCAATGAATAAAGCCGTTTTCTGGGGGGATTGCGAGGTGGGCACCCCTTCTAATGGCATTGGGTCGGACCTGCTATCTCTTTGATATTTAGAAAAAAGGGTTGTTTTTTAGGTTATTTTAGGCTTTAAAAAAGTGTTTTAGGGGTCGAAAAAAGCGGTTTAAAATAAGAGCGTCCGGAGTTCTCAGCGACAAAAGGAGGGAGTTATTATTGATTGATATGACTAACACTATTCAAACACGTGTTACAGAGATCTTGGGGATTCAATATCCCTTCCTGCAAGGGGCCATGGCCTGGATTACGGGGTGGGAAATCGCGGCGGCGGTCTCCAATGCGGGAGGTCTGGGGACCATTGCCTCGGCAATCTTGAAACCCGAGGAGATTGTAGACGAGATTCGGCAGATAAAGCAGGCAACAGATAGGCCCTTTGCCGTAAACATTCCCATCCGTCTTGCCGGCTCCAAAGAGGCTATCGAGGTGGCAATTGCAGAAAAGGTTCCTATAGTAGTCACCTCAACCGGTGATCCTGTGACATACACGGAAAGATTGCACAAGGCGGGAATAATGGTGCTTCAGGTGGCCTTTTCTCTGGAGATGGTGGATCGATGCAATGACGCCCATGTGGACGCGGTGATCGTGATGGGGGCGGAGGCCGGCGGGAATCTGGGACCAGCGGAATTGACGACCATGGTTCTCGTTCCGCAGGCTGTTCAGAAGACGGGGCTCCCGGTTATAGCGGCAGGCGGCATAGGCGACGGTAGGGGATTTGCTGCCGCACTGGCCCTGGGTGCTGAGGGAATTCAGATGGGGACACGTATCCTGGCTACCCGGGAATGCACGGTTCACGGCCATTACAAAGAGGCTGTTTTAAAGGCCCGGGATACGGATACAACAGTTACAGGCAGGAGCACGGGCCTTGAATTCCGGGTACTTAAAAACAGGCTTTCCCGGGAGATCCTGGATATGGAAAGGGATCAAAGGGACAGGGATGAGATTGATTCGGTCGCCATCGGAGGGCTGCGGCGGGCGGCTGAAGAAGGTGACGTGGAGAATGGATCGGTCATGATGGGACAGGTTTCAGGGATGATCTCGGATGTTCTCCCTGTCAAGGAGCTGTTCGAGAAGATAATGAGCGACGCATCGCATAGGGTCCATGGGATCTCAGGGCTCTTTAATCCTTAAATTCAACCTCAAACAGGGCCTGCCTGAAATGAATGGGCACAGGAGTGTATATGAACGAAGGACATGTCACAAAGATTGCCGCGGAACTCGATCTGAAACCCGAACAGGTGGTCGCGGCGTCCCGGCTTTTAGATGAGGGGGCCACGGTCCCTTTTATAGCGCGATACAGGAAGGAGGCCACGGGCTCCCTGGACGAGGTGGCGATCATCAATATCAGGGAGAGGCTGGAGCAGTTGAGGGAGCTTGACAAGCGCAGGGAGAGCATCCTGGCATCCCTTGAGGAGCGGGAGCTGCTCACCGATGACCTCAAGGAGAAGATAGATGCCGCGGAGACCATGGCGAGGCTCGAGGACATCTACCTCCCCTTCAGGCCCAAGAGGCGGACCAGGGCGACCGTGGCAAGGGAAAAGGGCCTGGAACCCTTGGCGGAACTGATACTGGCCCAGGATGAGACCACGGACCCCCTGAGGGAGGCGGCCGCTTTTGTGGACACTGAAAAGGGCGTTGAATCTCCTGAAGATGCCCTGGCCGGGGCCAGGGATATCATAGCCGAAAAGGTCAATGAGGACCAGGAGGCCAGGGAGCGGATGCGGGCCCTGTTCGCAGAGAAGGGTCTCTTCCACGTTAAGGTCATGCCGGGAAAGGAGGCGGAAGGGGCGAAATTCAGGGACTATTTCGACTGGGAGGAGCCGGTCACAAAGGCCCCGTCGCATCGAATCCTCGCGATGCGCCGCGGAGAAAAGGGGGGGTTCCTCTCAATGAAGGTGAATCCTCCGGTGGATGAGGCCCTTGGGCTCCTGGAAGGTCTCTTTGTGAAGGGAGACTGCCCCGCCGCAAGTGAAGTCAGGGAAGCCGTGCGTGAGGCATACGCGAGGCTCCTCTCCCTTTCCATGGAGACCGATATCCGCCTGGAGACCAAGAAACGGGCCGATGAGACTGCGATCAGGATTTTTTCGGAAAACCTGAGGGAGTTGCTCCTGGCCCCTCCCCTGGGAAGGAAGAGGGTGATGGGGATCGATCCCGGGATCAGGACCGGCTGCAAGCTGGTCTGCCTGGATCCACAGGGGAGGCTCCTTTCATTTGAGACGATCTTTCTGTTCGGGTCGGCTGAGTCAAAGGAGGCGGCTGGGGAGACCCTGAAGAGGCTCATGAGGGAGTATGAGGTCGAGGCAATAGCCGTGGGAAACGGGACCGCGGGCAGGGAGACGGAGGCCTTTGTCAGGGGACTCGATATCCCGCAGGAAATCCCGGTCGTGCTCGTGAACGAGAGCGGGGCCTCGGTCTATTCCGCATCGGAGGCGGCAAGGGAGGAGTTCCCAGACCTGGACATATCCTACAGGGGCGCGGTCTCAATCGGCAGGCGGCTGATGGATCCCCTGGCCGAACTGGTCAAGATCGATCCCAAGTCAATAGGCGTGGGCCAGTATCAGCACGATGTCGATCAGCGTGCCCTGAAGGAGGGGCTTTCCGATGTGGTGGTGAGCTGCGTCAATGCCGTGGGAGTGGAGGTGAACACTGCCAGCGAGCAGCTCTTGACCTATGTCTCGGGCCTGGGTCCCCAGCTGGCAAAGAACATCATAGGCCACAGGAATGATCACGGCCCCCTCTTATCGAGGGAGGACCTCAAAAAGGTGCCGCGTCTCGGTCCCAAGGCCTTTGAACAGGCCGCGGGATTCTTGAGGATCAGGGACGGCCTCAACCCCCTGGACG
Organism: uncultured Desulfobacteraceae bacterium; assembly: GCA_964526655.1. GTDB lineage: Bacteria > Desulfobacterota > DSM-4660 > Desulfatiglandales > HGW-15 > CAZGIZ01. The sequence continues at coordinate 7,213 of CAZGIZ010000158.1, read as the reverse complement.
GGAGCGCGGTCCATCCGGAATCCTATCCCATTGCAGAGGCCATGGCCCGGGACCTGGGATGCTCTGTCAGGGACCTGATAGGGGACGAGAACATCAGGAAACAGATCGACCTCTCACGCTATATCACGGAAAAGGTGGGGATGCCCACCCTCAATGACATAATGAACGAGCTGGCAAGGCCGGGGAGGGACCCGCGCAGCCATTTCGAGGAGATGCGTTTTGCGGAAGGCATCGAGAAGATCGATGACGTGAAGCCGGGCATGAGACTGAAGGGCGTTGTCACTAATGTGACGGCCTTCGGGGCCTTCGTGGATATCGGTGTGCATCAGGACGGGCTGGTCCATGTGAGCCGGCTGGCGGATCGCTTTGTCAAGGACCCAAGGAAGGTGGTCCGGGTGAACCAGCGGGTCACGGTCACGGTCCTGGAAGTGGATCTGGAAAGGAGGCGGATATCACTATCCATGAAGGAAGAGGGGCTTAAAGGGGGAGACAGGAACCGGAAAAAATTGGAAAGGCCGGAAAAGAAGGATAATAAAAGGGATACGAGGGGGAAAAGACCAGGCCCTTTTAACAATCCTTTTACAAAGGCATTCCGATAATGGATTCATCGACGACTCTTTTGGAGATGATCCTAATATTAAAAAAGTCAGAGATATCTCCTGTACCAGTGCTGAAACACTATGAGGTTCCAGAGGTGCCAGGATGTGTCCCGCCGGCCGGCCATGTGAGTCCTTATCAGGCCGTCTATTATCTTGGGATTAAAAAGCCCCTGCCTCTTGATTAATCCCCTGTCAAGGTATTCATCCACGAGAAACCGGAGATCATTCCTCAACCATGCCCCTATGGGCATCTCAAAACCTTTCTTAGGCCTCCTGTGGAGGGCAGGGGGGAGGATCTCCCGGAAGGTCTCCATGAGGATATACTTGCCCGTCCTCCCCTTGAGCTTGGTATCACCCCTCAACTGAAAGGCGAACTCCGCAAGGGAATGATCGAGGATGGGGACCCTCACCTCGAGGGAGTTGGCCATGCTCATCATATCCACCTTGGCCAGCATATCGCCCGGAAGGAGTCCCTTGACATCCATGTAGAGCATCAGGTTGATAAGGTCTCCCGGGAAACGGTTCCCCTCCCTTTCAACCATGTCATGCACGTGGCTGAGGTAAAGATTCCCGGGTGGGGGTTCCCTCAGGATTTCCTGTCTCATGGAAAAGGGGAAGATCTCACGCCACCCGTAAAACCGGTCCGTGAAGGAGTCGCTCATGCCATTAACGAACTTCTTCATCCTCCTAACCATCTCGAGACCAGTCCTGTCCCTGGCATCCGGCATGGCGTTTAGGAGGGGGCGAAGGAGACTGTTTCTTACAAGGGAAGGAATCATACCGTAGTATCGGGACCAACGCTCGCCCTGGTACATCCTGTATCCCGCAAAGAGCTCGTCTCCCCCGTCACCCGAGAGGGCCACCCCGACGTGATTCCGGGTCTCCCTGGACACAATATAGGTGGGCACGGCGGAGGAGTCCGCAAAGGGCTCGTCAAGGCTCTCCAGGACCGCGGGGAAGGCCTCAAGTACGTCCCGGTAATTGAGCTTGAATTCCCTGTGGTCCGTGTTATTGAACCGGGCCACCTCCCTGGCATAAGTTGTCTCGTCAAAGGAAGGAAGATCCTTGTAGCCTATGGAAAATGTCTTTACGGGCCGGGAGGAGTTCCTTGCCATGAGGGCCACGATAATGCTCGAGTCGATGCCGCCGCTCAGGAAGGCCCCAAGGGGCACGTCTGCGATGAGCCTTCGTTTTACTGCGTCTTCAAGGAGGGTGAAGATGCGCCTTTTGTGCTCGGCAAAGGATTCTTCATTACGGGATGGCGATTCCTGAAGTGATTCGGCGGGAGGTATGTCCCAGTAAGATTCAACGGTTATCCCGTTCCTTTGGGCAAGTAGATAGTGGCCGGGTAGGAGTTTCCATATGTTTTTAAAGATCGTCCTTGGCGCCGGGATGTAGTTTAGGGTGAGGTAGAGATCAAGGGCCTCGTGGTCCAGTTCCCTGGGCACGTCAGGATCGCACAGGATGGCCTTTATCTCCGAGCCAAAGACCAGGACCCGGCCGTCCCAGAAGTAGTGGAGGGGTTTTATCCCCAGGCGGTCCCTTACAAGCCATAGTTGCTGTTTTTTTTCGTCCCAGAGGGCAAAGGCGAACATGCCCTTGAGACGGGACAGGCAGTCTATCCCATGATCTTCAAAGAGATGGATGACTGTCTCGCAGTCGGTGCGGCTTTTGAGACGGTGGCCGCCGGCCAGGAGCCTTTCCCGTATCTCCTCAAAGTCGTATATTTCCCCGTTGAATATGAACCATAGGGATTCGTCTTCATTGCACATGGGCTGGTGGCCTGCGGGTGAGAGGTCGATGATGCTCAGTCTCCTGTGGCCGAGGCCTATGAAGGGGGAGACAAAAATTCCCTCGTCATCGGGCCCGCGATGCGACAGGGAGCCTGTCATCTTTTTCAATAGGTCCGGGCTTGGGTTTTTTCCGCTAAAATCGAGTTTTCCGCAGATACCGCACATCAAACCTGTCCGAAGTCAATTAATGGTTATATGAAAAAGAGTGTTACTGTTTTCTTAACGCGAAATATGAATATATTGAAAATCTGGAGTGATGGAGTAATGTAAAAATCTTATAAAAAACAATACTCCAACATTCCAATGAACCAGATTCTTAACCTTGTCTCCCTATGGCTCAAGGCTGTCATTACCTGCTTTCCTTCATTCCCACATTCCGCGGCCCCGGGGGCCTATATGTCACAAATATGGGGTTGGAGGTGAGGTGTTTCCTCTGGTCCACAAGGCGATAATAGGTCTTTTCATTGGCCGGGGCGTCAAGATCCGTGTATTCTATCTCCATGGGTGTTTTCCCCTTAAAGGTCCGAAGGAGTTTCCCGCCCCGGATAAGATCGATGGAAACGGGTCTTGACACGTCCCAGTTGTAGGTGACCCCGAACCTTATCACAGGGTGATCCTCCACATCCAGGGTCTCTCCCATGATGGCCTCTCTGCCTCCTTTTTCTGAGACCGTGAATAGGGAGAGCCTGGGCCAGACCCGGCCGTCGCCCCTGGAGCAGTAAAAGCGGCCCTTTGCCAATGAATCAAGGATACCCTTTTTTGAAAATTCCTTTACCAGAAAGACGGTGGGAAAGTCCCCTAATTCCAGGTTGAGACGCCCGTCTTCGTGGAAGTCTGCCGCGGATATTCCCCATGGGGGCCTCTTTCTGTCCCCCCGGCAGTATTCATTCAGGGCCATGTCCCATTCCCTCCCCGGATCCGTGGCGCGGATATTGTCGCCATAAATGGCGGAAAAGCCCGTGTAGTCCCTCGACTCGACAAGGACATGGGCATAGGGCGGTGTGTCAGCATAAACAGGGATATCCCCGATTGATTTCATGAGGTGTGCAAGGGGGAAGGTATTGGTGTGGTCTGGAGAGATCTTTCTGACGCCCGATCTCTGTTCCGGGTAGTTCCAGAAACAGAACCCGCCTCTCTTGTTTGCATAGTCGATCAGCTCCTGATAGGGGGCAACGCCCTGGTCCCCCCTGTATGGAGTGAAGAGGGAACTCCTGAAGGGGTTGTAATTGATAAGGGCCACGATTGAGAGGAAGGCGATGATGAAACCCATGGCACGTGAAAAACCATTCCATCTGAGGAGGATGAGACCCGCCAGGAGGGGCAGGGCAAAGAAAAGGGAGCCGGGAATCAGCCTTCCCGTATATTTTAGAGACAGGCCGTTGTGGAGGTTGGGAATGGATCTGTAGTCATCCGGGCTGTTAAAGTTGAGGATAATCATCCTCCGGTCATATTCATGGACCGTCAGATCCTTTTTAAAAGGTGATCCCGTCCAGTAGTAATAGGCCGATGTCTCGCATCCGGGAATTATTATCATGTCAGGATGGTTCTGGGAGACCCTCCTTATCTCATCAAGGTATCTCCCCGCGCCATAGCTCCCTATGGAAGGATACTCCCTTTTATACCTCAGGACGTTCCTGAAGGGGGGTATTCCATAGGACAGGGTGATGTGATCATGGTCGTTGATAAAAATCACCTTAAATCCCCTTGAATCGGCTATTCGTGCCAGGTCCTCAATGGAATGGGAACCGTCGCTCACGCTGGATCGAAGGTCAATGAGACCTGGCGCCTCTTCATAACCATCATAACGCGAGGAAGCCCCGGAATCATTTTCGATGATAGTCATTAAACAGACGAAAAAGAGTAGCCCGGTTAGTATTGGCAAAGGATTTTTCATTCCTTTTTATCCTTATTTTTTTAAATTGACTAAAGGAATTAGATAAAGTAAATTAACCTATCTTTATTCCTCAGACTTAAGCATATCCTGATAGGAATGTCTATCACTTTGAAGGATTTCCATACCGAGGGAAAGGGTCTGCGGGCAACCGCAGATAGGTCGAGAAATCATGAAAATAAAGTTTTGGGGTACAAGAGGCTCTATTCCCGTACCAGGGAAGGATACAACCACCTATGGCGGCAATACCACATGCGTTGAGATTACCCTCCGAAGCGGCAGGACGGTAATAATCGATGCGGGGACGGGGATCAGATCCCTTGGTGAGAAGCTTGCAAAGGAAAAAAAACACTATGACATTCATCTCCTTATTACCCATATCCACTGGGACCATGTTCTGGGATTCCCCTTTTTCAGCCCCATCTATGATCCTGCAAGCAAGATATCCATTGACGGTCACAGGACCTGCCTTAAGGGGCTGAGATACACCTTTGACAATAAAATGGGCGACGGGTTTTTCCCGATCAAGTTCGACGACCTGAAGGCGGAAATCAAATATCTCGAAAAACTGCCGGAAGGTCCCCTTGAAATTGACGGGACGCTCATTGAAAGCATTCCGCTCCAGCACCCCCAGGGCGGACTGGGATTTCGTTTTCGCGAGGGGGAAAAGATCCTGGTCTTTATCACGGATAATGAATTAAGGGACGACGCATGGGAGGGCAGGACACCCGATGAATATGCCGAATTCTGCAAAGGTGCAGACGTCCTGATCCATGACTCCCAGTATACGCCAGAGGAGATCAATTCACGAAGGGGCTGGGGCCATTCCGATTACCGGTCCGCCTTTGAGCTTGCCCGTAAGGCCGGAGTGGGGGAGTTGATACTCTTTCACCACGATCCTCCCAGGACGGACGCGGAAGTGGAAAGGATAGAGAGGGCCTGTGCGGAGCTGGCCCGAAAGGACAGTCCCGGTATGAAGGTAAAGGCCGCCAGGGAGAACCGCGAATTTTCTCTGTGATGGACGATGAGACGTTTCTTTGATCTGATAAGGGTCCCCGGCGGGTCGGAGGCTGGCCTGCCCAAAGTTTCCTTAGGCATTAAGGTGAAGATAGGGGGGCGTGAAACAATCTGCCCTGTATCGGGGGTCTGCGACTCCTTCGATTCCCTTGAGTCGGAAGTCGGGTCCATAAAGGAAGAGCTTGAAGAGATACTGGACATGACGAAAAGGATCTTTAAGGGACCGTCTCCCGGAGGAGGGTTTGACATCACGCCTGATATGACTGAGGAGGAGATATGGAAGGTTCTCACAGACATCGGCGATGAGAAACTTTTCATTGATGCCTTCAACAGTATGGACGAAGCAACGAGGAAGAGGGTCGCCGACCATGTCCTGACCAGATGCAATATCTTCTCGGGGAAGGGATCTGTTTTTTCTTCCCGCTATAACAACGACTCGGGTTTGTTGGAAAGGGCATAGGGCGGTGTCTCCGGGAGAATGGGAATATGAGGCCTATTTGGAAGATTTGGCCTTGGTTGTAAGGCTGGCCAGGACAATACCCGATAGGGCCCCTAATATCATGAAGCTCTTTTGATAATACCAGATGAGGTTGTCAGAGAAAGAATGGGATTCGGGCAGAAGAAAATGGATATAATGGGTTACGAGGGGGAAAAGGATCAACCCTATGATCAAATTGGCTGATTGATAAATGATGTTTTTTTTCAGAAACACCATGGCAAAGCGCGCTGCATGGACAATGCCCTCGAGACGATTCAACTTCAATTCAATCCTGGCCAGTTCCTCAGACAGATCATCAAGCCTTTTCAGACTGTTCTGAAATTCCTCGGTATCCTGGGATTCGATGTTATCGCCTTCCTTATCGACCTTTTGCTTCAGATTATTGACTGCCATAAACTGGGCCCTGGTCATGAAGGAATAGGGGAGTTGGCCGACCTTGTTAAGGCACCTGTTGACGCCCTTTCTCAGATCCGCCATTTTTCTATAGAGCCTTGTCTTACGGCCTTCAATGATCCTCCGGCTCATATTTACGACTGATTCACCGAAATGTATGACATCGAGGTATCCGAAATAACTTCCTGTCTTTAAGAATTCATCGATCTTGGACGAAAGGGATTGGGCCTCTGAAAATTCCTTCGAGTCCTTTCCTATCAGCTTTTCCAATCTCTCCAATTCCCTGTTTGCCTCAGGCACAACCCTATCAGCCTCCTGCTTGGTCTCGAAGAGCAGTCGCTCAAGTCTCGGATGGATCTCCTCAATATAATCGGAAATATCTGGATCAATTAAAGTTATTATATAATAATCCCTATTAGTTTTGATAAGTTTAAATAATTGGCTGATTGCCACATCCTTGTTGCCGTGCTGTAGTTTATGGAGGATATCCTGGTACAGGGCCTCCGGACAGAAGGGATTGAATCTCAGGATGGTCCTTAACATCTTCCTGGCGCTTAAGTGCTCATCGGGATTGAATGAATAGATCCTGTAAAGGAGAAAAAGCACGAGGCTCCTTTGAGGAGTGGTCTTTGCGAGGTCAAGGGCCTTTTTGAAATAGACCTGGGCCTGGGGGAGATCATTTTTTTCTACTTTCAGGAATCCTGCCATGCAAAATATTTTGTAATCATGGGGCTTTTTGGAAAGGGCGTCCGTTATTATGGACTCAGCCTGGGTGAAATTCGAGACCCGGATACAGTCAAGCCCGATCCATAGGAGACCCCCTTTATTTTGATCATCCATCCCTTCCTTGATCCTGCTCCAGTTCTCTTCCCTGAGATCCCAGATGTTCCTGAAGAAGCGAAGCTGATATACGCTCTTTAATTCATAAAAAGCATGGAAGGCCCAGCTCGTGGGACTGTCGCCCCTGATCCACTTTTCAGGCCCGGTACCTTCCCCACCTCCCGATGCAGCCTCATTCAGA
>CAZGIZ010000157.1:0-10241 GCA_964526655.1 uncultured Desulfobacteraceae bacterium | reverse complement strand
AACCTTTTCATTTCTCACCAGTTGAAATGGCGGAAAAAGAAAGATTTGGCCGATTGGCAAAATTAGTAATTCCGATAAATAGCTCATCCCCCATCCCATTTTTATCTTTCCCATTCTTCAGCCCAACAGGCTTCAGTCTTTAGCCTATATTTTCACAGCCCTCAGCCTAAATCCCTATCTCATCTTCTATCAATGACTGTGCCTGACCCCGATGTTCTCATGAGCAGATTTTTATGCACGCTCTGCACGAACGTCCCCCTTTATAGACTTGACCAAAGGCGGGGTTTGAATTAATAGTGGCTCACAGAGCAGTGAAGTTCTTCGGACCGATCTGCCGGGTTCTATTTTTATCAAAGAGAGAGGCCGCTATGATCAAGGGGATTCATCATGCATCCTTTACTATAAGCAATATGGAAAGGTCCGTAGCTTTTTACCGGGATGTCCTGGGGATGGAAGTCCTCTGGGACTCCTTTGAAGCGGGAGTCAAGTACAAAGGGGAGGTGAGCGACAATATCACGGGTTGCCCCGGGACGGAGCAACACCTGGTCTTTATGGGGATTAAAGGGGACTTCCTGGAACTGGTGGAGTACATGCCCGGCGGAAAGTCCCTTGAGGACCACAAGGCCAGTGACGTGGGGGCAGGCCACGTCTGCTTTCAGACGGATGACATCCAGGCGCTGTACGATAAGCTTTTAGAGCACAACGCGGTCGTACACTGCACCCCCCAGAAAGGCATGTCCAACCGGGTGATGTATTTTCGCGACCCCGACGGTATCATTCTAGAGGCCGTGGAAGGAAAGACGAAAGTCTGAAGTTCATCAGGGCGCGGGAAAACCTGACAGACCTAACGGATGGAGCCATCAGCATTCAGCGGTCAGCAATTAGCTAAATATGATGTAAATTGAACGTCTTTTACTGAGTACGTCCATATTGCTTGTAAGCCAGTGAATATAACTATATTCATCCGTGATGATGCTCCAGGAAAAACCGTAATACCCGGCGATCGCGAAGTCCCTCACCTTTTCCGTTTCCCCGGTAACCAGAGGAAGAAGACTTTTACCTGTCATGTGATCCCCGGTCAACTGGTTCTTCGGATTGATCTGGTTTTTTCCGGGACACAATGCCAAATTCTCTTATCTATCTGATTAGATATCTAAGGCCCGATGGGTGCAAGCGTATCCATTGAATTTGGAAGGAATAACGCCAGATCCGGGAAAAGAGCCAGAAGAACGATGACCAAGATCATAGCCAGTATAAAAGGGGCAACCCCCTTGAAGATGGACGACATGGGGACTCCCTTGGCGACACTCGCGATAACAAAGACATTGACCCCGACGGGGGGGGTAATCTGCCCCATTTCCATCATGATAACCATGACGACACCGAACCAGATGGGATCAAAGCCCAGACCTTTTATGGTAGGAAACAGGATGGGCAAAGTAATGAGGATCATCGGTATAATATTCATGACCATGCCAAGGAAAACATACAACAGTAAAATGACTGCAAAAATAGCCCAACGTGATAATGGGAGAGCGACAATAATGCCTGCCATTCTCATTGGAATCTCACTGATCGTGATAAAATATCCAAGGATGGTTACGCCGATGAGAATACCGAAAATCACTGACGTGAGGGCCATTGACTCGACACACGCCCTGACGAGGCCTTTAAAGGAAAGAGACTTTTTCGCCAGGCCGATCAATAATGCCACAAGAGTCCCTATTCCGCCTCCCTCTGTAGGCGTGAAGACACCCATGTATATTCCGCCGATCACGATGATAAACAATACAAGGATAGGCCATACATCTTTAAGCGCGAACACCTTTTCCTTTAATGAAACCCCGGGCCCGGGCGGACCAAGAGTAGGATCAATCATGCATCTAATTAAGATAATGACCGAGAAAAAGATGGCCAATAGGATGCCCGGTATAATTCCGGCCACAAAGAGCTTACCGATGGACACTTCGGCGATAAGACCGTAAATAATAAATCCCATACTGGGCGGTATCAGGATACCCAATGTGCCGCCCGCCGCCACGCAGCTTGTTGCCAAAGAATCTTTATATCTATATTTTTTCATCTCGGGATAGGATACGGAACCCATGGTCCCCGCGGTGGCCATGCTGTCTCCGCAAATAGACGCGAAACCGGCGCAGCCAAAGACAGTCCCGATAGCCAGACCGCCCGGCAATTGACCGAAAATCTTGCGGCCGGCCTCATATAGACTCACGCTGATCCCGGACCTGAAACAGAGAAAACCCATCATCACAAAGAAGGGAATCACACAGAAAAAATAGTCCGCGACACTGTCGAATACGCACATCCTGACAATCTGCACTGCCGTGTCATTTCCGCTCACATACCAGAGACCCAAGTAACCCATCAAGCCCAAGGCGAACATAATCTGCATTCCCAGGAGCATAATACAGATTGTAAATCCCATGCCAAGGAGGCCTGCCGTCAGGGGATCCATTTCGATGGAAAAAACCTTCAGCAAAAAGGGCAGTATCATGACCGCAACGGCAGGAACATAGGTCAGTAAAAGACCCACCCAGGGTCTCTCGGCTGTCTTGATTAATTGAGCCTGACTTCTCAGGAAATCGATAAAAAGAACAATCGTGACAATACCACTCCCCAAGGCCACGATTAAAACGAAAATGAACAGGGGCAGCCCCGTGGCTACCCCTATCTCCTTGTCTTCTATGGATACAATGACCCGAACCACATTTTGCCAGCAGATAACGAAGAACAGGTATGCGCTTAACAGATAGAAGATGCTTTCCATGACCGCGCGGGTCTTAGCGGAATAAAGAGGAGAAATAAGATCAATACTGACATGATCTCTATTCACCGAGGAAAATGGAAGTGCAAAAAATACCAGCAAAGCGAGAATGAGCTGTTGTAACTCCAGGCTGCCGGCTATGGGTGAATTGAAAAAAACCCTCATGAAGATATCAGCCGCGACGATTAAGGACATTATAAATGTAAGCAAGGCCCCCAGGAGACTGAAATAACGGCTAAGGGGAGTAAAAACCTTTGACAGTCCATTGATGGTGAAATCGAAACCGCGTCCGACTCTTTCGTAGAAGGCCGATTCAGCCATAGAAACCTCACTGATCCCTATTATTCACGTGAAAAAGCTGCTGTTCGGCTGAAAGATACTTTCAGCACGAACAGCCGATGCCCTGCTCGGAAGAGCGGGGAGGAATGGCCATATGTGCTTTAAGCCGAATAAAATGAAATTCAAAAGGGCTATTCCGGCTTTCTTTAAGAAACCTGGGAAGAAGCCCCGTGCGGAAGCACGGGGCTTCTTCACTGACCCTTCATTATTATTGGATTAAAATGTTCCATTCCCGGCAAAGAAAGATGCCCTGTGTTTCGGGTCTCGTAAGCGAAAAGCTTATTCTTTCCTCCCGGCGCGTCCCCACCAGGGATCGGGCTGATAAGGATATTCCCAGGCGTCTTTGGCTATTTGATCAATTCTTTCGAGGATCTCTTTGCCGTCTAAACCTCTCTGGCTGATCTTTTGAATCCAGTCATCGAAAAACGGCTGAAGTACCTGCTTCATTTTCGCTTTTTCACTGTCGGGCAGGTAATAAATCACATCACCCCGGTTTTTCAACTCTTCCATGACCCAGGCGGATTCATTGGTTATTGTTGCTCCGCACAGTGCGCCTGCTGATTCGCTGATATCCAGAAAGACTTGCTGGACATCCGGCGGCAGTTTTTTCCATGAATTAAGGTTCATGCCTGCGGTGAAGACATCCACCCCGAAACTCATCATCAGGTGGTAATCGGTGAGATCCGTCAGTTTTTGCGACCTCAGGGGGGCCTCGGGGTACATAACACCGTCAATCATTCCCCTTTGAAGGGCCGTATAGAGGTCCCCGGATGCCACCTGCTGTCCCGCCATACCAAGTGCGTTCATATATTTTACGTATAATGGTCCCGGGGTTCCAATCCTCAGCCCTTTTAGATCTTCAAGTGTTTTAGGCGCATGTTTCTCCTTCATTGTATGGATATGAACGGGGGCCGTTGAATACCAGAAAAGAGGGACCATTTTTTTGTATTCCGCCTTCAGTTCCGGGAAATCCACGGACATCTCCCAGAGGACCGCGGCCGCATGGGACGAATTGACCGCGGCAAAAGGCAGGTTGATGGCGTTGGTAAAGACGAATTCATTCGGGTTCAAGGCGTTTATAATATAAGCCCAGTCACAGATCCCACTCTTAAGACCATCATAGGTCTTGAACTGGGGGATCAGAGTGCTTGCGGGAAACCATTTAAACTTGACCTTGCCGTTGGTGCGCTTTTCAATCTGACTGGCGTAAACGTCAAAGGCATCTGGATAGAGCCTGTGGCCCATGGGGTGAAAGCCATTGGCTTTTATTTCGATAACATCCGATGCCGAAACTGAAACCGGCGGGGCGGTAAAGGTTAACAGGGCGGTGAAAATAAAAAGAACGATAGATATTTTACCTGTTTTCATCATAATTCCTCCTTTTTTAGTATGATTGATGTTAATGTTCAAATACATGGAAAACAATGAACGCAGGGATAAACGAAAAATTAGTTAAACCAATCATATTGATGATAGAATTCCGATCAAGCTATCTCGCCACCATCGGAAACAAAGACTTGTCCTGTGACATAGCTTGATGCATCGGAAGCGAGCCAGACCGCCAGACCTTTCATATCTTCGGGAATCCCGATTCTTTTCATCGGGACGCGTGCCTGTATAATTTTGTCTATTTCACGTTTCCTTTCCTCGCTATGAAGCATGGTGCGATGCCATCCCGGGCAAATGGCGTTCACCCGGATTTCATAATCGGCGTATTGCCTGGCGGCAACTTTGGTCAGCATAATGACGCCGGCCTTGCTGGTGGCGTAGGCACTGCCCATGGGGGTCGTTACCGGCCATAGGCCACCGACCGATGAGGTGCTTATGAAGCTTCCCCCTTTCCTCTCCATCATCAGGGGAAAAACGACCCTCATCAGCAGGAAGACGCTTCTCAGGTTGACTTCCATGACGTGGTCCCAGTCCTCGACGGGTTTCTCGTGTATGGGGATTCGGTAGGCTTCGGTAATACCTGCATTGGCAAAAACGATATCGACGGAGCCGAGTTCATCAACAGTTGTTTTTACGGCCCTCTCGATATCATCTTGTTTTGAAACATCGGCCGCTATCGCGGTTGCCTTGTTGCCGTATTTTCCGATAAGCTCAACGGTCTCTTCGGCCCTATCCCCAATGATATCGCAGCAGGCGACTTTCGCTCCAAACTCGGCCAGTCCCTGACAATAGCCCCTCCCTATTCCAGCACCCCCACCGGTAACTAAGACGGTTTTGCCGGTAAGATCGAAAATACTTTTACCTGTCATTATCAAATCTCCTTCAACAAGAAGTCATTAACCCTTGGCCAATATACCGCCGTCTACCGGCAGGTTAATACCCGTGATATGCCTCGCGTCGTCGGATACCAAAAACAGGGCTGCTTTGGCGATATCCTCCGCTTCGCCCATGACTTCAAGGGGAATGCGCTGTTTGATTTCCTCCGGCGTCTGCCAAACGGCGAATGTGCGTTGAGTCAGAGGGGTATTGATGATTCCGGGAGAGATACAGTTGACATTGATTCCGTATTTACCCCAGTCCACGGCCAAGGTTCGGGTCAGCTGAATGACGGCGGCCTTGGCCGCCCCGTAGCTTGGTATATGGGGGGTTGCCCTGGCACCGGCGATCGATGAAATATTGACGATTTTCCCTGTCCTGTTTGCAACCATCCACTGCCCCACCCTGCGGCTGCATAGGTAGGTTCCCCGGAGGATAACCGACACGACCCTGTCCCAGCTTTCCGGGGTCTGTTTCTCGAGGAAGGGGCCGTGTATCGGGATGCCGGCGTTGTTGACCAGAATATGGACGCCGCCGAACTCGTCCACAACCCTGTCGACCATGTCATTGACCTGATCGGTATCCGCTACATCCGCCTCAAGAGCGATTGCCTTCCTCCCAATGTTCCTAACCTCATCAGCCGTTTTCTCGGCGGTCTCCGGGTTGATATCATTGACGGCGATATCGGCGCCTTCACGGGCAAAGAGGAAAGCCGTCGCCTCCCCGATACCGCTGCCCGCCCCCGTTACAAGCGCTACCTTTCCTTTCAATTTCATGGCTTCTCCTCAAACCGCAGCTTTATATAAACACCTTCTATAGTCTGTATTTATGGTGAAACAATATTGAACCAGAATTCGAAGGAATCCAACAAGGAGAAAAATTCATCGAGCTTATTCCGGTCGCCCTCCACCTTGAGTTCTCCGGAAGCCGTCTTCTGATCCAGTGTCGCCTCTCCGAGTATGATTTCGTCCAGGGCGGAGCGCGTGAGGACAAGCGATGCATCGGCTTTCTCAGCCTGCTTGTTTTCATAAGTGTTCAGCACGCCGTTTTCCAGTATCAGCATGTGCTTCTCTTGGGTATCCGTGAACCTGGCATTGAAGACCATGTTTTTATCCGCCGCTTTCGGTCCGTTCAAACGTATGGCAAGCAGATCGAATAACTGATCGACTCCCATGGCCTTTATTGCATCCTTGCTCGCAATAACCGCCGCTCCGCTATGAGCGACGCCCTCACGCAGCTCCTTGGCCCCTTGAAGATAGAGGTTTCGCCATATACTGCTCTCTGCCTGATAACCCAATTGTTCGAGAGCGTCCGCCTGAAGCCGCCGTGCCTCCCGGTTGTCCGGATAGGCGAAGACCACATGGTTTACCACCTGGACCACCCACCGGTACTCTCCCTTTTCAAAGGCCCTGCGGGCCTTGGCGAGGGTGGCATCGACGCCGTCCATAAACTCCACATACTTTTTCGCGGCTTCCTCAGGGGGCAGCGGATGCAGGTTGGCCGGATTTCCGTCGAACCAGCCCAGGTACTTCTGGTAAACGGCCTTCGCGTTGTGACTGACCGAACCCCAATAACCCCGATTGCACCACGCACCGGCCAAGGCGGGCGGCAGTTCAATGCTTTCGGCTATCTCGGTCATGTTATAACCGTGATTGGCGAGCCGCAGGGTTTCATCGTGAATGTACTTGTATAAATCACGTTGGATTTTGAGGAATTCGAGGCATCTTTCCCTCCCCCAGGTGGGCCAGTGATGGCTGGCAAAGAGGACTTCCGTCTTATGGGCAAAGAGCTCGATTGTTTCGTTGATATACCCTGTCCAGGCTATGGCATCGCGTACCTCCGCACCTCTCGGTGTATAGAGATTATGAAGGGTGTGGGTGCAGTTTTCGGCCATGCACAGGGCTTTGAATTGGGGAAAGTAGATGTTGAATTCGGCCGGCGCTTCCGTGTCGGGTGTATTCTGGAAAATGAGCTCGATGCCGTCGATGTTTAATCCGGTGCCCGTTTCGGTGATGACATCGGTCGGTTTAATCAGGGTGACCGATCCGTTTGAGGCCGTCTTGCCTATTCCGGCATCAACTTGCCCTTTGGGTCCTTTGGGCAGACCGCTGCCGGCTTGATATGCGGCCCTGCGGGCCATGACGTTTCCTGCGAAGATACACTCGCTGACCGCAGCCTTCATGAATCCGTCAGGGGCAATGATTTTGACCCTGCCTGACTCGACATCCGCCTCCGATACTACGCCCTTTACGCCGCCCCAGTGATCCACATGGCTGTGCGTATAAATCACGGCCGTAACGGGCTTGGCATCCAGGTATCGGCCGACAAGATCGAGGGAGGCCCTGGCGCACTCGGCGGAGACGAGAGGATCGATAACGATCCAGCCGGTATCGCCCTCTATAAAACTCATCACGGAGAGGTCATAGCCTCGCACCTGATAGATGCGTTCGGTCACTTTGAACAGGCCGTGATACATGTTGAGCCTGGCCTGCCTCCAAAGGCTGGGATGAACGGTCTCCGGCGCGGTTTCCCGGTCCAAAAAGGTATAGGGGGTTAAATCCCATACGGGCAGACCTTCCTCATTGCGAATGACAGGATCCTCCAGTTGGGCAATGAACCCGCGCTGTGCGGACTCGAAATCGAGCTTGTCCTCCCAATGGAGATCTGGATCGGAATACTTCGCCCTATTGGAATCTGCGGTAAATGGAGTTGCATCCTTTTGCTTTGACATTTTGCTCACCCCCGAATTGTTTAATATCGCTGCCAATAACAACATTTCATGTTTTTATCCATGTCCCGCTACCATAGTTTGTGGGGTATGAGGGGAGATTCTTTTTTCTCCTGTTGCCCCCTGGTTTAATCAGGGTTGACTTCTTGGGAAAGGGTGTTTCTCCTGGAAGCGGATGTGAATTCTTACACCCACGCTGTTCGACCTCACTGGCAACCCTTCTCTGAGAACTGCGGGTAGGGACTCAAAGGGTGTTGCACCCTGCTAAGGATGTTTAGCCCTTTCTGTGACCGGTTAGCCTCACATAGTGAAATTCCAAGCTGATTATAGGGTTGATGCATCAAAATACAGTCCACATATCCATTTTTGCCGCCCAGTTGGAGTCTAAAAATCCGGATTTATGGATGGACACTAAACTAAAATAAACAAAACCTATTAGTCAAATCAATTATTTTATTTTCGCTATTGATATTATCAATAAGATCCCTTATAAGAAAATCACAGGTATCGATCGCTGATTTTACATATTTCCGTTAAATAGCAATACCTTGCACTATATTTAACAAAGGCCGGTCACACTTTTCAGAGATTTTTCCTGCGCCGCATGACTTCTTTTTTTGTTCTTTATAGAAGAGACAAGAATTAGGACTTTTCCCGCAAGGAGACTTGAACAAAATGATTAAAGAACGGAGTGGAGATTTTTTACAGTGGCTGCGAGGGTTTTATTATGTGGCCAAACGGAGGAGCTTTACCAAAGCAGCTCTTGACATGGGAAGAAACCAGCCCACAATAAGCCAGCAGATAAAATGTCTTGAAAATGAGCTCGGGGTAACTCTCTTTGACCGTTCAGGCGGTAAAATAGGGCTTACAACTGAAGGGGAATCTTTGTTGGCTAAGGCTATTTCCGTTTTTGAGATAATAAGGGCGATGGAGTCCATTGGAAAACAATCGCAGTATGAAGGTATAATATCAATTGTATCCACTCATGCAGTTATTAATTATTTTCTGCCCGGCTTTATAACTGATTTTCGAAAAAAGTCACCGGATGTGCGTTTTATCCTTGAAGGAGGCATGTCCGGCAATGTGATGGAAAAAATTGAATCTGCCGAGGCCGATTTTGGTATCGTCAATATTGAGCAAATCCCTGACCAGATTGTATATCATGAGCTGTTTGAGACCGGGATGAGTCTGATCGTTCCCAAAAAAAACCCATCATCCTGGGTGATTACTCCTGATTTGAAAGAAATCGCCAAAGCTCCTTTTATTATGTTTCCGGAAACCAGCAATATAGCTCCTCTGATTCGGAAAAAGTTCGCGGAAAACAGACTCCACTTAAACGTTGTCCTGACACTTAACAACTTCCAGTCCATAAAAAGATACGTGGCAATGGGTATTGGCGTCTCAATTCTGGATGAAAACATGATCGTTAAGGAGGAGAAAAAAGCCATCAATGTCTTTTCTTTGGATCATATTTTCGAGAAAAGGAAATACCTGCTTATCACGCGCAAAGGCAAATACCTTTCCCCTGTGGTTAAGGCGTTTATCCATACTATGAAACCCGACTTGAAACTGGATTAACTGGAAACGGGGTTTGGTAGTATTTCAAAAGTCGTATAAATTTCTTGAGCCTGAAAAGATAAGGGCTTATCTTGTTGATTACAAGGATATTTTAGGAGTTTTTTAAGGTGGTATTTTGGCCGAAAATGGAAAGTAGAAAGGGTGAGGTACTTCCCATTGTCAAGACAAAAAACAGAGTTTATTGAAATAGGGGTCTACGGAGCGTGTCAATGAAAATGAGACACCAGTTCCAATAAATTAAACTCCCATAGCCACGCTCGAAGGCGGATTGATCCAGGCAGCCTTCGGTAGTTTTGGGGGTTGAGGTACTTTGCCTTTGAAACGGTTAGGATTTTTCTCAAATGCAGCCCGGAGGACCGTCTTGCGATGTTCATATAACGGTTCTGCCAGTCCATAGTGGACACTTTCCGGGGTCATCAATCCAATGCCTGAATGGCGATGTTCTTTGTTATACCAGCGAAAGAAATCCTGACAAAAAGACCTGGAATCCTGGATGGACCCGAAGCGATCAGGAAATGCAGGATAATACTTCAAGGTCTTGAACTG
>CAZGIZ010000156.1:5359-10303 GCA_964526655.1 uncultured Desulfobacteraceae bacterium | reverse complement strand
CGATTCTGGCAATAATATGAAAGGCTGCGGATAAGTCTCGTATCCACCAGATGCCCAAAAAGCTAACCAGAAGCAGGGCTATGCCTGCGGGCATCTCCAGAAACAAGAATAGCAAAAGTAAAGCCCAACAGATTAAACCGATGCTGACCGGACTCAGTTCCATAATCAACCGCCTGTTCAGATAAATGAGGTATTTTTTTCGTAACTATTCAGGTCTCTTAAATCTATGGGGGCTCAGCATTTTCTTTTCAGGGGCGAAAGCCAGAAGAACAGGCATAGGGTCTAAGGTTTAGGGTTCAGGGAAAAACTTCAAAACTTTATACCTTAGACCTTAGACCTTCTATATCGATTTCCGCGAGCCCCCTTTTACATTGACCACTTTTTCAAGAGGCTATGTGTTGCTTATTTCAAACACCTCTACGTCCCCAATAGACTGTCACAAGAAGCTATCAACATCTCTCTACGCGGAGTTATTTCCCTCTATGACCTTGACCAGCATGCTGATGAATTGTACAAAAAATCCCCAGCCGGTCATAAACAGACAAAAGGCCCCCACTAATGCAAGGATGTATGTGGGCACAAAGGTTAATTGCGCTCCCGTGAGATTGTTTGTCTTTAACTTCATCGCAAGGGCCACAAGCTGGGAGGCCAGTATCCAACACATGAGTGCAGATACAAGGTTCATTATGGTGATGATCCATACTCGAACTCCTGGTGAAAAGCGTGACGTCATGACATCGATTGCAAAATGGCCTTTTTTAGCCGTGCAGTAGCATAAAGAGAAGAAGAAGACGCCGGACAATATAAAGGATACAGCTTCATAACCACCGTAAATCGTGAATGCAAAAAAACGCCTCCCGGTGGCATCCACCACCGTAATCATCATCATTGCAACAAGCCCGATCGCGCTGAACACCCCCAGGACATGAAAAAATCTATTCGTATGTTTCTCCAGAAAGCCGGCTGCGCTCTTTATTGATGATAGCATCCGATGCCTCCTTAAAAGCCCCGCTCCTTATATATTTCTACGAGTTCATGGGCTCTTTTAAACATCTTCCTGGCCGGCATCCCCTTTGCCTCCAGGTCTGCTGCCGCTTTTTCGATAAAGGGCTCCGCCTGCTTATACCATCTAGCCCGCTCATCAGGTGGGAGGACGTAGACGGGGGGAACATCCTTTCGATCATTAAGGAATGACACGCATTTATCATAGTTATAGTCAAAACGCCTGCCGCCCATTATTGACCACAGTAAGCCGCTGTTCTTATCAAATATTGTTTTAATGTCAGCGGGGAGACTGTTATATTTATCAATATTCATGACCGTTACATTGCCCCCGTTGCTGTTGCCTGGAATCCGTGTGATATAAGGGGCCTTCTGGTATAGGTTGAACGAGACCTGGCCGTTGATATCCATCCAGGCCGCATCTACGGTGCCTCTTTCCAGGGCAATGTAAAATTCTGTTGGGTGCATTCCTACGGGGATAGCTCCCAGGGCCTTTATGAATGAAATTTCAGGCTCACCAATACAAGCCACCTTTAGCCCCTTCAGGTCTTCCATTGTTCGAATTTGCTTTTTCCTGCAGCTTATATCCCATGGCGCGTTATTTGACATCCACAGGACCTTGACCCCAGCCCATTCGGGAGCAAGGTAACCTTCCTCAAGAAGCGTCTGACGAACCATGCAACCCTGTGTGGCATTTTCAAAAAAACCGGGCAGCCGCAGGGCGGCCGTCATGGGGAACTGCCCATGGACCATGGGAACGCCTACCAAACCGACGTCGCAAATGCCTGCCACGGTCGCATCCCACTGATCCGTCACTTTCACCAGGGTCTCTGCCGGGTAACGTTTGAACTTCACCCGGCCTTCGGTTTGTTCTTCAATGGTGTCCATCCAAGAGTTAAGGGTGAAATCGAATGGATCCCAGTTTATCGGGGGCGGCATCTTTGTTGGCCCCCAAGTAGCTTGTATCAATGTTAGGGGTTTTCCCGGACTTGATGCCGCTTCAGCAAAACCTGAAGCACAGAGCATTAAAAGTGCAACAACTACCATTGTTATCAATAAGCGCACGGAAATCTTCATAATAGTTCCTCCCTCATTAAAATTGATTGTTCAACATATGATTCGTTGTCCATTCGGCTAACTAGGCAGATGGAAGAGCATTGGAATTACATGTCTCATTTCTTCCATCGAATATCCGTTGGCCTCAAAATTTTCCCTCGATTTTTCTATTATTTCATCCACGCTTTCACAGCCCCAATAGGTCTTCAATTTATCTTCGTATTCCCTCCCTCCCATGGCCTCGTCCACTATGGTAGCGATATCTTTCACCTCAAATGAATATTGTTTTTCGTAGGGGTAAAAGCTCAACCGGCAGAATGAACAGGTATTTGCGATATAATCGGAATTTATTTTCAGGATCTCTTCAACCATGATATTCCCCAGTTGTTGTCCCAGCGGTGGATTTGTCATATTTGCTATTCCCCCGCAGCAAAGGAATTTATCCTCACCGAGCGTCGGGTCCACCAGCTCAACCCCCGGAATTGCCTCCAGGAGCTTTTTTGCCGAATCAGTTAACTGGGTACGACGAGTCATGCAGGACTTATACAAAAACACTTTTTTATCCAAAGGTTTTGTAAACTTTAACTTTTCCAGATTATCGAGAAAGAACTGGGTATAATGCTGGACCTCCAAGTCCAAGTCGAGAAAACTGGGAAAGAACTCCGTAAACTGACGATAACAACCGTTACAGAAAAGGATCACCCTTTCTGGAGAAAAGGCCTTAATATTGTCGATCAACTCCCGGGCCATTTCTTCTGACTCCTTGACCTTACCGGCCGCTGGACAAAAGCTGGTACCACAGCAGAGCTCTCCTCCTGCCAGGGCAACAAAGTCAGTCCCCATTCTTTCCAGGATATCCAGGAAATGAAAAATCTTATCAGGGAGCGCAACTGGAGAACATCCCAGAAAAATCAAGTTTTCAGTTTTTTGCGGGTTTGCGGGTGGTTTCTTTAACCATCTTGCTTCAGTAGGTTTCATCTGAAGAGAGGAAAGAATTTCATACAGGTTCATTTTTTGTCCGGGAAGGACAAAATTCATAACTTCCGGCGCTTCTTTCCCTTGTCTTAATAACTCAATTTTTGTCGCCTCATGGAGGAGTAGGGGATCGATTTCTTGGGGGCAGGAATCTGAACAATATCCGCACCCGGCGCAACCAAATGCCTTAAGGTAAACATCCTCAGTGAAGGTCCCGTCCTTTAAGAAATCTATCATCTCCTGCATCATATCCTCTGGGGCCTTATCCTTTAACGAAGATAGTGGATAGGTGAGACAATGGTTCACACATTCCCCGCATAGAATGCATTCATCCACGGCCCGGCTTATGACGTCGTTATAATTCTGCTCAAGTGAAAAATATTTTTGCTTGGACACCTTACGCCTCCTCTCAACAAAAAGATTAATTGTTCCCCTTCTAAGATCGCACCCTGCGAGGATGATCTTTCCGATGTTGGTTTTGCCTGTTTAGGGATTTTCCGATTCCTGGATTATCTCGCCCATTAATCTTTGCTTTATCTGCAGAAACTCCTCCCTGGTTTCCGTGAAGGAAGGAACTTTCCATTTCATCTCTTTCAGATTCTGTGTTACCATTGGTATTTTTTGAAATGGGATACTGATCAGAATGTATCCCTCCGGAAAGACCTGGTGTGCCTTCATTCCGAATGACAACCCGGTAGGAGTATAATTCACTTTGCCGCTTTTATATGGATAAATAAGAAGCCAGGAACAGCCCAGCACGCCCGTCTTTTTAGTCTCCCAGATCTCCCCCGTGGAATAGCTCATGGCCCTCAGCACGATTTCGGCCTGACTGGGTTTGGCCATAATGACCAGGAGATCTGGATCGAAAGTAAGTTTATCTAATGCGGAAAGAGCAACATAGTTAACCGTGCCCTTCTCCATTTTGGGAAGAAATTGATAGAGATGGCTATTGGCACGCGCGTCCTGAAATATTTCGAACTTGACTCCCAAGTGGCCGGCTTCTAAATTTGGGGGTGCTTCCATCATCCCAAGGCCTATGGTCCCAAAACAGTTCTCGTTTTCCTTGGTGAAATAAAAGGGGGTGCCTCTCTGCTGTGCTTCTTTGATCATTTCACAGAAAGCCAGACTCTTATCGCCCTGTTCCATTCCCTCCGGCCTGTGAAACTCGTACTTGATACCCACGGGCGGGTACTCAAGATTCAATTTATTGTATATGGAAAGATCTTGTGTCAGTGGCCTCATTTTTAAACCTCCTTTGAATGTGTTATGATTTTAGTAAATAGATTAAAATACATTAACAGATGTGATATTTCAGTTTCGTTGGTGGGATCCCTTGAATGGCATATACCATCGCAAGGTATTTCGACTGTTATATCCTCATGCATAGCATCCCTCAAAAAGATACTCATCATCCGGTGCTGAAGGCAGCATACCTGATACGTTATTGTTTCATTACCATCAATTGTCCATATTATATGTTCCGCAAATTTGAAGATTTTTTCTATAGGTAAGGATAATCTTGAAACGATGCCCTTTGGTTGTCGGCAAAAATTAGTTGTAAGCGCACCGTTAAAAATGACCGGAATAACTGCGAAATGTGTGCCATCGGTTAATAAAGGACAAAACTTATTGATATTAATATATTTATCATTTTCAATAGGATTTCTGATGGTGTTAAAATCGGGTTAAGAAATCTTGATCTCACATCATATGGAGCCACCGCATGTAGTGAATAACGGCTGTGAGCGCATCATATCAATAAAACTTTATATATAAAGAAATTTTGATAATCGCATTCATGAAAAAGGGGGATGGCAGGTCCGGCAGGATGGACGTCATCGAATTTTTTTTAACCGCTGGTTTAAGGCCTGGGGAGTTATGCCTAACATTAGGGCCGCTACTCGCTGGTTG
>CAZGIZ010000156.1:0-5349 GCA_964526655.1 uncultured Desulfobacteraceae bacterium | reverse complement strand
GCTGGTTGTTGTTGGCCCGCTTCAGGGCCTCCTGAATTAATGTCCGGGAAACCTCTTTGAGGGTCGGGATATGAGTCAATTGTCCCGCCCAAGATTCACCCGGTAGAGACGGTGAGTGTAGACTGAGTGAATCACGCTCCTCAATGCCCTGTATTGATTCTTTAAAGGATTCCAGAGAGATCCTATTGGATTTGTTTCTCCCGACAGCGTCAAAGATCATGGCTTTCAGTTCCCGCAGGTTCCCGGGATACTGATAATTTTGTAAGAGCGTTATCAATCCTCGATCATAGGCTGGTCTCTTCTGCTTAAATTCCCGGCATGCCATATCAAGAAAGTACTCAAAGAGGACAGGAATATCTTCCAATCTCTCCCGCAGGGGAGGGATATGAACGTGGTGAGTATTAATTCGATAAAAGAGGTCATCCCGAAAGGCGTCAATTTCTTTGAGGATCCTTAGATCCTTATTGGTGGCGAACAGGAATCTCACATGGGCCGGCTTGGCTATATCAGACCCCAAAGGGAGGTATTCCTTTTTATCCAGGAGTCGCAGGAATTTCACCTGCGACGCCGGCCTCAGGTCTCCGATCTCATCCAGGAAAAGGGTCCCTGCAGAAGCCTTTTCGATTAGACCCTGCCTGACGTGATCGGCGCCTGTAAAGGCCCCCTTTGTATGCCCGAAGAGGGTATCAGAGAAGATATTGTCATCCAGCCCGGCTATATCCACGGCGACAAAAGCCCCCTCCCGTCCACTGAGGTCATGGATGGCTTCTGCGAGCAACTCCTTGCCCACCCCGGTTTCTCCTGTTATCAACATGGGATAATCACCCATCGCAACAGCCTCACAATACTGAAAGATCTTTCGCATCTTATGGCTACGCGTTATGATCTTTGAGAAACTCTCGGGGTGTTCCAGTGATTCGGAAAAGAATCGTCTGGTTAAATTAATGTTTTCACGTCGCAGTTGCCTTACCTCAACTGCCCTGCGGGCACTTGCCAGAAGCTGTTCTTTATCAACGGGCTTTAAAATATAATCAAAGGCGCCCTCCCGCATGCACCTCACCGCTGTTTCCACCTCATTGATACCGGTCACCATAATGACCGGTATTTTTGGAAAATCTCGAACCACTTGGCAAAGGATATCTTCACCCGAAAGCCCAGGCATTAATATATCGAGAAGGATCAATTCGATTTCCTGCTCCTCTAATAAGTCAAAGACCTTTTTACTGTCAGGGCATGCGATGATGTGATCGAATCCATTGGAGCGTAAAGTCAATTCAAAGCTCTTTAGGGCGTGAGCCTCGTCATCCACGATAAGAATGGGATGAAGAGGACACCTCCCTTTTTTATTGCTGCTCATTGGCCCTGCTCCCTTTGGAAAAGATGTTCAACGGGAAACTCCATAAATTAGTGATTTATGTCATACTATCGTGGACGACTCGACTAAGTAGACATCCTGTTTAAAGTCATTCTCGCGCCCGTCTCCCGCAGTAGCCATGGCACGGAGGCAATGTCATTAACTTAAGCTCCTCGATTCTGACGTTGAAGCCTTGCACGTCATTCCGGCGGAGGCCGGAATCCAGTCTTTTCGCTATTTTCTGGACACCGGCATTCGCCGGGGTGACTGTATTGGGAACCCAATTTCCCTTAAGTTAACGGCATTGGCACGGAGTGTGGAAAAGAGGGAATCCACATGGTTTAAAAAACTTCTCTGTATACCCGCATACGCGGGCATGACTACCTATTTGGGACGTTGCCTATAATTATGAAAGTTTTAAGCAGGTTGAAAATGAAACAGCGGATGTATGCCCGATGGAGTCACTCTGCCACTGCGGGCAACACAAGACACACAGTGGTCCCTTCGCCAGGTTTTGACGAGAAATCCAATCGTCCATTGTGCTCCTTCACGATGCCTGCACAAACAGACAATCCAAGTCCCGTTCCTCCATTATCTCGCTTGGTCGTGAAAAAGGGATCAAGAATTTTGCCAATGTGTGCCTCCTCGATCCCGATCCCTTCGTCCTTGATGCGTACCACGACCTCACCCCTTTTTCTATCATAAAACGTCCTGATATCGATGCCCTTATCATGATCTGGGAGGGCCTGACAGGCATTCTGCACGAGATTGATAATTACCTGTTCCAGACGCTGGAGACTTCCCTTTACAGGGGGTAAAATTTCACTGTATGTCACAGAAATGAACTCCGTCGATATCTTTATCTGGTTTGACAGAAGCCTCAACGCCGCCTCGACGGCCTTGTTAAGGTTTACATCCTGTGAAATATTAGAAACGTCTTCCCTGGAATAGTCTTTAAGGTTCATTACAATCTGTCCAATTCTTTCTGACCCATCTTGAATACCGTCAAAAAGTGCCGGAATATGACTGCACATTTCCGAATAGGGGAGCCCTGCCATGGTAAAATCACCATTCTCGGCAGCGTATTTTTCAAGAATCGGTGCGATATCTTCACAGGCCTTTCTAAGGATGGGTGTGTTCATCATAATGAAATTATTAGGATTATTGATTTCATGGGCCACTCCGGAGACGAGGACTCCCAGTGATGCCATTTTATCGGCCTGTATTAGTTGCCTTTGTCTAAGTTCGGCCTCTTTCTCCATCTTTCGCTTATCGGTAATGTCAATCCCAATTGATACTATGTGTATTTCAGTCGTCTTTCCATCTCCCATAATTGTATTTGACCATGAAATGAGCCGCCTTTGTCCCTCTTTTGTAACCCAGTTGTTCTCAAAGTTGGATGGAAGCTTTCGCATTTTCTCTCTATTGAAGGGAAAGAGGTTCAGGAAAATATCCTTTTCCTCGGGAGGAATGAGGCATTCCCAAAGGTATCGACCTCTCAGTTCAGCATGGGAGTATCCTGTCAGGCGTTCACAGGTCTTATTAAAGCGGACAATCCGTCCCTCCTTATCAACAACCAATATAAGCGAGCCGGCGTTATTCAGGACAGCGGTTGTAAAATTCCGCTCTCGCCTCAGGGTTTCCTCTGCCTGTTTTCGAAGGATCTCTACCCCCAGGCGATTCGCGACCGCCTGCAGGGCATCCACTATTAAACCGGCGTCGAGGCGCTCTACAAAGTCTGCAAGAATCAAGGCGCCTATGGTTTTGCCCTCGGCATTCAGGGGTATGGCTATTACAGTCTCGGCCCCCGCTTTTTTGAGCACATATCCGCCAAATTCAGGTGTTTTGCCCAAGCTGCTGATGTTTATGACTTTGCTATCCTCAAGGACACATCCGGTAAAGGTCCGGGAAAGAGGTTGTCGTTTGCCAAATGGGGCGAGTCTGCCCGAACCATCCACCGTTCCTATGACAACTATTTCATTTGATTTTTCATCATAGAGGGTTATTGCGCCGGTCGGGTAATTAAATTGCGAGGTGATTATTTCCAGAAGTTTTTCACAAATTAACTGGAGACCCCGGGAAGAGGAAAAGGCCTCTGATATCAGATTCAAGGCCTCATTTACACCATATCGATATTCGAAGTTGGTAATGTCCTGGACCACCACCAGTCGCCCCGGGAGATGAATGCCATTGTCCAGAACCGGGAAGGATCTTGTATAGTAAAGTCTTCCGTTGTGAAGTCTGTTCTCAATCTTTTCGGTTTTTTGTGTGTCGCAAACAGTATGTCCCTTCCATACCGGGCAGTCATCGCAGGGTTTCTCAGATCTACAGGCGATCTCATAGAAATATCTTCCGATAATATCCTCGCGACTCAGCCCCGCAGAGTCTCCTTGCGCCTTGTTTGCCCAAAGGACATTCAAGTCGCAGTCATGATATGAGATCATTTCGGGTATGGAGTCAAGAATCGCCTCCAATAAACGCAATTTCTCAACCGGTCCGCCGTCTCCTGTCGGGTTTCGGGGTTCACGAGGAGCCGCATATCGGTCCCCGGCGCTATCGCTTTTCTTTTTCTCAAAGGTCGTCGGGATTTGCAACGGCTCCTTTCCCAGAACATATGTCACACAGGATCCAAAGAGAAATAGGGCATCTTCTTTATCAATTCCCCGGTCACCGTCTTCTTGAGCTATATCGCAGACGATCTCGGAACATCGTAAAAGAGTCTTTTGCTCCTCCCTTGAGAGTAAACCTAAAACATGGGAGAGCTCAATCAAATGAGAGATCGGATAATATTTGAGTGATTGTTGATCGGTGATCCGGGGTAGGCCGTTTAGGATAATTGCCCTGTGAATGGACTCCATGCCAACCATCAAGGTCTTCTCTCTCATATCTTTCATCGTGGCATTAAAGAGTTTTTGGCAGGCACAGCCCAAATCCACTTCAAGAAGACACTTGACTTTGGTCACTAAACCCCTGTTCTTCCAGACCGGTCTGATACGGCCGAGTATCTTGGATAGCGGCATTAGCTCTGGAAGAACATCTGTTTGTAATGGAACCGGTTTGGAAGTTTTCATTTAATGTCCTCCTCAGGTCTGCATAATTCCCGAGAAAATACCCTTTGCCCGCCAAATCACTCCAAATAACAAGAGCGAGCAGGTGTGGTGACATAAAGTTCCTTTTTGAGAACTGAAGTGTAGAGAAATTCATATGGTTTGTCAATCGACAGGAAGTCTCCCAAAAATCTCCTGAAAAAAGACCTTCAAGGACTCCCACCCGCAACGGCTCAGACCGGACATCCCCCTCGCTCTGTTCCCTGCCTGCAGATAGGCAGGTCGGTCTAAAGGGAAGAGCCGCCGCATAATATGTCGATTTCATCATTGACACACAAGGCGAAATCACTTATTTTCTGTTTCTAAAAAAGGGACTTCTTATCATAAAATAAAAATTGGAGGTGTAACCATGGCTCAAAAGTCAACGGCAAGTGATATGTTCTTAAGACCTGATCATCTTATCAGAGACGAAGTGAAGATGTACGCTGATAGCTTAAGGAGGTTTGTAAACGAGAAGGTAATACCACATGAAGCCGAGTTTGATGATTTATGGGACTGGACGGAAAGAAAAGAGAAAACAATTGTTCATGATCTTTTTCAGGAGCTATGGATTGATTTAGGTTTGCAGGCGGCACAAGTGCCAGCGCCATTTGGTGGACACGATGATCGGTCGATGGTAGAGACAGGTGCTATCGTCCTGGAGGTAGCCAGGGGCGATCACGGCCTGGCCGAAACAGGCTTTATATCCGGCTGGGCGGTGGCCTCCACAATGTTGCCCACACCTAACGAAGCCGTTATGAAAAAAATTGCAGATGGTATGTTAGGGAAAGAACCTTTCGTTGTATGTAGCGCTATTACAGAGCCTCATGGAGGGGGGGCAGTGGAAGACATGAGGCTTAAGGGATCACAGACTAAGACCAGGGCCCGATTAGAAGGGAATGAGTGGGT
>CAZGIZ010000155.1:0-10333 GCA_964526655.1 uncultured Desulfobacteraceae bacterium | reverse complement strand
CATCACGGAAAGCTACGTAAAGGGCGGCGAAATCCATGACTGTATCTACCAGCGGGGACAACAGCCCCCGGGTGTGGTGGTAATGCCCAAATGCACGGATGAGGTCCAGAAGATTGTAAAGGTATGTTTCCGCTATCACCTCCCCTACACGCCAATTGGTTCCTTCTGGGGGGTCCATTGCGGCGGCAAGGTGCCCTTTCATGTGTCAATAGACCTGTCACGGATGCGGGGTCTTGAATGGGACGAGAGGCACATGGTGGCTGTTGTGGGTCCCGGACTTATCCATTCCCCGCTACAGGCGGAGGCCCAGGAGAGGGGGCTTTATACCATGACGCCGGGCGGGGGGAGCCAGGCCGCGGTTATCGGAAATATGCTGACCTGTAACTATTCTCCCCTCAACTACCGCCTGGGATTAGCCACACGGCGCATCTTGGGCGTGGAGTGGGTATTGCCAGACGGAGAGGTCATCACCCTCGGATCTCTGACCAGCACGGACGACCCCTACTGGGGTGAGGGTCCAGGCCCGGACCTGAGAGGACTATTGCGCGGCTATCTGGGGTGGTGGGGCAAGGTCGGGATCATAACAAAGATGGCCATCAAGATGCACCCTCTGTTCCTGCCTGAAAAGATGGTACCTGTTGAGAGGGGCATGCTCAGCACGCTCCAGTTCCCTGAAAACAGGATCAAATGGTATAATTTCAGGATGCCCTCCGAGGAGGCGATGCAGAAGGCCATGAGGGAGATATCACGCTGTGAGATCGGGGCGGCGGTCATGAGGGTGCCCACCATATGGCGCTACAGGGCAAAGTCCAGGTCAAGGGAGGATTTCTGGAGCAAGTGGGAACCGGACGAGAAAAAGATCAGGGAAGGCAGGGCGACCTCGTCCATCTGCCGCGTCCTCTTGATCGGATATACGAGCGAGAAACAGCTTGAGTATGAGGAAAAGGTCCTGATGCAGATCATGGAAGAGTTGGGCGGGCAGTTAGGCAGGACCAGGCAATCGGACCAGTCCTGGATTAAAAACGCCGATTCCGCGGGCATGTGGTGGCCCGCTGGCGGATATGTCTCGGTGGAGTTTGTTGTTGAGACCCTTGAGCACTCCTTTGCCAGGGGCAAGACCCTCCTCCGGGAGAAGGAGGCCCGGTTCACGCCGCCCCTGGTTGATGAATATGGGGAAGAAGGCTGGATCCAGATGACGGACATGGGCCACACCAGTTATTTCGAGTTCCTGATCCAGTGGGATCCGGAGCACCCCATGGGCAAGTACGAGTCCGGGGAGTACAAGGCGTGGGAGCACTGGGTAGCCAGCCAGAGGACAGCCATCGACAACGGGCAGTACACCGCCAATATCGGGAGCCTGAGCGTCATGGGGCTTACAGGGCCCGAATTCGGACCCAATTATGGAAAGATCTATGACGAAGTCAGACAGGCCGTTGATCCCAAGGACATCAGTAATCCGCCCCTGGATCTCCAGGACAGGGTGATTGAAGAGTTCGCGCCACGCTGGATGAAGGACTACAATTTTAAGACCTGGAAGGAATTGATGCACGGGGGCAAGGAATGGTGGAAGGTCCTTACGAGCAGGGGGATTGAGTGGCGGGACTGTCTTCCTGAATGGTACTGGGACAGGGACGACAGGGAGATCGGATAGGGCCTTTTACGTATATTTTATTGGGTGCGCCTGTCTATGCCAAACTGGAATCCGCAATGAACGATATTAAGAAACAGACAACAGAGGCTATTTGAGATTTCCCCATGCCCAACATTAAACGTCCTGCCAAACTCGAACACTTAGAAGACCTGATTCAATTCGTGTCGGATTATGCTGAGGAGCAGGGGCTGACCGGCAAGAGACTCTTTCAGGTTCAGCTTGCACTGGAGGAGGCACTGGTCAATATTATCAATTACGCATATCCCGAAGAGACCGGGGAGGTGGAGGTACGGTGTGATAATGATGCTGAAGGCTCTTTGGTTCTTACGATACTGGACTCTGGGATTCCCTTTGATATCAGCGAGTTGCCGGCGCCCGATGTGACCTCATCGGTTGAAGATCGTGAGATCGGGGGTCTGGGGGTCTTTTTTATGCATAAAATGGCGGATAAAATCAGGTATCGCCGGGATGGGGAACAAAATATCCTGACCATTACTCTCCGGCCATAGTTTTATGCCTGTCAGGAATCCTATGATATGGATCAATAAAGGTTCAACAGACTGAAGATGGTTTCATTTTCTCACAATCGATTTAGCTGGACCCAAAGATTGAAATATATTCTTTTCATTTCTGTCTCTTTAATTTTCATTTACGGGGAGGCCTGCGCAGAAGATACCTATAAAAAGGCCTCCCTGATTCCTCAGTGGGTCCCACAGGCGCAATTTGCAGGATACTATCTCGCACTTGAAAAAGGGATCTATGAGAGATACGGGATGGAGCTTACCATCCATACCGGGGGCCCGGGCAGGCCTTCCTCTGACTTTCTCAAGGACCACAAGGCCGATTTTGCTACCCTGTGGTTGTCCTCGGCCCTGCAGATGAGAGACCAGGGAGTGAAGGTCGTGAACATAGCCCAGATGCTGCAGCGTTCCGCTCTAATGCTGGTAGCCAAAAAGGACAGGGGGATACTCAGACCGGAGGACCTTAATGGAAAGAAGGTGGGACTCTGGGACCCCGTCTTTCAGATCCAGCCCAAGGCCTTTTTCAAGAAATATCACCTCAATGTAAAAACCGTCCATCAATCATACTCCGTCAATCTCTTTCTCAGGGACGGGGTGGATGCGGCATCAGCCATGTGGTACAATGAATACCACACCATCCTGAATGCGGGAATTGATCCCGATGAGTTGACCACCTTTTTTTTCAACGAACACGACCTCAATTTTCCTGAAGACGGCATCTATGCCCTTGAGGATACATTGGAACGTGATCCTGATCTCTGCAAGGCCTTTGTGAGGGCATCCATTGAAGGCTGGATGTATGCATTCGCCCACCCTGAAGAGGCCCTTGACATCGTGATGAAAAACCTCAAAAAAGAACATATCCCCGCGACCCGGGTCCATCAGAGGTGGATGCTTTCCAGGATGAGGGATTTGATGATCCCGGAGGATGCTCGAATAGTTGTTGGCAAACTTGTGCCAGAGGATTTCAACAGGGTGGCAAAGGGATTAAAGGAGAATGGTCTTATCAACAGTATTCCGGATATTAACATCTTTTATAAACAGGTCTATGTTCCTTAGAAGAAACAGAGGTCTTGCCTTTAAGCTTGCGGCTCTGGTCCTCATGAGCATTACCCTGATATTGCTATTGATCCTCAGCTATAATTACTATTTCTCACGCCGGCTTATTACAGATAAGATCGAGGAAAACGCCATCCAGTTGACTAAGGCTACTGTCAACAGGATCGATTCCGTTCTTCGTGCCACGGAAAAGGTCCCGGCGAATCTATCACCGTTCATTGATAAATTCTCTGATAAAGAAAGAGACCTAACCGCTCTAATCGAATCGGCAGTCATGAGCAATCCCGAAATATACGGCGCGACTATTGCCTTTGAGCCCTATGGCCACAAACCGGACTCAAAGGGTTTCGCCCCCTATTGCTACAGGGAAAAAGATAAGATCCGGTTTACCCGTATCACCTACGACTATTTTTTTTGGGACTGGTATCAGATCCCGAAAGAGCTTGATCGCCCCGCCTGGATTGAACCCTATTTCGATGAAGACGCGGGCAATATCCTGATGTCCACCTATGCGGTCCCATTCTACAGGATAGATTCCGGCAAAAAGATCTTTGCCGGGGTTATTACCGCAGACATCTCCCTTTCCTGGCTCCAGGAGACCGTGGCCGGGATCAAGATCGCAAAGACAGGTTATGGATTCCTGATAACGAAAAACGGGACCTTTGTCACCCACCCCGATCAACAGTTGATTATGAACGAGACCATTTTCAGCCTTGCCGAGGCAAGGGGAGACAAGCACCTTAGGGAGATCGGAAGGGATATGATCCGCGGGAAAACGGGTTTTGTGCGGTGCAACAGCCTCATGACGGGGAAAAGTTGCTGGCTGGCCTATGCCCCGCTTCCCTCAAACGGCTGGGCCATTGGAGTCCTTTTTCCCCAGGATGAACTGATGGCCGATGTGACCAGATTGAACCGCATGGTACTTGGCATCAGCCTTGGGGGATTTTTTTTCATCATGATCGTCATTGTGCTCATCGCGCGCACAATCACAGGTCCTCTAAGGGCCTTGACCAGAACCGCGGAAGAGATCTCCGGCGGCAACCTTGACGTGACGCTTCCCCCGATCAAGTCGAAGGATGAGGTAGGCCGACTGGCCGGGGCCTTTGATTCCATGAAGAGTTCATTAAAAACCTATATCAGGGAACTCACAGAGACAACGGCGGCCAGGGAAAGGATCGAGAGTGAACTAAGGATCGCCCATGAGATCCAGATGGGCATTCTGCCCAAGATCTTTCCGGCCTTTCCGGAGAGGCCGGAATTCGATCTCTACGCTACTATTGAACCGGCCAGGGAGGTGGGGGGTGACCTGTATGACTTCTTCTTCATGGATGAGGATCATCTCTGCTTTACGGTGGGCGATGTCTCGGGCAAAGGGGTACCAGCCTCGCTCTTCATGGCAGTTACTAAGACGATGATAAAGACAAAGGCGACCCAGGGATTGACCCCTGAGATGGTCCTCACCCGTGTCAACCAGGATCTGTCCATCGATAACCCATCCATGATGTTCGTTACACTATTCCTGGGGATTCTCAATATCCGCACAGGGTCCCTGGCCTATTGCAACGGCGGCCACAATCCGCCATACTTCATAAGGGGCGCCGGGGGGATCGAACCCCTGGAGTCCACCGAGGGCATGGCCCTCGGTGTGATGGAGGACTTTAACTACTTCTCAAAGAGAATCAATCTCCATAAAGGAGATACGCTATATATATACACTGATGGAGTCACTGAAGCCACGAACGCAGCGGAGGAACTCTTTTCAGAGAAAAGGCTGGAACAGGCCCTCGATGATCTGAAGGAGAGTCCTATCGAGGACCTGGTCTCCGGAGTTATGGACCGGGTCCGGATTTTTTCCGAAGGAGTCCCGCAGGCCGATGACATTACCATGATGATTCTGAGATATAATGGGATATGAAGGAAAAGACAGGGGGGACCACCTGGGAGGCAGATTAAGGATCAGGTGATAAGAGAATTATTTCCCGGAGTGATGTATTTCCGGCAGGTTCTTATCCACAATACTGACGACTCTATCATTGTCATCATAGGTAACGACCCAGGTGGCATTGTACTCAGGGGCGGATGCCAGCTCGTAGGGAGTAGCCAGGAACTCCCAGAAACCGAGGAAGGCGATATCCATCACGGCGTGAAAGACCGGATCACTGTAATTGGGGATACTTACATTGAAATGATCCACGTTTCCCTCCTCTCGCTTGAAAGGTTCCCCGAGGATTTTGATCATCTCAGATCTCGTGGCCCCAACCTTCGCCTTTGAATAGATCTCTGTTCTCCTCCACTCTCTCTCTTTTGATATCATGATAGAACACCCCTGTAGGAGCAGGATACACATCAGAAAAGGGGTTATTATTTTCCTCATTTTATTATCCATTTCCTGTCAATCCGACTGGGGGCTATTATATAGACTCCCGTAGCCCATCAATCCCATCCCGTGGGATCAGTCTTCATCCAGGACTTTTCGGATTGTCTCGGCCAGATCCCTCATCACATATGGCTTCATGGCAAACTCACGGATCCCTATCTTCTTTGCCTTCTTTTCCGTGATAGCCACGCTGAATCCTGTGCACAGAATAATAGGAAGGTCCTTTCTGATACCCATCAATTCCTTGGCGAGTTCATCCCCTCTCATGTTCTGCATTGTCATATCCGTGATGACAAGGTCAAATTTAGAGGGGTCTGCCCGGAAGGCCTCAAGGGCCTCGATCGGACTAGTCCTACACTCCACCCTGTAACCAAGGCGTTCCAGCATCTCTTTTCCCAACTGCGCCAAGACCTCTTCGTCATCCACAAAAAGGATGCTTTCACTTCCTTTAAGAAGGGGTTCGACAGGTTCCTCGATTGCTTCGATTTCCATGTCAATCCTTGGTAGGAACACGTCAAAACGCGACCCTTTGCCGGGCTCGCTCGTTACGCTGATGGCGCCTCCCAGGCTATCGACAATCCCGTGGACCACTGCCAGACCCATTCCTGTCCCGACGCCTTTCTCCTTTGTGGTGAAATAGGGTTCAAAGATCCGCTCCATAATATCCGGTTCTATCCCGTGTCCGTTGTCCTGCACCGATAATTTAACATAGGGGCCCGGATTAAGGTTGAGACCTCTTGTCCTCTTTTCAGTTCCTATTTCCACAGTATCCAGGCTCACTTTTATTTCTCCCGCTTTTCCCGAAAGGGCCTGATAGGCGTTTGTGCATAGGTTCATTAAGACCTGATGAACCTCTGTGGGGTCTGCCAGTACCATTCCTCTTTCCATGGAAATGTCCTGCTGAAAATCGATGGTTAGGGGTATGGAGGCTTTTAATAGTTTTAATACCTCCTTGACAATGGGGCTGATTTTCAGGGGCCTTGGTTCCTTGACGCTCTGGCGACTGAAGGCGAGGATCTGATTGACCAGTTCCTTGGCCCTGTGGCTTGCCTTTAGGACCTGTTCTATGCTTTGTCGAGATTCATTTTTATCCGGGATATCCAAGAGGGCTATTTCGGCATATCCTATGATGGCACTGAGTATGTTGTTGAAATCATGGGCCACACCCGATGCCATCTGGCCCAGGGCCTTTAATTTCTCTGATTCCATCATCCTCTTTTGGAACTGCCTTTCTTCGTCCAGCCGGGCCTTAAGTTCCTCATAGAGTCTCGCGTTTTCAATGGCCATTGCTGCCTGGCTTGAAAAAATTCCCAGCAAAAGCGCATCCTCTTCGGTAAAGGCTGTTTCGTCTTGTTTGTTGATTACTTCCAAGACCCCGATCAATGTAGACTTTGCCTTAAGGGGGACGCAGAGAATGGATTTCGTCTTCAGTCCGCTAATTTTGTCAATTTCAGGATAAAACCGTGGGTCGTTTTCCGCATCAGATATTAACAGGGGTTTTTCGTGTTTCGCCACCCAACCGGCGATTCCCTTTCCAGGCGGAAGACGCACATCCATTAAATCACCAGCCTTGGGTCCTGTCGGTACGCTAAAGACCAGTTCGTTGGTCTTGGTGTCACGAAGCATTAAGGTGCTTGCCACAGAGCCTGTTAATCGGTTGACATGCTCCATGATAATCGCCAGGACCTCAACAAGATTGAGTGTTGAGTTAACGATTGAACCCATTTCGATTGCGGCTTCGAGTTTTTCTCTTCCCAGTTTTTTATAGATATCGAGCATGCTGCGTTGCTTTTTCAGGGCCACGTTGAGCTGATCCTCTGTAGCGAAACCCATATCAAGCAATATTTGCCCGAGGGGTGGAAAGCCTCCCGCTTTTTTCCTTGACTCGCTGACAAGGCTGACCCGTTCCAGTCTTTCAGGGAGGGTAATTTCTTTCATCATGTATCGCTGCTTGTTAATTGCAGCTTCAACCTGTTCCCTTGTGACAAACCCGAGACTCGTCATGATTTCACCCAAGAGCCTTTTAAGTATCATAATTCTTCCCCTTTCCCTTTTCTTCACATGGTCCCGGCTGATAGATTTCCATATCTGCGTAAAGGTTTATTCGGTTAAAAACATATTATGATCTATGATCCCTATGTAATCGATGCTATAGAATATATTTTTATCAGAAAAATGTTGTAAAAGTAAAGTATTTAAGCACAATTAGGTAACAGGATAAAAGAATGATCAAGGGATAACGCCATTAATGTTAAAAATGTTTTATGGGCCACATATCAACAGGACAACAAGGAAGCCGAGGAGAGGAGGAATGCCTTATCCTTAGAGCGCGGAACGTATGGCCTCCGCGATTTCACTTCTTATAAAGGGCTTCTGTAGAAAGGCCCTTATTCCTATCCTCCTCGCAATTTCCTTATTCATCTTCTCACTAAAACCCGTACATAATATAATCGGGATGTCTTTACGGATCTCAAGAAGCTTTATTGCCAATTTATCACCTGTAAGGTTGGGCATGGTCAGGTCCGTAATAATAATGTCAAAGTCCATGGGCCTTTCTCTGAAAATATCGAGGGCCTCAAGGCTGCTTGTTTGTGTTGTAACATGGTATCCAAGATTTTCCAGCGATTGTCTTCCAAGATTAACCAGGACCTCTTCGTCATCCACCAGAAGGACACGTTCCGAACCTTCCGGGATATTCTTTTTCTCGGGTTTTTTCTGTTTGGAAATTATATCAATGACCGGAAGGAAAATATTGAAGGTCGTGCCCTTTCGGGGTTCACTGTATACATGGATACTGCCTCCATGACTTTTTACAATCCCATGGACGACAGACAGGCCCATCCCGCTCCCTTCCCCCTTTTCTTTTGTGGTAAAGAAAGGATCAAATATGCGATCCATTATTCCCTTTGTCATCCCGCAACCATTATCGCTGACAGTCAATCTGAGATAGGACCCTGGTTTTAAATCGGGGTGCATGTCAGCGTGCCATTGATCAATTTCCACGTCATCGAGAAGGACCTCCAATATCCCTCCATTTTCAATCATTGCGTGACCTGCATTGGTAAAGAGATTCATCAGGACCTGATGGATCTTCGTAGCATCCCCCATGACAAGAGAATCGCTCTTGATATCGTCATGGATCTGGATTGTGGATGGCAGGGATGCCCTTATGAGCTTTAAGGTCTCTTTTATTATTATTTTTGGCTTGACAGGTTTGACCTCCTGCTCCGTCTGGCGGCTGAAGGTCAAAATCTGTTTTACCAGATCCTTTGCCCTGCTGCCCGCCTTGTCTATCTCCTCAAGATATGATAAAATTTCATTATCATCCGCAATTTTGAGTTTCGATAGCTCCGTATATCCAATAATGGCTGATAGGATATTGTTGAAATCATGGGCAATACCCCCTGCAAGGGTGCCGATGGCCTCCATCTTGTGGGCCTGTTGCAGCCTTCTTTCGAGCTTCCTCTTTTCCTCCTCGGCCTTTTTCCGGTCGGTAACGTCAAGGACAAAGGCGACAAAGATGGAGATATCTTCAAATTCCATAAGCTGAAGTCTCATGTCTATGGGATAAATGGACTTATCCTTACGCTGGTGTACCGTTGAGAGGGAGATTAATTCCTTTTCGCCGGATCTAAGGGGTTTGACGAGATCGGAGAAGGAATTGATTGTGAATTCCGGCTTTATGTCAATCGGGGTCATATTATGGAGCTCCTCCATGTTATACCCCAAATTTTCCCTTGCCCCCTTATTTACCTGAATAAACTTAAGGGATCTCGCGTCAAAAAGATAGATCTCATTGAGTGAACTTTCCAAAAGGCTTCCAAAGCGGGTGGCCTCTGCCTCAATCTGTTTTCTCTTTTCCACCTGAAATCTGAGCTGCTCATTGATATCAACCAGCAGCTTCTGGTCTTCCTCCATCCTTGCGCTCGCTGCCTTCTCCTTTTCAACGGATGCCTTCAGGCTTTCAACCAAAACTGCGAGTGAAATTGACGCGATGGCACTTAAAAAAATAAAATTTGTTACTATCATCAGCCACCCGTCGGTTCCATGGGTGTAGGTTTGAGGCCAGACAATATACCCCTTGTTGACCAAAAAGCCTGTGGTTACAATTGATAAAACATTTATGGAAAGTGCGATAATGGCGGGTCTCAGTCCCAGGAGTACGCCGGTCATAACAGGGAATGCAAAGAGCCAGACCGGCCCCCCTGCAAAAAAACCGAAAAAAATGAGAAACAGGATCCCGAGGGTGTAAAAAATCGCCAAAAGACTCACCGCTCGAACAATGAAAGGTATTTTACGCATGAGCAATATGCATAACGCATACAGATAGACCCCTGTGTCCAGGAAAATCACCCACCACAGCCCTTCCTTATAGGCGAGACGGACACTCGGGATATAGGCCAAGACTCCCAGCAGGACCCCTGAGATAAGGGTGGCTGATAGGATTTTTTCCCTCCAGTAGAGGAGTACCTCATCCGGGAGGATTTCAGGAGACGCCGCCAGGCTATTTAGGCTTTTCCAAAGCGCCAGAATTGAATTTTTTTGAACAATGCTAATCATTTACACTACTGTTTCTTTTCCTGTTCGAGTCTTGAGGAATGAATGGGCAACCCATAATAATATTATCGAATATTCGCACCAATTGCTTGAGTAATAATTGTAAGATTTTTAATAAGAACGGCCTTGTTAATTGAATCCATTCACATTCAGGGGCTTGACAACAGG